>JAKAVC010000044.1 GCA_021817345.1 Deltaproteobacteria bacterium | reverse complement strand
GTGCTTGCCTACAGACAGCATGGCTCACTGCCTAACCAGCCCGGATGGCGGGTGCGCGGCGTTCCCAACAAGTTCCCGGCGCTCAGGATTGAGGGCCCGCTCGGCAAGCGCGGCGCGGGTCTCTACGACCTGATGAACGGAATCGGCGCGCACGAGGTGGTGATCGAAACGCCCGAGCATGACCGCTGCATGGCCGATATGGAACCGGCCGAGATCGAGGAGGTGCTGTGGGCCTACCGCGACCGGGTTCTCGACCTCGCCAGGGACGACCGCTTCCGCTACGTGATCATTTTCAAGAACCACGGCGCTGAAGCGGGCGCGAGCCTCGAGCATCCCCATTCGCAGCTTATCGCGCTGCCGATTCTCCCCCTCAGCGTGCAACAGGAACTGCGCGGCGCGAGCGGCTATTTCACGCTGAAGGAGCGATGCATCTTCTGCGATATCGTGGTGCAGGAGAGCGAGGATCGCCGGCGCGTCGTCTATGAAAACGAGCGGTATATCGCGGCCTGTCCGTTCGCGGCGCGATTTCCCTACGAGATCGTGATCATCCCGAAGGACCATTCCTCGCACTTCGAGTACTCCGAGGCGGCCGACTACCACGAACTCGCGCACGCGCTCAAAGCCACGCTCGGCGCGCTCAAGAACGCGCTCAACGATCCGCCGTTCAATTACATCATCCATTCCGCTCCGTTGCGCGAGCCGCCCAACAAGCATTACCACTGGCATCTCGAAATCACCCCGGCCCTGACCAAGGTGGCGGGCTTCGAAGTCGGAACCGGCTTCCATATCAACCCGGTCCCGCCCGAAGATGCGGCCGAGCAGCTTCGGGCGGTCGTCGAGGCGGTGCAGGCGGCGGCGGAGATGATGCAGGCGAGCTGAGGCGGCTCGGCGGGAGCGCTCCATCCGTTGAGCTGGCGGCCGGATGACGCCGCGCAGGAGGCCCGCGCTCCGCGTCCGTTCCTCGAACCGTTCCTGCTAAACTTCGGTTTGCGCGCGGAAGCTTCGCGCGTCAACGGCGATTTCGAATCCAACCGGTTATTTTCATCATGAAAATCGCGATTATCGCTGCGGAAATTTCTCCCTGGGCCAAGGTCGGCGGGCTTGCCGACGTGTTGGGCGCGCTGCCGAATGCTCTGAAGCGCGCGGGCGCCGAACCTGTCCTGATACTCCCGGCCTACCGCGGGATTATCTCGAATGTCACCGCGCGCAAGATGGTCGAAGGGCTCAAGGTTCGCCTCGGCGACTCGGTGGAACGGTATTCGGTGCTTCACGCACACACTCCGGGTGGAATCCCGATGTACCTGGTGTCGCATCCGGGGTTTTTCGGGCGCGCCGAGGTTTACGGCGAGCGCGGCAAGGACTATCCAGACAACTTCCGGCGTTACATCTTCTTCGGCCGCGCCGCCGCGCAAATCGCCGCCGACGTTATCGTTCCCGACGTCGTCCATGCGCACGACTGGCATGCCTCGGTTACGCCGATCGCGATGCGCGCCGACGGATACTTTCGCGAGCGCTTCGGACGTGCCATCTCGGTTTTCACGATTCACAATCTCGCGTTCCAGGGCCTGATGGACGCCGGCGACTTTCCGCTGCTCGGAATCGACCGCTCGTACTTCACGATGGAGTGCCTGGAGTTCTTCGGGCGGGTCAACCTGATGAAGGGAGCGATTGTGCTTTCCGACGGCGTATCGACCGTCAGCCCCACCTACGCGCGCGAGGTCTCGACAACCGCCGAGCTTGGGTTCGGGCTCGAAGGCGTGCTTGCGCACAAGGGCTCGCATTTCGTCGGGATTCTGAACGGCGCCGATTACTCGGAATGGAATCCCGCGACCGATCGGCTGATCGCCGAGCGCTATACGCCCGAACGTCCCGAGGGCAAGCGCGCGTGTACGAAGGATCTGCGCGTGGCCGTCAGCTTGCCGCATCGCGAGGACGCGCCGCTGGTCGGGATGGTGTCGCGGATGACCTCGCAGAAGGGCTTCGACCTGCTGCGGGAGTCGCTGGACGACGTGATGAAGGTCGATATGCAACTTGTGATGCTCGCGAGCGGCGATCCGAAGCTGGAAGAGTTTTTTTGCGAAGCCGAACGGCGATATCCCGGCAAGCTTCGCCTCGTGGCGGAGTTCGACAATCGGATGGCGCACAGGATACAGGCGGGATGCGACGCGTTCCTGATGCCGTCGCGGTTCGAGCCGTGCGGGCTTACCCAGATGTACGCGGCGAAGTACGGCACCGCGCCGGTGGTCAGAGCGACCGGCGGGCTTCGTGATACGGTATGGGAATTCGACCCCGCGACCGGCAAGGGAAACGGGTTCGTCTTCGAGAATTATCGCGGCGAGGAGCTGGTCGCGGCGCTGGGCAGGATGGCCTCGACGTTCAAATCGCCGTCGAGATGGCGCCAGGTCATGCAGAACTGCTTTGCATGCGACTTCTCGTGGGATCGCGCGGCGCAAAACTATCTCCAGTGGTTCCGTAGCCTGCGCCGAGAGCGCAATCTCGAATAACTCCGCGGATGGTGCAATGAACAGCGCGGCCAAGGAATACGTCGTTTACGCCGACGGCGCTTGTATCGGCAATCCCGGCCCCGGCGGATGGGGCGTCGTTATCGTGGAGCCGGCGTCCGAGCGCCGCGCGCTAAGCGGCGGTCCGGTCCCGAATACGACCAACAACCGCATGGAGATAACCGCGGCGATCGAGGCGCTGCGGGCGACCGAGGAAGGTGCTCGGGTCACGCTTCGGAGCGACAGCGAATACGTCGTCAAGACGATGACGCTCGGATGGAAGCGCAACGCGAACCGGGAACTGTGGGACGAACTCGACCGTGAGGTTGCGAAACGCAAAGTCCGCTTCGAATGGGTGGCGGGTCACGCGGGCAACCATTGGAACGAGCAGGCCGACAAACTCGCACGCGCGCGCGCCGAGGGCAGGATTGCGCCGGACATCGCCGCGCCTGCCGAGCGAAGGCGCGAACCTGTCGCAGCCGAAGAGGGCGAGACCGCGCGCCGCATGGAATCACTGTTGCGCGACGGGGAGACGATTCGGAAATGCGCGGGATGCGGCCGGCTGTTCGTTTCGGAAAACGCGCAGGAGAGCTACTGCTCGATGGTCGCCTGCCAGTTGAAGGCTCGCCAACCCGGCTGAGCACTCACCAGAAGTTCGGGATCGCCGCGTCCGTGGTCCGCTGATACTCGGCGTACTCGTCGCCGAAGCGCGCGAGCAATTCCGCCTCCTCGGCGCGTATTGCCCGTCGCGTCGCAAGAATTCCGATCACCAGCGTGAGCACGAAAGCGGCCGGCGCTCCGTACACCACCGGCCACGCTACCAGGGCCAGGAGCACCCCGCTGTAGGTCGGATGACGGATGAACCGGTAAAATCCCGATTTTACCAGCACGCGGCGCTGCTCCCCTTCCGGAGATCTTTCCCAGGAGAAAAACCCGAGTTGAATTCGCGCGCCAAGCGCAAGCCATAGCCCCACCAGCTCGACAAGAAGACCAAGCGCTCCGAGCAATGACGAGGGCTCGCCGCCGTAGAGGTAGGTGCGCTCGAAGGGCGCGGCCGCGAACAATACGAGGACCGGAAGCTGATTCAGGATCCTGCGCCCGAGCGCATCGCGCACCGGGTCCGGGCCGTAATTCTCGCGCACCAGGATGTCGGCGGTACGAAATCCGCCGTACGCGACCAGATATGCCGCCACATAGGTATGCGCGCTGAAGTAGTCGGTGATCCCGAGGCCTAAAGCTACCGCGCCAACCACGGCCAGCAGGAAAACCACAAGTTCAGCCAGCCGCAAAAGCAGATCCCGTCCTTGGGCCGGCTCGATGTGGGATTCGGGGATGGCTGAGTCCGAAGATGGGAGGAGAAGCGATCCGGTCTTTTTATCGGATGGTCCGGGTGGCCGAGGCTCTGCGGCTTCGCTCATGATCGAGAGACTTTCTCAAATTCAATCGGAATACGAAAGAGGAAGACCGCTCGGATGCAGTAGGCATCTTGCGTAAATTCGCAGACTGCAATTCGCAGGTTGCATGAACCGGGGAACTGGTAGCGTTTTTCGCAAATTAGGAATCTGGAAAATACCGCATATTATCTGGATTTTCTGGGATCGCTTGCGCATTTTGCGGACAGGAAACGAATCTTCTACTTCGAAAATCGCGATAATTTTGCTGGCACCGCCATTGCGATACAAGTCGTGCAAGCCGCTGTGGCCAGGAGGATGATCCAGCGATGAACACGACAATGATGAATACCGCGGGGGTCACCGAAATCTATTGGAATCCCGCAACCGCCAAACCTACCGATTCGCTGCATCAGGCGCAAAACGCCTTGCTTGGCGAGCTTCCGGGACTCGCGGTAGGCGTGATTACGCTCTTTTATATCGTGAGCTCATTGCTTTCGCTCGTGTGAAGGATTCTTTTAACCGCCGCTCAGGCGCTGTTCACGCACGCCAGCGCTTGGATTTTGCGGCATCACGGAAGATGGGCGAAAACTGCCCGGCGTGACGGCCAGACCAGCTTGGCTGGCAGGTGAAACCGGAGGAATTGGCATGAATGCCGCAATACGTGGAGTTGCAAGAGAGCCTTATTTTCAGGAAACCGAATCGGCCCGGGAAGAACTGGCGCGCCGGAAACGAGAAAGATTCATCGACGGCGCGTACGGTGCGATGATGGCGCTGCTCGCGGTCGCATCGATCGTGGTACTGAGGCTGGTACTTTCCTTCTAACTTTTAGCCTCGGGCGAACAGATACGCGGCGCGACTCGCAGGAGGGTCGCGCCGCGCTTTTATTTCTCCAGCTAAAGATCAGCCGACTGTATATCCCTTGTCGGGAAACGTTGTGCGCTAATCGCCCTCGGGGTCGAGCGCGTTCGAGCGCGCGAGAGCCGCGTACCAGTGGCCGCTATCCTTCACGATTCGTTTCTGCGTCTTGAAATCGCAATACACCAGGCCGAACCGTTGTGAAAAACCTTCAGCCCATTCGAAATTGTCGGTGAATGTCCAATGGAAATAGCCGCGCACGTCCGCGCCTTGCTCGATCGCGCGTCCCATCTCGGCGATATACCGCCGAAGGAAGCTGATTCGTCTTTGGTCGTGGACTTTGCCGTCCGGCCCGGGGCCTTCGCCGTAGGAACATCCGTTCTCGGTGATGTAGATCGGCAAACGGCCGAACTCGCGCGTAACGTCGAGGATCATCCGCGACAACGCGGGCGGATAGACTTCCCATTTGAAATCGGTCAATTCCGCGCCTTCCTCGGCGGGCGCTTGGCGGGCGCCCAGGTTCGGCTCATTTGGGTCATGGGCGACGAAAGTCCGCGTGTACAGGTTGATCCCGATAAAATCGAGAGGCGCCTTCGCGATCTCCATGTCGCCGGGCCGGATTTCGAGGCGCTCTTCGTTGCTCCCGCCAAGGAAAATCTCCGGGTACCGGCCGTTCATCACTGGTTCCAGGAACCAGAAATTCAGAAAACGGCTGAAGCGTTCGGTCGCCGCGCGATCCTCGGGCGTGTCCCGCTTCGAGTAGCATGGCTGCATGCTTAACGCGGTGCCGACCGCCTCGGGACGGGCGTGCTCGCGAAGCGTCCGCACCGCCATCCCCTGCGCCAGGTTGACGACGTGGGTGGCCCTGAGCGCCTCGCTCGGTTCCGTCCGCCCCGGGGCGTGGATTCCGAGCAGATAGCCGAGCACGGTGAAGACCCACGGCTCGTTGAAGACGATCCAGTGCTTTACGCGGTCGCCGAAGCTGCGCGCTACCAGTTCGGCGTAATCGCGATAGTACTCGGCAAGCTCGCGCTTCGGCCATCCGCCGGCGTCCTCGAGCTTCTGCGGCAAATCCCAATGATAAAGCGTGACGAAGGGCGTGAGTCGGCGGCGCAGCAGTTCGTCGATTACCCGGTTGTAGAAATCGATTCCCTTTCGATTAACCTTGCCGCGTCCCTCGGGGAGCATTCGCGGCCAGCTAAGCGAGATACGCGCCGCGTTGAGCCCGGTCTCGCCCATCAAGGCGATATCTTCGGCGTAACGATGGTAGAAATCGCAGGCGACGTCGCCGGTGTCTTGGTTCTTTATCTTGCCTGGGGTATGGCAGAAGCGATCCCATATTGATTCGCCCTTGCCGTCCTCGTCCCATGCGCCTTCGATTTGGTAAGAGGCGCTTGCGGTGCCCCAGAGAAATCCCTTGGGAAAGCGGATTGTCGCCATGACGGGTTTGTTACCACACCGGCGCGCGCGGATGCCAAGTGATTTTCGCACACGCGAGCACCCGAGGCTGGGGAGGATGCCGTCGAAGGCGCCGCTGCAGGGGCCGTTGCCGGCCCCGCCTGGCCCCATTCGTCTTCGAGCGCCTGCTCCATCAGCCGTTGACGCAGGATCTTCGAGCGGGGAATCCGGATGACGACCTCGCGGCACGCTTCGTCTTCGGCCCGCGCGATGTTGATGTCGCGCATATCCATCAGCGTCTGCGCCGAATTCAGCATCATGTCTATCGGATCGATCGCCGGCATCGGGTTGACGTGATAGCGGCCGCCGTCGAAGCTTATCAGGGTATGGCCGTCGTGGGTTGAAACGATCCGGCCCTTCATCGCAACCTGTTCAGCCGAAACAAGGAAAAAATAGTAGGCCTCGTAATGGGTGACGGTGCCATAGACCACCGCGTCGGCGTTCAGCCATCGGCCGAGCGTCTGCGGGCTCACCTGCGCGAGTTCGGAGCCGTTGCGGATACCGTGAGCGGCGAGCACAGCGTCGATTCCAATCGTATTCAAAACGATGAACTCGCGGGTCGCGAGGTAGCCGACCATGTAATGGCGAAGGCGCTGAGAGTCGGTCCATGCCCATCGCGCGCGCTCCTCGCGGTCGCGCATGGTGATGGGCAATTTGTCCACCACATATTGCGCCGTACCCTCATCCACGAACGGCAGGACCGCGATTCTTTCGGGCGGATTTTTCAAAAACTCCGGCGAGACTTTTACCCTCGCCTTGCCCGGGTCGAGTTCGACGATCCGATCCCACCATGTCTTTCGCCCGTGAGAGGCCACGTAATAGGGCTTCTGGAAGAAAGGGCGCGTCGCGGCGTCGTGGTAGGTTACGTCGGCGCATCCGGCGGCCGAGAGCGTCAACAGCACGGCCATCCACAATCCAACTTGACGATTAGAGAATCCCATTGCTTATCTCGTATTCCCGTGGACTGTGGCTAAAATCAACGGCCGCATATGGTTTTTTTCACGAATCCAGCCGCGATTTGTTGACCGCGAGCCTGCGGAGCGTCCGTCCGGTTTGCTCGGGAAGTCTCAAGTCGGACGGTTCGGCGACCTGGGAAATTCAATGAGCCGCCTCTTCCATGTCCACGCGCACAACGCCGGGCTAGCCACTCAGTCGTGCGGATGGTTGGCCTCGAGCCAGCGCTCCGCGTCGATTGCCGCCATGCATCCGGTGCCCGCGGCGGTGATCGCCTGGCGGTAAACATGGTCGGCCACGTCGCCCGCGGCGAACACGCCTTCCACGCTAGTCCAGGTCGAGCCCGGACGCACCTTGATATAGCCGGTTTCGTCCATGTCGAGCTTGCCGCGGAAGATTTCGGAGTTGGGCTTGTGGCCGATCGCGACAAAGACCGCATCGGTGCGGAACTCTGTCGCGGTGCCGGTCTTCAGGTTCTTGAGCCTGACGCCGGACACGCCATTCTGCTTGTCGCCCACGATATCCTCAATCGTGCTGTCCCAGATGAAGGCGATTTTGGGATTGCGGTGCGCGCGCTCCTGCATGATCTTCGAGGCGCGAAGCTGATCGCGCCGATGCACCACGGTTACTTTGGTGCAAAAGCGCGTGAGGAAAATCGCCTCCTCCATCGCGGTGTCGCCGCCTCCCACCACGACCGCCTCCTTGTCCTTGAAGAAGGCGCCGTCGCACGTCGCGCACGCGCTCACCCCGTAGCCCATCAGGCGCTTCTCAGATTCGAGTCCGAGCAGTTTTGCCGAGGCACCGGTCGAGACTATCAGCGACCGCGTCTTGAGCGTCTTGCCGTCGACGACAAGCTCGAAAGGATGTCTGTCGAGGCGGACCTCGGTCGCTTCGCCGAGCATGAAGCGCGTGCCGAAGCGGGTGGCCTGGCGCTTGAACACTTCCATCATCTCGGGACCCTGGATGCCGTTTTCAAAACCGGGGTAGTTTTCCACCTCGGTCGTGATAGTGAGCTGTCCGCCGGGCTCGAGCCCTTCGACCAGAAGCGGTTGGAGATTTGCGCGCGCCGTGTAAAGCGCCGCGGTAAGTCCGGCCGGGCCGGAACCGAGAATCAGAACGCGCTCAATGGAGTCTGCCATTATCCTTCCGCGCAAGCCGCGAGCGATCGCAGCGATTTAATGAAGTTTATTGTATATGCTGCGGGCGTCAACGTAAGCTCTTAGGCGCATCAGAAAATGCGCGGCAAAAAACCATTTTCCAGCGACCTGTCCGCAGGCGCACACGCGCTCGAACTGACCCATCTCGACCGCCACGGCCGTATTCGGATGGTTGACGTGGGTGGCAAAGCCGTGACCCGGCGCGAGGCGGCCGCACGTGCCACGATAAAAATGGCGCCCCCGACGCTCGACGCCATTCTCGGCGGGCGGCTTGCCAAGGGCGAGGCGCTTGCCGCCGCCCGCGTCGCCGGAATCATGGCGGCCAAGCGCACTCACGAGCTGATCCCGCTCTGCCATCAGATACCGCTGGAAGTGGTCGAGGTGGATTTCAAGCCCGACCCGGCGCGCTCCTCCCTGCATATCCAGGCGCGCGCCGTGACCAGCGCTAAGACCGGCGTCGAGATGGAGGCGATGGTGGCGGTGAGCGCGGCCGCGCTCGCAATCTACGACATGGCAAAGGCTATCGATCGCGCGATGGTCGTGAACGCGATCAGGCTGGTTTCCAAAAGCGGCGGACGAAGCGGCGAGTTTCGCCGCCCGCGCGAAAGTCCGTGGACGTAAGCGCGGCGCATGCGCCGACTCTCCGCCTCGCGCGGAAATAGCGGCGCGCCGGGCGGCTTTACCATCATGAGCGGCAGGATTTTCCTTAAGCCCGGACGCGACGCGCCGGTGCGTGGCGGCAATCCATGGATTTTCTCGGGCGCGATCGAGCGCGCCGAACCCGCGGACGCCGAACCCGGCTCCATCGTCGAAGTTCGCTCGGCTGACGGCGCTCTGCTCGGCGTCGGGTACTGCAATCTCGCGACCACCATCGCGGTCAGGATGCTCTGGTGGGACGGCGCGCCCCCTATCGGCGAGGTCGTCGAGGCGAGGCTTCGAAGCGCCGCCGCGCTCAGACGGCTCGTGGTTCGCTCCGACACCGACTGCATGAGGCTCATCAATGGCGACGGCGACGGGCTTTCGGGCGTGATCGTCGATCGCTACGGCGAAACGCTGGTGATGCAACTGCTGACGCGCGGCGCGGATCGGCTTCGCGACCTGCTCATCGAAAGGCTCGTCGCGATGCTCCATCCGCGCGCGATAATCGAGCGAAGCCAGGGCGCCGTGCGCAGGCAGGAAGGCCTGGAGGATCGGCTCGGTTTGCTTTGGGGCGAGTCGGTTTCCGAGACGCTCGCGTTGGAGAACGGAATCAGGCTCGCAATCGACTTGGAACATGGGCAGAAGACCGGTTATTTCCTCGATCAACGCGAGAACCGCGCGCGGCTGGGCGCGATGGCCGAAGGGGCGCGCGTACTCGACGCGTACTGCTACGCGGGCGGATTCGCGCTCGCGGCTCTTCGCGGCAAGGCGCGCCGCGTGGTGGGCGTCGATACGTCGGCGCGCGCGCTTTCGTGGGCGCGGCGCAATCTTTCGCTCAACGGATACGGCGAAGACGCGGCCGAGCTGGTTCACGCCGAGGCCGGCGAGTACATGGCGAAGACGGGCGAGCGCTTCGATCTGATTTCGCTCGATCCGCCGCCGCTTGCCCGAAGCCGCAAGGACCGCGCCCGCGCGGCCCGCCTTTACGCCCGGCTCAACGAGCTTGCGATCCGTCTGCTCGCTCCTGGTGGATGCCTGATGACTTTCAGTTGTTCCGCGCATTTCAGAGGCGAGGACTTCGTCCACGCGGTCGGCGCGGCCCAGGCGCGCGCGGGGCGAAATCTCCGCATCCTGGCCCATCTCGGCCCCGCACCCGACCATCCGGTTCTGCTCGGCCACGCCGAAGGCGAGTACCTGAGCGGTCTTCTGCTCGCCGACTTCGGCTAGCGCGACCGGTTCAGGATGCCGCATGCGCAGCGGCAAAGGTCGCAGGTTTACACTGCCGCATTCCAAATGCACAGGAATATCGCCCTATCAACGCAGCGTTTTCCTCCGGCGCCACCGAGCTTTTCTGACTTCGCGACGCTTACGCGAGTATCCGCTTCGGAGCCTCAGCAAATTAATCATGCGTCCATACAGCCCTTCCGCGTCGAGGATAGCTCGGTCTCCCTCGCGTCCGAGTATCAGTCCCAAAAGCGCCAGTGGTCTGCGTGCGATAGCGGCTCCCGCAAGCAGAAAATGCCAAAACCAAAATTGGCTAAGGCGGTCCACAACACCTGAATCTCCGGTTTGATGAACAAAGAAATACGCGTCGAGCTCAGCGGCACCACCTTCACGCGAAAGCCGTCGGAGATATTTCCATGTCAGTCGATTGGCAGGCAAAAAGTGACGCATATTGAGCCGTGGCTCAATGTGGAGCCTCCAGTCGGCGAGCTTCAAGGCACACGTAAGCTCGGTATCTTCACAACCCGAAAGGTTGTTGCCTCGTCTGCCGGGCACGCTAAAGCGGAAGCCATTCGCAAAAAGTTCCGCCCACGCGGCTTTACGGACACTCAAGCCGGCGCCGTGCAGGATCACGACATTCTCAATCTTTGCAAAATCGGCCGCTGTCAGCGTCGCATATCGATGCCTGAAAGCCTCAAACCATTGCGGTGGATTGACCTCGCATGCCGGGTAGACCAAACCGCCAAGCGCGCCCACGTCCGGGTTCTCCGCCATTACACTACTTACGATTTCCACCCAATCCTGTGAAACCCAGTTGTCGTCATCGACGAAACTGACTATCTCATGTTGCGCCTCGAAAAATGCCCGCAGGCGAGCGTTGGAAAGCCCAGGTTTCGGCTCGGGAATAACCCTGAGCCGAGTTGGCGAATCGTCCGGCCAGCATCGCCGCGCCACGCCGGCGATATCGTCAGTGGATGCGTTGTCAATGACGATGACTTCCCAGGGAATCTCCGCGGGCACGACTTGCGCCCGAAGATGCTCCAGTGTCGCAGGCAGCCGCGCCGCGCCATTGTACGTGCAGATTGCCACACTGACGCCTGGTGGTGTTGAGGTGAACGCGGGACTAGTCACATGTTGCCCAGACGCGCGCGGGGGCCGTTATTTGCTCAATGATTCTCCGGGCTTTAACTCCTGGCCAAACCATTGATTTGCGCATCAACCAGGCTGGTTTCCGAACGCGATACGCCGCCCATGCCTTGGGAGGCTCGCGAATCAATCACCAACTTACGCGAGTTTTCCGGGGTCGAAATTCGCCGCCGCGGTCGCCCGCGCCAAGTCGGCGAACATCTTCGCCGAGCCAGCCGGCGACGTCATCGAAAGCATTTCGCCGTCCGTGCCGAAGCGGAACCAATGCACGGTGTTGCCGGGAACATGAACCAGTGTGCCCGCCGACACCGTCGCCAACTCGTCGCCGAAGCCGAAAGCGACCTCGCCCTTGGTTACGTAAAAGGACTCGTCCCACGGATGACTGTGCGGCGGAGGACCGCTGCCTTCGGGCCCACGCTGGAGAAAGATCTCATAGCTTTCGGTGGCTTCGCCGGAGGCGAGGACGGTGATCTGTTCGCCGACCAGGTTAAGCGCAGGCGCATAATCCTTCGGCGCGACAACGAAGGCTTTTGGCGGCATAGGGTTCTCCTTCCGGGAGAATTCAATGGCGGGAGGCAGGAAACTCCCCGGAATTTTCTCTTGGACTTGCGTGATTCATATCCGGTTGCCTATTCAGCGTCAAACCGCGCTCTATCTGACCATTGGAACGCGGCAGCCGACCGCGCCGCTGCCCACATCCGGTTTCCTAACGTGCGTTTGGTCCGGCGCAATCTTTCGCTTGCGATCCCGGGGCGTTTGCTTGAGTATAGGGCAGATTTTTTGGGGCCGGACTCGATGCGAGAAAAATCCTCCTGGCTTCGACTGCTCGGGGTCGTCGCGGCGTTGGGGGCGCTGTGCATCGTTGCCGCATGCCATCGCGAGGTCGCGCTGCCCGCGCTTCCCCGGCGCCTCATCACGATCAACGACAAGTTCTTCGACGTGTGGCCGACCGGTCCGAAGAGCGCGTTTATCGTCGGCGCGCGCGGCAAGGTGCTGCGCACGGACGACGGCGGGCTTCATTTCCGCAGGGTCAACATCGGAACCGATCTCGCGGTCTTCGCAATCCAGATGACCGACGCGCACAACGGCTACCTGTGCGGGCAGGACGGGCTCGTGATGCGCACGCGCGACGGCGGCAGGACCTGGGAGCGGCTCAACTCGCGCACTCATCTGTATATATTCGCGCTCTCGTTTCCCGACAGCATGCACGGCTTTCTGGTCGGCGACCGCGCACTGGTGCTCAGCACCAGCGACGGCGGCGAGACGTTTCTCAAGCGCCAGCTCCAGCGCATCTTCCCGCCCGAACTGCGCGATTACGCGCTGCCCTACATGGAGCCGGTGCTGTACGGAGTTGATTTCGTCGACGACGAGCACGGATGGGTGGTCGGCGAGATGGGGCGAATCTGGGCGACGCACAACGGCGGCGAGACCTGGCAGGAACAGCAGGATTCGCTTCTGCCCCAATGGAAGCACAAGCTCGGGCCGAATGACGATCCGCGCTTCAAGGATTACCTGCTCCCGACCTTCTTTGGCGTTTCGTTCAGGGACTTGAAACATGGGGCGGCGTGCGGACTGGAGGGATGGGTGATCGCGACCGATGACGGCGGCAAGACCTGGACCTTCCAGCATCAGGCGCCGCGTCCAGGCGCGCCGCCCGACCGGATGGTGCCGGGCGCGCCGCAGATTCCCGCGCGCGATCCGCTCTTTTCAATCCAGCTCTACGGCGCAGGCAAGGGGATGGCGACCGGACTGACCGGGACGATTCTCGGCCTTCAGCCCAACGGCGCGTGGGCGCGGGACACTTCCATCGCGGCGCTTCCCGTGCCGCTCAGCCAGGTGCGATTCTTCGACAGCAAGCGCGGATGGATCGTCGGCTACGGGACGATTCTCTACACCGCCGACGGCGGCAGGACTTGGCGCATGTGCCAGGGCTAGAACGAACTTGAAGCGAGGGACCTGTCGGAAAGAGCGATGAGATGGTATCGACTCGGCGAATGGATCCTCAAGCGGCGCTACCTGGTGCTGCTCGTAATCGGCGCGCTCACCGCCTTCTTCGGCTATTTCGCCGCGCAGACGCGGCTCGTCACCAGCTTCGGCGATCTGCTCCCGCAGAACCATCCGTTCATCAGAATAGCGCACAAGTACGACCGTTATTTCGGCGGCGTCAACAACGTCACGATAATGGTCGAGGCGCGCCACGGAACGATCTATACGCCGCGCATCCTTGGCAAGATTGTCAGGATGACGTCGGACATGGATCTCGTCTACGGGATCCGGCATGGCTCGGTGCGTTCGCTCGCGACGGCGAGCTACTTCCGGCCGCTGGCGGGCGGCGTGATCCTGAACACGCCGATTCTTCCCGGCGGCGTAGCGCCGGCCACGCAGGCCCAGGCCGATCAGGTCCGAAGCAACGTTCACAAGAATCCCGGCGTGGTCTTCGGCCGTTACGTCTCGCTCGACGACCGCGCCGCGCTGATCGAGGGCAGCTTTCTCGAATCGCGCCTGGATTACCGGCGGATCTTCAACGAGATCGATCGGCTCGTCGTCAAGCCCGAGCGTGACAGTTTGGTGCGAATCTACGTCGGCGGGCCGCCGATTCTCTACGGATGGGTTTACCATTACACGCCGCAGATTTTCTGGATCTTCCTCGTCACGGTGGTGGCGCTCTGGGTCCTGCTCTACCTGTATTTCCACGACTGGCGCGGCGCGCTCAGGCCGACCATCTCGGGCGTGGTGTGCGCCGTCTGGGGGCTCGGTTTTCTCAAGCTGGTCGGGCTTGCGCTCGATCCGCTGGTGCTGGTGATCCCGTTCCTCATCACGGCGCGCGCGGTCAGCCATTCGGTGCAGATGCACGATCGGTACTACGAGGAGTACTACCGGCTGCGCGACAAGGAGAAGGCGATACTGTCGGCGTTCTCGGAGCTGTTCGTTCCGTCGCTTTCGGGAATCCTGACCGACGCGTTCGGCGTGCTCGTGATCCTGCTGGTGCCGGTGCTGTTCCTGCGGAAGCTCGCGATAAGCGCGAGCTTCTGGATCGCCGCGATCATCGTAAGCGAGCTGCTGCTCAACCCGATCGTTTACTACTACCTCGAGCCGCCGCGAATCGAGGTGATCGAGAAGCGCGACCGCGGGCCGTTCAAGCGAATCCTGACTTCGATCGCGGGTCCGATGCTTTCGCCGCGGGGAAGAATCGTCACGCTCGGCCTGAGCGTGGCCGCGATAGTGCTCTGCGCGTTCTTCTGGACGGGCCTCAAGGTCGGCGACCCGGGTTCGCAGACGCCTATCCTGTGGCCCGACTCGCCGTACAATACCGCGATGCAGGCGATACAGGACGAGTTCGGCGCAATCGAGCAGTTCGTGATCGTGGTGCAACTCGCTAGGCGCGGTGCGCTCGACTCGCCGAAGCTCTACCACCTGATGGATCGCTACGAGCGCTATATCGATCGCGATCCGATGGTGGGGCGGACGTTTTCGCTCGCGGATTTGCTCGCCAACAGCGGCTCGGCGCTGCGCGAGTTCGAGCCCAAGTGGAACGTGCTGCCGACCACGGTGCGGCAGACCGGGCAGCTTCTGGGCGGGCTTCTGGCGGGCGCTTCGCCGCTGTCGACCGCGTATATAATCACGCCCCGGCGCGACGCGACGCAGATAACCGTGTATTGCCGCAATCGCGAGGGCGAAAACATCCGGCGAATCGTCAAGCGCACGCGGCTTTTCTTCGGTGACCCGCGCCATCGGGTCAAGGGCGTCCGTTTCAGGCTCGCCGCCGGAATTATCGGCGAGCTTGCCGCGGCCAACCAGGAGCTGCTCGACAACGACGTCCTGCTGAACGTGCTCGCCTTCGCCACGATCTATCTGATCATTGTCGCAACCTATCGGTCGTTCGTCGCCGGAATCTACCTGCTGTTCCCGCTTGCGCTCGCCAACGCGGCGATAAACGCGTACATGGGCGCGAACGATATCGGGATAAACATCAACACGCTTCCGGTGGTGACGGTCGGCGTCGGATTCGGAATCGACTACGCGATTTACGTGGTCAGCCGGATAATCGAGGAACTCGCGCTCGGGCGCGAAATCGAGGACGCGACCTATACGGCGCTCACGACCTCGGGCAAGGCTGTGGCTTTCACCGCGCTTACGCTGGTGGCGTCGGTGCTGTTCTGGTACTGGTCAAGTATCCGGTTCAACGCCGAGATGGGGTTGCTGCTGGCGGTCTGGATGTTCGTTGCGATGCTCGGGGCGATGACGCTGTTGCCGGTGCTGATCGTGACGTTCAAGCCGTCGTTCATCATGCGCGAGAAGGAGCGCGTGCTGGCCTCGCGCAGGCCCGACCTGGAGCAGCGCCACCTTTCGGCAATTTAGACGAATTTGGGGTGTGGCATGAAGCTCGTGCACTCTGGTCGGATTGCCGCCGGCCTGTGTCCTGCCCGCGGGAGCGCAACCCGCTCCGGATTTTCCGCTATCCTGTAGCAGGTTTCATAGATGCGCAAATTGTTCAGCCCGGGCAAGTCCTGGCTCGGCAACGTAATCGTCACGATTTTGGGCGTGCTGGCGGCGATCCTGCTGTTCGAGGTCGCCATCCGTTTCACGCCGTACGCCGAGCCGCATACAGTCACCTACGACGCGGTGCGCGGATGGCAGTTGATTCCCGACTCTTCGGGATGGCATCGGACCGAACACTGGCAGTGGTTCACGGTGAACAGCGGCGGGATGCGCGACGTGAACATTTCGGTCAAAAAGCCTCCCGGCACCTTTCGTATCGCGGTGCTCGGCGATTCGTACACCGAGGCCGACGTGGTCCCGATGCACGATGCGTTCTTCTGGGTGATACAGCGCCGCCTTCGCGCCTGTCCGGCGCTCTCGGGCAAGCGGGTCGAGGTGTTGAATTTCGGCGTGCGTGACTATGGGACCGCCCAGGAGCTGCTGACGCTGCGCACGCGCGCGTGGCGATACTCGCCGGATTTCGTGGTGCTCGCGATCTACACCGGCAACGATATCCGCAACAACTCGGTCGGACTGGAGGTGAACAAGTGCCGCCCGTTTTACGTGCGGCACGGCGACCGATTCGAGTTGGGCGGGCCATTTATCGATTCGCCCTGGTTCCGCTTCCGATGCTTCGTGAGGTTCGAGTCGCGATACTCCGAGACCGCGGACATCGCGGGCAACGCGATCATCACGCTGAAGAATGTTATTCGCTCCTACACCAGAGAAAACCACGAGCCTGCGCCCGGCTCGCAAATCGGCCCGGGGTTTGCGACCGATCCGCTTTACGCCGCGCCGCGCAATCCCGTCTGGCGCAGAGCATGGCGCGTTACCGACTGGGAGATAACCCAGGTCGCGCGCGACGCGGCCGCGCACAAAGTTCCGTTCCTTGCGGTCACGCTCTCCAACCCGGTGCAGGTCTATCCCGACCCGGCGCGCCGGCATGCGCTTGCCGAACTGATGGGAGTGCCGGACCTGTTTTATCCCGACCGGCGAATCGCCGCGCTCGGACGGCGCGAGGGATTTCCGGTGCTGACACTTGCGCCAAAGATGCAGGCCTATGCCGACGCGCATCACGCCTACCTGCACGGTTTCCCGCCCAAGCTGCTGGGCCGCGGCCACTGGAACGCGCTTGGCCATCGAGTGGCCGGCACACTTATGGCGCGGCGGATTTGCCGGATGCTGTCCGGGGAGACGGGTGGCGCGAGCGTCCAGGCGGCGATCCCCGCCGCGGCTTCGTCCGCGCCGGCCCGGTTGTCCAACGCGCCGGCGCCGCGCTGAGGCGAGGCAATGCTTGGGAGCCTCGCGCCCGTCCGGCCCGCGCCGGCCGCGGCGCGACGCGTCTGATGCTGGCCGGATATCCAGCACCGAGGAAGATGCCATGAAGCTTAAGCGCCTCGATCATTTCGGTATCGAAGTCAGGGAACTCGCCCGCGCCGAACGTTTTTATACCGCGGTGCTTGGACTCGAAGTGGTTGCTCGCCTGGGCGCCGAGCAGATCCTGATGAAATGCGGCGAGCAGAATCTCGCCCTGTTTCAGGTCGCAAGTCCCGAATTAACCGAGTCCGAGCGCGAACGGATTATCGCGAGTCCCCTCGGCAAGGGCCATCATGCCTTTCTCGTCAGCCCAGGCGATTTTTCGGCTGCGGCGGAGAGCCTTCGCGCGGCGGGCGTCGAGGTCTCGAAGCCTATCGACTGGGGAGATCACGACTGCATGTACTTCCTCGACCCCGACGGCAACCTGCTCGAGGTCGTGAGTTACCGCTGATCGTTCGGCAATGCCCGCGGGTCGACTTTCGTTCTTGCGGAGCGCGCCGCGCCCGCGGATTTTGCAAGGCCCCGAGCGGGCATCGATTTTCCCCCGCTCCGCGCCGCTTCCGCGCTGACAGGGCGCACGAAAACGACTGGCGCCGTGTGCAATTCGGCGAGCAGGATGCGCGGGTCATAGTTCGCGCTCGTGTTGAGCAGAATCGGCGTCAGGCGATGGGTTCCCGAAGAGATATTGTCCCATCCGCTCACGAGATAGCCGATACCGGGACTTTCGCCCTTGAGGCTTTCCGGCTCGTGGGGCGAAAGCGGACTGTTATGGTAGTAGAGGCGAAACTTGAGAAGGGCCAGATCGGGCGTCGGGATGAAGGTCTGGATGATCAGGTGGCCGTGACCGGAAATCGCGACCCATCGGACCCGTGGAGGATTGCCTTCCAGTTGCTGCTCGGCCCGGGCGTCGCCGACAGCTATCGGTGGTCCGTTCATTCCCGAGTACGAAAGCCGATATCCGCTCAGATCCCTGAAATCGAGATCGAGCCGCACGTGTATATCGCCGAAGAGCAGCCGCGGCACCCACGGAAAATATACCTTGAACGGATTTTCGCCGAAGTTGCGATAGAACAGATCGACGTTCGTGACCTCGGGTGAATGGATGCCGAGAATGAGCCGCACGGAATGGCTGAGCCGGCGGATCACGCGTATCGGACCCGCCTTCCATCCCAGCAGATTGTTGTTCACGTCGTTCTCGTTCAGGTGGAACGGAAATATTCGGAGCACCACCGCGCGCACCCGCACCTTGAAGCGATCGATTATGCTGGGCCCACCCTGGCCGATTCGGTTCTGCGGCGCGTAGTCAGTGGGAAAATCGTTGGTGAAGCCAAGCCGGTAGGAATCGGTCTCGATCTGGTCGCGCTTCGAGTCGTATACGACGTAGCGCTTCGATGTGCGAATCGGGTTGTCCGCGGCGGCGATATAGGCGTAGCGCTCCGGACCGCCGAGCGGGTCGTGCAGATCGATTTCGAGCGCGTCATACGGAAGGCTATACCCGGCCGACGCGTCCAGCCGCGGGCCCAGGTCGGCAATCATCATCGACACTTCATCGTCGGCATCGAGGATTCCCGGGTTGTCGGCCGCCGTCGGCTCGGGCCCGTAGGGAAGCGCGTACTGGCCGTCACGGTTGCGCTCGTCGACCTGGAACGGGATTGGAACGAGTCTGCCGTCGTGGACCGCGAGGACCTCGAGTTTCGAAATGTCGCTTCCTATCAGTTGGGAAAGCCGCGCGCCTTTCAGGATGAGCGGTTCCCAACTCCGGCCACTCGCCCTCGCGGGCGTGCCGAACATCAGCAGCAGGATAATGATGCCGAGGGTGAGATCAACGCGGCGGGCTGGCGCCTGGCTGGCATGGCTCGAGTCGTGCCGATGCATCAGGGAATCCAGCATGGCGGAATTCCCGAGCTTTCCCAAGAGCATCTTTCGGATTCGGACGCCACGCGCGATGGGTGCCCAGCGGCGCCGGGTGGCGTGGGCGCGCAGCGATCCGGCAGCTGAGCACGATGCCGGCGCTCTGCGGCGGGCTTGCGGCGCGACCGCGACGAACCCGCGAGAAACTTCACGCATACCGAGCCGCCCAAAGAATCCGCTTACGATGGCAAAGCTATTCGACTGTTTCACTTGCGACTCTTGCCGCGGCCGCGCGATAATTTACCGAGGTGACGATTTTGTCGTGATGATCGATGACGACGGCGCTCACACCCGCAGGATTCGCGAAGCGGTTCGCCAAGCGTACTCCGCGGCGTCCAGGCAGCCGCAAGGCCAACATGCGTTCCCTGTGGGAAGGGCTTTTGCGGAAAGCCTGGGTTATCCGAGCGACCTTCTCGCGCGCTTGCCTGAGACGTCGGTCGACGCCTTCTCGGGAGTTTCCAATGTGTCCATCTTTGCCGAGATTCCAGCAGGGGCGCGGATCCTGGATCTCGGGTGTGGCGCCGGTCTCGATTCCCTGATTGCCGCAGTTCGAGCCGGGAGCGACGCAATGGTGATCGGCGTTGACTTCAGCGCCGAGATGCTCGAACGAGCGCGCACTGCGGCGCGCGAGGCGGGTCTGAAGAACGCGGTTTTCTGCCGCGCCGACGCGGAGGCGCTCCCGATCAAAGACGGCTCCATCGATGTCGCCCTGATCAACGGCATCTTCAACCTGAATCCCTCGCGGGACGCGATTTTTTGCGAGCTTGCGCGCGTGCTTCGCAGCGGCGGCTTTGTCTACGCCGCGGAGCTCATCTTGCGCGAGTCGCTTCCACCGGAGATCCGCGCCAGCGAGGCAAACTGGTTCGCGTGAATCGCTGGGGCGAAGGAGGGCGGCGCCTTCCTGGACGAATTTCGCGCTGCCGGATTCAGAGAGGCAGTTATTCTGCGAACGGCGCGAAACGCCCGCACCAGGAGTCCGAAGGTGCTTGCCGCGGAAGTGGCGGCCCGAAAGTAAGCGGCGCTGACCACCCGTCACGCGCCAAGCCCGACACTGCCCGGTTGGCCATCAGGCGGCGGCGGGCGCCTGGCTGAGCTCGAAAGCGCCCGGCGCAAGGTCTTCCTTGGAGCGCAGCACGATCTTGGTGTCGAGCCGGCGTTCAAGCGATTCGAGATCGGGCGCCGCCCAATCGTACAGGTAGCGCGCGATCTCCGGACTCACCTTTACGATCACCATCTTGCCCAGCGTCCGGCGCCGCGCCTCGCGATGGATCGCGCGCAGCGTTTCGGCGGCGAGCGTTGCGACCGATTTGACGACGCGCCGTCCTTGGCATTGCGGACACTGCTCGGTGAGCAGCTCCTCGAGGCTTTCGCGGGTGCGCTTGCGCGTCATCTGGACCAGGCCGAGCTCAGAAATCTTGAGCGTCGAAGTGCGAGCCTTGTCGCGCTTGAGCGCCTCGCGCAACGCGTCGCTGACCCGCTTGCGATCGGGTTCGCGGGTCATGTCGATCAGGTCCACGATGATGATGCCGCCGATGTTGCGAAGCCTGAGCTGGCGCACGACCTCATCAACTGCCTCCAGGTTGGTGCTGAGCACGGTTTCGTCCTGGCTCTTCTTGCCGACGAAGCGCCCCGTGTTCACGTCGATCGCGGTCAGCGCCTCGGCCTGGTCGAACACCAGGTACCCGCCCGAGCGGAGCGGAACCTTGCGGTCGAGCGCGCGCTCGAGTTGCGGCTCGATTTTGAAATGATCGAAAATCGGTTCGTCGCCCTCGTAGAGTTGCACCCGCGAGCGAAGGCGCGGCATGTAGGTCTGGACGAACTGGACGATGCGGCCGAAAGTGGCGCTATCGTCGCACCAGAGCCGCTCGACCTCGCTGGAAAACAGGTCGCGAACCGTCCTGAGCGCGACGTCGAGGTCCGTGTAGAGGATCGACGGCGGCGAACTCTTCTCGGCCTTCTTCAGAATCGATTCCCAGGTCTTGGTCAGGAACGCGATATCGCGATGGATGTCGCGGCGGCTAACGCGCTCGCACGCGGTGCGCACGATGAAGCCGCCCTGTGAAGGACGAAGTTCGTTTACGATGCCGCGCAGCCGCGATCGCTCCTCGGCGCTTTCGATACGGCGCGAGATGCCGAGATGATTGCTGGTCGGCGTGTATACCAAGTAACGGCCGGCGAGCGAGATCGATGAGGTGAGCCGCGCGCCCTTGGTTCCCATCGGCTCCTTCGCGATCTGGACGATTATTTCCTGGTTGCGCCGAAGCTGTTGCTCGATCGGAATGCGCTGGCGCCGCGCGTGACGCCGTCCTCTTCGGCTCCGGCGCTCGCCCGCGGGTTGTCCGGTGCCGACTTCGGCGTTTCCCTCAGCCGCGGGATCGAGCGATTCTTCGCCGTCGCCATTGTCGTCGCCCGATACCGATTCGGTCTCGACGTCCTCTCCGATCGCCTCGGCAACCGAGCCCCATGCCTCGAGGCCGCCGAGAAAATCTGACGCGTGCAGGAAGCCCGCCTTTTCCAATCCGATATCGACGAACGCGGCCTGCATCCCGGGCAGCACCCGCGTCACGCGGCCCTTGTACACGTTGCCGACGATGCTGCGATGTTGCTGGCGTTCGAGGTAGAACTCCGAGAGCGAATTGCTTTCCAGTAGCGCCACGCGGACTTCAAGCGCGGAGGCGTTTATTACGATTTCACGTTTCACGAGGCAAATCTGTCGGAATTTTCGCGAATACCGACCCCTCTGGAGAATCCGGCTTGCGGTCCGGGAACAGGAAAGCTCCCGGGAGCCTCATTTGGGGCTCTTTCGGGATCGGAATAACGTCGTTTGTTTGTAGTCGCGAGCGGTTTGCATGACGCTGCACGAATCATACGAAGCCCCCATCACACGCGCAAGCGAGCCTAACACGGGAATTTCAAACGCTTTTCGCAATCGACGGCGCTTGACTTCCCATCTCGGGGCCTATAGCAAAACTGTAAATGGCTGCCGCGGTAGAATCTTCCGTCGCGGTCCATCCGCACAGCTCGGCCCTGCTCAACAGCAGGGTTCTCGTGCTGAATCGCTCTTATCTCCCGGTCCATGTCACCTCGGTAAAGCGTGGCTTCGCGCTGCTCTACCAGGGTGTTGCCAAGGCGGTTGACGAACAGTACCGGACCTTCGACTTCGACAGTTGGCGCGCGCTTTCCGTGGAAGTCCATCACGAGCGGCTGGGGATCGTCGGCGGCTTCATCCGGGTTCCCCGCGTGCTCCTGCTGGTCGCTTACGAACGTATCCCCAAGCGCCATGTCCGCTTCTCGCGTTTCAATATCTTTGCCCGCGACAACAACACCTGTCAGTACTGCGGCAGGCGCCTTCCTCGCACCGAGCTTAACCTCGACCACGTGGTGCCGCGCTCGCAGGGCGGAATATCGACTTGGCAGAATATCGTCTGTTCATGTCACACCTGCAACCGCAAAAAGGGCGGCCGCACGCCCGAGCAGGCCAACATGAAGCTTATCCGCAAGCCGATCCGTCCCGAATGGACTCCGTTCACGACTGAGATGTTCAGCCTGAGGCGCTACCGCGAGTGGATGCCGTATCTGACGAACGTCGACAGCGCCTACTGGAATACCGAGCTGCTTCAGGGCTAGGCCGATAGATATCCACAACGGGCTGCGTTTCGGGCCGCCTGTGGACACTTCATGTTGGGTTCGCCTTGACCCGACAAGCCGAGTCTAAATAAGCTGCCCCGAAAGAGGTGGTGTGGCGGAGGGCGACGGCAGCATGCGTCTTAAGAGCCTCGAAGTTGTAGGCTTCAAATCCTTTCTGGAACCCACGACGATTGGTTTTGCCCCAGGCGTGACCGCGGTGGTCGGCCCCAACGGATGCGGCAAATCGAATGTCGTCGACGCTATTCGTTGGGTCCTTGGCGAGCAGGCCCCGAGCCGCCTGCGCGGCAAGAGCGCGGAGGACCTGATCTACGCCGGCAACGAGTCGAACGCGGCCGCCGGGATGGCCGAGGTCACCCTGGTCCTCGAGGCCGAGGAAGGCTCCACGCTTCCCGAGCCGTACGCGATGCTTCCCGAGGTCGCGGTCACCCGTCGCGTCTACCGCTCAGGCGACTCTGAATATCTTATCAACAAGATTCCATGCCGCCTGAAGGACATCACCGAGTTCTTCATGGCCGCCCAGGTCCATAGCCGCGGCTACGCGATAATCGAGCAGGGCCGCGTCGAAGAGATAATCCAAGCCAAACCGCACGAAATCCGCGGCATGATCGAGGAAGCGGCCGGGCTTTCCCTGTTCAAGGGCCGGCGCGAAATCAGCGAGCGCAAGCTCGAGCGGGTCAAGGAAAATCTCGCCCGTCTCGATGACGTGCTCGGCGAGATCGAGCGCCAACTGAACTACGCCCGCCGCCAGGCCAAAAAGGCCGAGGCCTACCGAGTTTTGACCACCGAGCTGATCGAGCTTGAACGTCTTCAGGCCGCGCGCCGAATCTTCGACCAGCGGCTCGAACTCGCCTCCGAGTCCGAGCGCGAAGCGCAATTGCGCTCGCGATGCGAAACCGGGCGCGAGAGCCTTGGCGGCATGCAATCCGCCGTCGAAACCGCGGCCGCCGCGGCACAGTCGGCCGAGGCCGAGCTTTCAGCCGCGCGCCGCGAGGTGCAGGCGCTGGCGGCGCGCGCCGCCGAGCACGCACGCAGCCGCGACTTCCTTGCCCGTCGGCTCGAAGCGATCGACCAGAGCGAGCCCGGCCACGTCGCCCGTCTTGCCGAACTCGAAGCCAGGGCGACGCTTGCCCGTGCCGCGCGGGCGGCCGCGGGCGCCGCGCTTGCCCGCGAGATTAACCAGGGCGACGGCTCGGCGGAGGCCGAACTCGCCCGGCTTAGAGAGAACCACAACGCCGCGCAGTCGGAGCTCAGACGCGCCGAGCGCGC
>JAKAVC010000147.1 GCA_021817345.1 Deltaproteobacteria bacterium | reverse complement strand
TCGGCAACGCCTTGGCGCAAACCGCTCAGCCTGCCGCCAGTGCTTCGCCCAGCCCGCAGGTTCCGCAACCGCCCGAAGGCGGCGTCAATTGGTCGGGCGCCGGATGGGGCGCGGCCGCACTTGCGAGCAACGTCGTCTATATCCCCGCCAAGCTCGTTTACGGCGTGCTCGGCGGGCTGGTCGGCGGCGCCAGCTGGGCTCTTACCGGCGGCAACACCCAGACCGCCGACACGATCTGGCGAAGCTCGCTCGGCGGTGACTACGTGGTCACTCCCGACATGCTGCAAGGCAAGCAGCCGGTCCATTTCAGCGGCCCGACCGCGACGCCGCCGCAGGCGGGCGTGGTTCAGCCGCTTAGCCAGCAGGCTTCGGCAGGCGGCACCGGCGCGTCAGGCCAAGCGGGCGGTCTCGGCGTCAGCGGCGCTCCGGCCGCGAGCGCAACCCCCGCCCCGTCGACCTCGGCGTCCGCGGGTGGGGGCACGCCCTACGCGGCCTCGCGGCCGATCGATCATGGTTCCGGCCCGGTCGGCGCGTCGCCGGCCAGCGCGCCCTCGCCACTGCCTTCGACCAGTATCGAGTAGAAAAGCGGCGCGTTCGGACAAACGCGCGCGCGGTATGGACGATAATCGCGATGAAGAAAGCACGATTTCTCTGGAAGTCCACTTGAACAACCTGCCGAAACGCAAGAGGTTTCTTGCGTGACGAACTAAAGGTCGAACTCGACGAGCGCGACTACGCCAAAAATCCGCTCGGCGAGGCCGAACTCAAGGAGCTTTTCAAGGGACTTGATCCGCGTGAGTTCCTGAATCCCAAGAGCCCCGCCTACAAGGAGATGGGCTTGAAGGACAAAAGGCTCTCGGCCGCCGAGGCGATAAAGCTGATGGCGAAGGACCCCAACCTGATCAAGCGTCCGATAGTCGTCGCCGCGGGAAAGCTCGTCGCTGGATTCGACCGCGAGCGCCTGCGCCAGCTTCTCGGCTGAGCACGCCGCCTCGCGCGGGCCTTCCTTCGAGAGTGGCGGATGAGACGAGCGCTTCGGCTGCGATTCGGTGCTCGCTGCTTGATCGCGCCCGCGCATGTGCACGATTATCGCGCAATCGGAGGAATCACTATGGCGACGACGATAAGCGGCGGATGCATGTGCGGAGCGGTCCGCTACGAATGCTCCGCCGAGCCTGCCATGTCCGTGAACTGCTATTGCCGCGACTGCCAAAGGGCGACGGGCAGCGCGATGGCGCCGGTGATACTGGTGCCGAAACCGGCGCTGCGCCTTATCAAGGGCGAGCCGAAGTACTACACGGTCAAGGCCGACAGCGGAAACGAAGTCAGCCGCGGCTTCTGCACCAACTGCGGCTCGCCGATGTTCTCGCTGCTCTCCGGGATGCCCGAGGTTATCGCGATCAAGGCCGCGAGCCTCGACGATCCGAGCATCTACAAGCCGACGCTCAACGTCTTCGTGGCGAGCGCCCCGCCGTGGGCTCCCATCTCCAAGGATATCCCGGGATTCGCAAAAATGCCCGGTTAGCCCCAAGGCTCGCTGACTCGCCAGGCGAGTAACGAAGCGGCAAAGGCTCGCGCGGTTTCGCGGCGCACGGAAGAGAAGATAATAGGTGGGATGTTTCGGGCCGACGGGTCCTCGGCCGAGCCACGCGTCAGCAAAGACATTTCTTTTCCCGCTGGCCCCCACCCGGGGCTTTTTCGGCGGACGCCGCGATCCCACGCTCCCTTCAACGTTCCGCGAATTGGTCCGCGAAACGCCCGCGCCGTCTCGTCATATTCGCCAAGCCTGCTAAAATGGGTGGTTGCGGAGCAGGCATCGAGACCGCCTCCCGCCAATTTGAACGCGCCCCTAAGATGGCTTCGACTTTTTCCTCATTCGCAAAAAAAATCTTCGGCTCCAAGAACGACCGGGAACTGAAGCGGCTTCGTCCCTACGTTGACGAAATAAACGGCCTCGAGCCGTCTATCCAAAAGCTCTCCGACGCCGAACTGCGCGCCAAAATCCTTGAGTGGAAAGCAAACATTTCCGCTATCGAGGAAGACGACCGGCGCAAGGAGGCGCTGGAGGAGGTGTTGCCCGAGGTCTTTGCCGTCGTCCGCGAGGCCGCCCGGCGCACTCTCGGCCAGCGCCATTTCGACGTCCAGCTTATCGGCGGCGCGGTCCTCCATGAGGGCAAAATTGCCGAGATGAAGACCGGCGAGGGCAAGACCCTGGTCGCGACTCTGCCCGCCGTGCTCAACGCTCTTTCCGGCCGCGGCGTCCATGTCGTAACCGTCAACGATTACCTGGCCCGGCGCGACGCCGAATGGATGGGCCGTGTTTACCATTTTCTCGGCCTCGAAGTCGGAACGATTGTCCACGGCCTGACCGACCAGCAGCGCAAGGCCGCCTACAACGCCGATATCACCTACGGCCAGAACAACGAGTTCGGCTTCGACTACCTGCGCGACAACATGAAGTTCAACCTAGACGAGTACGTCCAGCGCGAACACAACTACGCGATCGTCGACGAGGTCGATTCAATCCTTATCGACGAGGCGCGCACCCCGCTCATCATCTCGGGCGCTTCCGAGGAATCGACCGACACCTACTACATCGTCGATCGCATAATCCCGAAGCTGCGCGCCGAGGAGCATTACACAATCGACGAAAAGCTGCGCACCGTCGCGCTGACCGAGGAGGGCGTGACCCGCGTCGAGCAGATGCTCGGGGTCGAAAATCTTTACGACCCGCGCAACATCACGCTCGTCCATCATGTAAACCAGGCGCTTAAGGCCCATACGCTCTTCAAGCGCGACGTCGATTATGTCGTCAAGGACGGCGAGGTCATAATCGTCGACGAGTTCACGGGACGCCTGATGCCGGGGCGGCGATGGAGCGATGGGCTCCATCAGGCGATCGAGGCTAAGGAAGGCGTCAAGATCGAATCCGAGAACCAGACGCTCGCGACGATCACCTTCCAGAACTACTTCCGCATGTACAAAAAGCTCGCGGGGATGACCGGCACGGCCGACACCGAATCCGTTGAGTTCGGCGAAATCTACGGACTCGAGGTGATGGTGATTCCGACCAACAAGCCGATGATCCGCGACGACCGCCATGACGTCGTCTTCAAGACCGAGGACGAAAAGTTCGACGCGGTAATCGAGGAGATCGCCGATTGCCACGAACGCGGACAGCCGGTGCTGGTCGGCACCGTCTCGATCGAGAAGTCCGAGCGCGTCTCCGAAAAGCTCAAGAAGACCGGCATCAAGCATTACGTGCTCAACGCCAAAAACCACGAGCGCGAGGCCGAAATCGTCGCCCAGGCCGGACGCTACAAGGCGGTCACGATTTCGACCAACATGGCCGGCCGCGGCACAGATATCGTGCTCGGCGGAAACCCGGAATTCATGGCCGCGGCGGAGGCCGGAACGAGGGAACCGTCGGATCCGAAGTTCCAGCAGGCGCTGGAAAAGTACCGCGCGCAGTGCAACGCCGAGCGCGAGCAGGTGCTGAAGGCGGGCGGGCTGCATATCCTCGGCACCGAACGCCATGAGTCGCGGCGAATCGACAATCAGCTTCGCGGCCGTTCCGGACGCCAGGGCGACCCCGGCTCTTCGCGCTTTTTCGTCTCGCTCGAGGACGATTTGCTGCGCATCTTCGGCGCCGACCGCCTCAAGAACCTGATGGGCAGGATGGGGATGGAGGACGGCGTCCCGCTGGAGCATCGATGGATCTCGCGGGCGATCGAAAACGCACAGAAGAAGGTCGAGGCGCACAATTTCGACATCCGAAAGCATCTCCTCGAATACGACGACGTGATGAACAAGCAGCGCGAGGTCGTGTACCATCGCCGCCGCGAGCTGCTTTCGCCCGAACCGCTCAAGGACGACATCCTGGACATGTGCGACGCGGTGATCGAGGGTATCGTCGAAGCGCATTGCGACCCCGAGGTTGACGCCGGGAACTGGGACTGGAAGGCGATCGAAGATGCCTTCTTCAAGCAATTCAAATTCCGTTTCAACTTCCGCGAGAACGCCAACGGCCGCTCGATCGAGGAACCCGACGACCTGATGGAGATCGCCGAGGAGCGCGTCAGGGCGCTCTACGAGCAGCGCGAGAAGGAATTCACCGAGCCGGTGATGCGCCAGATCGAGAAGATCGTCTCACTCCAGACGCTCGATTCGCTCTGGAAGGACCATCTGCTCGCGATGGACCATCTGAAGGAGGCGATCGGACTTCGCGGCTACGCGCAGTTGAACCCGCTCGTCGAATATCAGAAGGAAGGCTTCTCGATGTTCGAGGCGATGATGGACGTGATGCAGCGCGATATCGTCGAGAAGCTGTTCACCGTTGAGGTCCAGCGCGAACAGGACGTCGAGGAGATCCAGCGCGTCCAGAGGCCGCAGCGTGTCACGATGAGCCACGGCGGCGAAACGCAGGACGCGGCCGCCGCTCCCGTCAAGCGCGAGGGTGATAAAGTCGGACGCAACGATCCGTGCCCGTGCGGCTCGGGGAAGAAATACAAGCGCTGCCACGGCAAGTAACCGTGGCGGGCTCCGGGCGCTGTCGGCGGACCGCGCCATATCGGATTCCCGGAAAACTCACCGCGAAACCCCCGGTCGATTGATCGGCAAGCACGCTCCTTATATTACGCGCGATTGGGAGGAACGTGATGAAGGTACTGAGCGAGCCCGCGCGAGTGCGCGGCTTTCGCTTCGCCGGGGTGAGCGCCGGGCTCAAGACGGCCGCGGGGGCGAAGGATCTCGGACTGATAGCGGCAGAGAACCAGGTCTCCGCGGCGGGCGTGTTCACGACGAATCGGGTCAAGGCGGCGCCCGTCGTCATCGCGAGCGAACGGGTCAGCCGCGGCAGGCTTCAGGCCGTCGTCGTCAACTCGGGCTCCGCCAACTGCTTCACGGGAAAGCCTGGACTTCGTCTCGCGCTCAACTCGTGCGCGGCGGTAGCTGCGGAGCTCGGATGCGACGGCGCCGGCGTCGCGCCGTGCTCGACCGGCGTGATTGGCCATCTCTATGATTTTGAAAAATATCGCGACGGCGTGCGGCGCGCCGCCGGCGCGTTGAGCGAGGACGGACTCGAAGAGTTCGCGCGCGCGATAATGACCACCGACACGCGCCCCAAGACGGCTTCGGCGACGCTCAGGCTCGGCGGCCGGGAGATCGCGATCGCGGGCGCGGCGAAGGGCTCCGGGATGCTCTCGCCGCACATGGCCACGATGCTTGCCTTTATCGTGACGGACGCGGCAGTTACGCCGGCGCAATTGCGCGCCGCACTTAAGGGCGCCTCTGCTTCAAGCTTTAACGCGATCACCGTTGACGGCGATATGTCGACGAACGACACGGTTCTCGCGATGGCGAGCGGCGCGGCGGAAAACCGTGCGCTCGGCGAACGCGAGCGCTCGCTGTTCGCTGAAGCGATGGGCGCCGTGGCTTCGTCGCTCGCACGGCAACTGGTTTACGACGGCGAAGGCGCAACCAAGCTGGTCGCAATCCGTGTCAGGGGCGCGCGCACTCGCGCCGACGCCGAGCGGATTGCGCGCCGGATCGCGAACTCGCCGCTGGTCAAGACCGCGTTCTTCGGATGCGACCCGAACGTCGGCCGTATCATCGCGGCCGCGGGCGCGTCAGGCGCGGCGCTCGACCCCGAGCGCCTCGAACTCAAGGTCGGCGGCGTGAAGATCGCGTCGCGCGGGATGCTCGTGGTCGGCGCGCTCCAGGCGGCCCAAGAGCGGATGCGCGAGCGCGAGTTCGCGGTCGAACTCGATCTCAAGCTCGGGAGCGGCGAGGCCGCATTGCTCACCAGCGATCTCAGCTTCGATTACGTCAAGATAAACGCTGAATATACGACCTGAGAGGAATTCCGATGGGAACGTTCACAAAGGTCGCAAAGCGTGCCGACATTGCGGAGGGAACCGGAAAATGCGTCGAGGCCGGCGGACGAAAGCTCGCGCTGTTCAACGTCGGTGGCAACTTTTACGCTACCGACGGCGCCTGCAAACATCGCGGCGGGCCGCTCGGCGAGGGCGAACTCGATGGATGCAACGTGGTCTGCCCGTGGCACGGATGGGAATACGACGTGACCACGGGAAAGAATATTGACGACGAAAATGTCCGGCTCGATTGCTTCGCGGTCCGGCTTGAAGGCGACGATATCCTGATCGAGCTGTAGCGCAGGCAAAGATGCGCCCGGCGTTTCAGCGCGATCTGAAGATTGTTCCCGCAATGTATGTCACGGCCGCAGCCGCGATTCCGATGAACATGGTTTCGAGCCCGCTTCGCCACCATGAGCGCGCCGTGATCAGGGTCTTTCCGGCGCCGACGCCGAACAGAACCAGCGCGGTCGAGATCGCCGAGAAGATAATCGCCGATGGCGGGTCGATTATGAGGTACGAAATCAGCGGCACGGCCGCGCCCGCGAGGTAGGAAAGTCCCACGACCAGTCCGGAACGCAGCGGCGGCTCGAACGACTCGTCCGTAAAGCCGAGCTCCTCGCGCATCATCACGGCCGCCCATCGCTCGGGATCAGCCGAGATGTGCTCGACAATCTGGTCGAGCAGGCGGCCGGAAAATCCCTTCTGGCGATAGATCGCACGGACCTCGTCGCGCTCGCGCTCCGGCCATCGCCGGATCTCGTATCGTTCGCGCTCGATCTCGCTCTGATAGAACTCGATCTGCGAACGGGCGGAGATGAACGCCGCAAGGCCCATCGAGACCGCTCCGCCGAGCATCTCGGCAAGCCCCGCCATCACGACCACGTTTGCAGCGGTAAAGGCGCCCGCGACTCCCGAAGTCACGGCGAAGGCAGCGACCAGGCCGTCGTTCAGCCCGAGCATCACGTCGCGCAGGCTCCTGCCCGCGCCGATATGCACTTTTTCGGTATGATGCTCGTATTGGCGTCCGCGCAGGGAAAGTCCCATCGCAAAACCTCTTAAGTCCGTGCCGGCGCGCCGACCCCGGGTCCGGCCTGAAGCTTTCGCCGATGAGCGCGGTCAACGCTTCGGCGCACTTCCAGGTACTGGCTTACCAAGCGCTTTCGCGCCACGCGGTCCGGGTCGCGTCCAGCATAGCTGTACAGGAAATGGAGTCTACCGGTGCGGGACACAAAGCGCCCGATACTGCGATCCAGATGCACCAGGTTCAGCATCCGCCGCCGCCATGAGACGGTCCGCGCGCGGCGAAAGTCCTCGAGGTCGAGGAAGTAGAAACGAAGCCCGTCGCCTTCCTTGCGAACCATCACGTTGGTTTCCTGGAGATCGCGGGTATAGAGGCCCGCGTCGTGCAGGCGCCGGATTTCGCGGGCCAGCGCCTCGGCGACGGCCTTGCGCCGGGCCGGGCCGTGGCGATGCGCGGCGGAGCGGCCAAGCGCGAAATGGCTCAGGATCTCGGCGTCTTCGAGCGCCTCGCTCAGCAGGTAGCTGCGGCGCACCGCGCCCATCTCGATAATGTCGAGCGCGGCAAGCGGGCGCGGGCAAGGGAATCCGGCCTCGCGCAGCAGCTTCGCTCCGCGAAGCGCCCGCGCCGCGCGCGAGCCCCGCAATCGATCGATAACCCCGGCTGCGAACGAACGTGCCTCGGAAATCTTGAGAAACGCGGCGGTATCGTTCGTCGAGCTGACGAAGCCGGCGCGGGTTCTGCCTTCAGCCTTGACCTGAAGGAAGTGCGGCGAGTCGATCACGGCCTCGGCCCGTCCCAGGAATTCGGCCCACTCGGAAGATTCCGCATAAAGCAGGCGCTTTCGCATCGCCCGCTTAGAGTATCCGATTACCGAGGCGGCCGCATCGCGGGGCCGCGCAGTCCCGCCCGCGTGGCGAGTAAAAAACGCGGCTCGCCCGCGAGACGACGAGCCGCGCCATGCGCCGCGAAACCGGACCGCTACTTGATTGCGATCGGATTGAGCGGGCTTCCGACCGCGCCGGAAAATCTCAGGGGCGGCGCGACGAACATGCAGGTATAACGGCCGTCCTTCGCGCAGTCTTCGGCGAGTTCGTCGAACTGGAAAATCTCCCCGATAGTCAGTCCCAGGTCGCGGATGACAATCTGATGGAACGGAAGCTGCTCGTTGGGGATCTCCGAGGGCTGCACCTCGACGGTGATGTTGTCGGCGGCCACGCAGGAGAATTCCTTTTCGTGGATCCATTCTGCGGTCTTGAGCGCAAGCCCCGGCGCGCCGTTCCAGTAGGTTGCGCGCTCGTTGGGCGCCGTGTACCAGTGCGTTACCCATCCGGTGCGCACCAGAAGCGCGTCGCCGCTATGGAAAGTGACGCCCTCGGCCTTCGCGCAGCCTTCGAGATCCTCGATCGTTATCGCGTAGCCCTGCTCGAGATACCCCTTCGACTCGGCCTTCTTGTAACGGACCATGTCGAGCAGGACGCCACGGGTGGTGAGCGTTTTGGCAAGGTTCGAAATGGAGTTGCGTGCCGCTCCGGCGTGCGCGGTGACGGCCTTGAGTTCCACGCCATTGTAGAAATGCCCGTCGTAGCCGACGTGGGCGAGGCTGTCCCACTGGGTCGAGCCCTGCAGCGGCATCATGATCATGTCGTCGTTGACGATCGCGTCGCTCGGAAGGCCGAGTTCGCGGGCGTGGAGATTCAGGATCGACATCAGGCGCACGATCCCGGCCCGTCCCGGAAAAACCGGCCCGCCGTTGTCGATCGGAATCGCGCAGGTGAACGTGACGCCCTTTTTGACTTCCGCCGCCGCCCGTTTGACGACATCCGCCGTGATGAAGTTGGCGGTGCCGAGTTGATCACCCTTGCCCCATCGGCCCCAATTCGAGACCGGCTTGAGTCCCCATTTTCCGCCGTCACTCATTGCGCTTCTTTCCTCCTGGCTGACAAATCCGATAACCTCCGGCGGCGCGGATTCCGTTCGCAATCATCTGTTGGGTTCGACGACGAGCTGGCCGCCGACGTGCGCCGAGTCCAATTGGCAGAAATAATTGAAGATCCCCGGTTTGCTCGCAACGAACTCGACGGTTTTCAAGTCGCCATGCCTGACGATTTCGGTTATTCCGTATGCGGGCAGCGAAAAGCCGTGCTCGTTTTTCTCGCCGGGTATTTCATTTTTCAAGGTCAGTTCCACCTTGTCGCCCTGATGAACGACGATCGTGCCCGGAAGCCACATCCGGGTGTCGCCGAACTGAACTGAAACCAGCGTGAACTTCCGCACCGTCGTCCTGGGCTGGCCTGCGCGAACCGATGGCGCCGCGGCCACCCATCCGGCGAGCGCGACAAGCACAAGCGTCCGCAGCACAGGCTTCGTCATCGGATTCTCCTCGCGCCGGCGCCCCGGGAAAACGCCTCAAGCGTTGAACTGCCGATTGAGTTTTCGCCATTCCTCGTCGTCCACACCGGGACGGTAGGGAATATAGAACCCCACGCGATCCAGCAGGCCCTCGTAGCGCTTCTTCACCTTGTCGGCGATATCGTCCCAGGTGCCGGTGACCGAGTACGTATCCAGCATCTCGTCGGTGATTTCGTTGGCCATCCCGGCCCAATCGCCTTTGGCGGCCTTCTCGTTAAGGCGCGCGGACACGTCGCCCCATCCGTGCATGTCGAGCACGACTTTGTAGGTGCGGGTCGAAGCGTAAAAGGCTATCTGCTGGCGAGCCTGCGCGCGGACTTTTTCCTGCTCCGCGCGATTTCGGCCGACGATCACGAAGGCTGTCGTGGCGACGGTGAAATCCTTGCGGCTTCGTCCGTGCTTCTTGAGTCCCTTCTCCACGTTGGGGAGAACAAATTCGGCCAGATACTTGGGAGAGTGGAACGGATGCGCCTGCAGGCCGTCGCAGAGCTCGCCCGCAAGCCGCAGGATTAGTTCGTTCACACCCGCGATGTAAATCGGAATATTCGGATGGTCGTGGCGGGGTGGCGTGAAGAACGGCGTCATCAGCGAGAAGTTATAGTACTTGCCCTGGTAGGAAAGCTTTGTCCCGCCGCGCGCCCAGCATTCGAAAATCACGCGGAGCGATTCGATATACTCGCGCAGGCGCGGCACCGGCGCATCCCATCTGGTGCTGTAGCGCCGCTCGATATGGCCCTTGACCTGCGTGCCGAGGCCAAGGATGAAGCGGCCGCCTGAAAGCCCCGCCAAATCCCACGCGGTGTACGCGGTCGCCATCGGGCTCCGCGGAAACGCGATCGCCACGGCGGTGCCGATCTTGATTTTCTTGGTGTGCTCGGCCGCCAACGCAGCCGGCAGAAAAGGATCGCCGCCCGCCTCCGCGGTCCATACCGCGTCGAAACCGACGTCTTCGGCGGCCCTGGCAACCTGGGGCACATCGGCAAGATTTCGCGCAATCAGTCCCGTATCGAGTTTCATCGAATCCCGCTCCCTGGCAAATTTTCACAAGACGCGCGCGAATCGTAACAAACGTCCGCTCGAACTGGAAAGCCGCGGCGTTACGTCCCGCACGCGTCCCAACCGCCGGTTGGCCGGACGGACCGGCGCCAAGCTTCAGTGAAGGGACATTTCGCGTATTACCTTGAGCAGGCGCGCGGGGAAATCGCTCAGGATTCCGTCCACGCCAAGCTCGAGAAGCTCGCGCATCTCGGACTCTTCGTTGACGGTCCAGACATGTATCTCCACGCCGAATCGATGGGCGGCTTCGACCGTCTCGGGGCTAACGAGCCGCCACGACTCGTACTCGGGCGGAATCTGCAGCGCGTCGCCCGGCGGCCTGTAATCGGCGCTGCGAGACGCGACCGCCTGAAGAAATCCCGCGACTTCCTGGTAGGGAAAGTTGGTCGGTATCTCCGGGGCGAACGCGCGCATTTCGTCGATGGGCGCCTGATACTCGCTTGCCACCAGCACCATCCGGCGCATCCGGGTCTCGTCCAGAACGCCGAGCAGCGCGGGAACCACGCTCGGTTCGGTCTGCTTGATCTCGATCACGAATCGAGTCGTCGCAAAGGCCGAAAGAACTTCGTGCAGCAGCGGGATTCTGATTCCCCTGCCGCGAAACGGGAACGATCCGCCGTCAGGAGAAAAGGTGAAACCGGCATCGGCCGACGCGATATCCGCGTAATCAAGCTGCCGGATAACCCCGCCCCGTCCGCAGGCTCGCTCAAGTTCGCCGTCATGAGAGACGACGACCTTGCCGTCGCGGCTGGTGTGGATGTCGAGTTCGAGGTACCGCGCGCCGACGTCCACCGCCGCCTGAAACGAGACCATCGTGTTTTCGGGATAAGTTCCCGCGCAACCGCGATGACCTATCGCGCGGGGGAGCGCGAGACTGAAAAAATCCGTATCCAGAGTCGGACGCATCGTTGACGCTCCAATCGCCGCGTTTCCCCGCGGTAGCCAGTCAATCTTTCCCGCATGAGCGGAAACGCGACCAGCCCGAAGCCCCGGCCGATTACAGTGTGCGCCCGGTGCCGATGTGATTCTCGACGGTGTGGATTACGCGCCCGCGATGATGCCGGTAGTGATGGTAGTGGCGAATCCTGCGGTAGCGACGCCATCGGTGACGTTCTCGAAGGCTCACTCGGTATCTTCGCGAGCGCGATTTCACAGAGACCCTGACGACCTCGCGCTTCTGCGCCTTACTGGAGCGATAGCCGAGATTAGGCAGCTCGGCCAGTGCAATCTCATAACGGTGCTTGACCCGGTCGAAGAACGCCCTCATACGGGGCGGCACCTCATGGGAAACGCCTAACGCCTGGGTAAGCGGATTAACGTAATGGCCCTCTTTTTCCAACCCGAAGTGCAGGTGAGGCCCGGTTGAAAGTCCTGTCGAGCCTACGTATCCGATCACCTCGCCCATGCTGACGTATCGTCCCACGCGGGCGTCCGGATTCAGGCGTGACAGATGGCCGTAGATGCTGACCAGGTCGCCGCGATGCTGAATCCGAACACAGTTGCCAAGCTCTCCGCACCATCCCGCGGAAATGATCCTGCCGTCGGCGATCGCCTTTACCGGAGTCCCTACGCTTGCCGCGAAATCCACCCCAACGTGCGGGCGGTAGCAATGCAAAATCGGGTGCCATCGATGGTAGGAGAAGCCCGACGAGATGTATCGGAAGTGCAGCGGATAGCGCAAAAACTGCGGCCCGAGCGCCTGGCCCCGGCGATCGTAGAGATGAACCGCCCCGTCACGGCCATCGAGCGCAAACGCCATCGCCTTGCGCCCGCCCGACTCGATTTCCGCCGCCTCGATATGGCCCGGTATACGATATATCCCGTCGTTGCTGATCTTTTCGGTATAAATTATCTTGACTGCCGAGCCGCGCGGCATCCGGTCAAGGTTATCGCGACCCGAGAACGCGCGCTCCACAGTCCCCACGATCGGCTCCGGCACGTCATGGTGTGAGGCCGCCCGACGAAAGTTTCCCAGAACCTGGAAGGCTACCTTAACCGTATGTGTCAGGTAGTCGATCGGCTTGCGATGAGCACGCAAGACGCCGGCCCCGAGCGAACGCTCGAGAACCTCGACGTGGTCGTCGAGATCGTATTTGATGCCACGCAGGTCGCCGTTGCGCGGATCTTTGTATACCGAGAACCAGTGGCCCTTGCGCAGCAGGTAGGTTCCAGACATCTCGCGAAACCGTTTCGCCCACTGGTGCGCTTCGTGGAAGCTGAGCCCTGCCGTTATCAGGTAGCGCTCGATACTCATTGTGCGGGTGAGCCGGGCGCGCAGAATCACCGGGGCCGGAGCTGGCTTCACGCTGTCTGGAAGTTCCGCGTATGGATCCGCGAGGGGAGTTCCCGCGCACAGGTTCCGTATCGAGCGGTCGGGAGTTTGAGGCTGCCCGAAGTAGATGTGCATTGCTGTGACTGTTGCCGTGAGTGCAACAACAATTGCTGCAAATGCTCGAAGGCACAATCCGTTTCCTCGAACAGACATCAGGGGCGCACGTTAGGTGATTCTACGAGTAAAATCAAGGTTTTGGGGTTGTTAAGCGCAGGTCGCATAAATGATTTCTCGGCGCTATGTTGCGTTTTGAAGCATTCCGCGTACCAAGCGTGATGGCAGTTGCGGCAATAGATCTGGGAACCCGCCGAATCGGACTCGCCGTCAGCGATCCTGAGGGCCGTGTCCCGCGCCCCTTGGCGGTTATCGAACGTCGTTCTCTTTCCGCGGATGTCGAAGCCGTCCATCGGATGCTCTCCGCTCGCCAGGTCGATCGTGTGATTGTCGGGCTGCCGCTCAATATGGACGGCAGTGAGGGCAGAATGGCGACTCTGGCACGGAATTTCGCAAATCGCCTGGGCAAGCAAACTGGTATTGTCGTCGAATTGCAGGATGAGCGGCTTTCAAGTTTCGAGGCCCGCGAACGGATTGCGGAAATTGGTGGTGGCCGAGGTAGTCGAAAGAAACGGCCACTCGACGCTTTGGCTGCCACAGTCATCCTTGAAACGTGGTTCGAGAAAAACCAACGCGCGCTGCCTCGGAGCTGAAAGCGCTTCGCCCGGCGGATATGCTGAAGGTGAAGCTCGATGCTCATGCATTGCCCGGCAGCCGATGATTGCGCGGGCGTGCTGTCCGGGAACGATTGGTCGGAAAGCGAAAATTGTTGATCGCGTTGCTCGCCTGCGGCGCGCTATTCGCGGCAGTGGGGTTCGGCTTTTATTACTTCTGGATTGCCGCGCCTCCGGTTTTTCCCGAGGCCCGACTGGTCACGGTTAAAAAAGGCGAGACGTTCCGTGCGGTGGCTGACGACCTCGCCCAGGCTGGCGTGGTTCGAAGCTCCGCCGTCCTGATGCTTTACGCGGAGCTATCGGACACGGCGCGGCGGATTCTGCCGGGAGAGTATGCCTTTAAGGGCGGCGAGCGAATCCCGGCCGTGATGGGTCACCTGGTGCGCGGCGATTTTCTGGTTATCACGGTCACCATACCCGAGGGCCTGACCATCCATCAGATTGCCGAACGCCTTGGCGAGGCTGGGTTGGTCTGTCCTTACGTCTTCGAAGCTGCGGCCCGTCGCGGGGCGCTGGTCGATGCGCTTGGGATGGCCCCGCTTGGCGCGGAAGGCTATCTGTTCCCGGCAACTTATCGCTTTCCACCGGATGCCACGGTCACGGATATATTGGGTGCGATGCTGGAGCGTTTTTACGAAGTGCTCACGCCCCGGGTAGAGGAGCGGATGTTCGAGCTCGGGTTGACACCGAGGAAGCTCGTCACGATAGCCTCGATGATCGAAAAGGAAGCCAAGGCGCCCGGCGAGCGCAAGTTAATCGCGAGCGTGTTCTACAATCGGCTTCGCTTGGATATGCCGCTTCAATCGGACCCGACGGCTGAGTATAGTCTCGAAGGAGAAAAAAAGCCTGCGGCCGTGGCCGTGCGAACTCCATCGATTTTCAACACCTACGACTTCATCGGGCTTCCGCCCGGACCGATCGCAAATCCGGGACTCAGCTCCATAAAGGCGGCGCTCTATCCGGCCCACACCGATTACCTGTATTTTGTCGCGCGCAATGACGGCACCCATATCTTCTCGCGCACCTATGAGGAACACTTGAGAGCGATCGCTGCCCTAAAGCGCAGAGCCCGCATCGCGCCGCCACGGTCAGGAGTTGGAACCGCTTCCGGACGCCGATAGGCTATAGGCTCGTGCCCGTCAACCCGGTCCAGATTATCTCCGCCGCCCGCTCAAGGCTTGCCCGCCTCGCGGCGCTGGGCACTGTCGCCTATTTTCTGGCTCCGGCGGTGACTGCGATACTGCTGGCGGTCTTTCTCCCTGCGATCGGAGCGGCGAGCTGGGAACGGCTCGGCTATGTGCTCGACCCCGCGGTGGCCGAAGCGACTCGGCTCGGGCTTGCCTGCGTCGGCGTCGCGACGATGCTTGGCGCGGCAGCAGCGGCATGGAGAAGCTATCGCAAGGCGAATGATTTCATCGCCGCCGCCGAGCGGCTGGACGAACGCCTCGGCGCCCACGAGCAGATCGTAACCCTCGCAACCCTCGCCGGGCCTGAAACTCCCGAGCCGCTGAAGGGGCATCGAAGCCCGCTCTTTCCTCTGCTGTGGCGCAACGTGATGAGCGCGCTATCGGGAGTAAATCCGCGTGACGAATTCCGGCTCGACGTGCGCGAGCCATTAAAGCGTTCCTCGCTTTATGCCGCGGGCCTCGCAATCGTGCTCGGCCTTGCGATGCTCGCGCTGGTCGAGCCGCCCACCCCGCTTCAGAAGGCCGCGATGCGGCTGAACCGGATTGCCGGCGAAATCGAGCGTAACGCGGCCGGTCCCGGCGACCTCGCACTGGCCAAGGCGGTTCGCAAGGCCGCACAGGACCTTACCAACCCGAATCTTCCGCCCAACGAAAAGCTCAAGCGTCTGGAAACCGCGATGCGCGAAGTCCAGAAAAAACATCCGCAGAAAAGCACAGCGGGCAATTCCGGAGGGTCGAAGAGCGCGGGCGGCGGTGGGACAACCTCGACGAACACCGCGGGCAATCGCAAGGTGGAGGGACAAGGCGAGGGTCCGGGCCAGGGCAAAGGGAAGGCGCCTGGCAAGCGCGGAGAAGCTTCCGGCAAGAAAAAGGGCGGACAGAACCAGACCATAAAGCTCCAGAACGAACTCTCAAAGGCCGAAGCGCTGGTCCAAACACAGGGACAATCGCGGAAAAAATCCGGTACCAAGCCTTCGCTCGGGAAAAAAACCGGCAACGCTCCCACGCCGGGGAACAACCCCAATCTACAGGGCGGACAAAAGAAGAACGGCAAAGGCCAGATGCCCAAACCCGCCGAGCAGGGCGAAAAGAAGTCGCGCGGTTCCGCCGCCCGCGGCCAGAGCGCGAAGAAGACCGGTGCCGGTGTCGGCAATACCCACCTTGGAGAATTTCCCGCCCCGGTCAGATATCAGCGCTTTTACAAGCCGGGCGAAAAAGGCGCCGCACTGGACATCAAGGACGCCCGTTACGTAACGTTTCGAATTCCCTCCGCCACCCCTTCGGGCGGCGAGGGAAAAACTGTAATCGACACCGGACGGCCAAGAGCCACCACGCCTTACACGAACGCACCGCTGGCCCCGACGCGGGAGAATCTCCCGCCCGAAGAACGGCAGCTTGTGCCGCCGCGATATCGTGATTTGATCCGGTGAGGAAGGAGAAGGGATGGGAGCCGCTCCTCAGCAATCCCCCGACCAGCGCGTAGCCGAATTCCGGCGCGTCTTCGGGCGCGCCATGAACGAGGTCGAACGCGTAATCGTCGGCCACAAGGAAGTTGTCCAGAAGGTTCTGACCGCACTCTTCTGCGGCGGGCACGTTCTTATCGAAGGCGTGCCGGGCCTCGGAAAGACCTTGATGGTCAAGACCGTGAGCGAGGTCCTCGGCCTGAGCTTCAAGCGCATTCAGTTCACGCCCGATCTGATGCCCGCCGATATCGTCGGCACCCAGGTGCTCACCGAGGTCAACGGCCGGCGCGAGTTCGTCTTCAAGCCCGGCCCTATTTTCGCCCACGTCGTGCTCGGCGACGAGATCAACCGCGCCACGCCGAAGACCCAGTCTGCGGTGCTGGAAGCGATGGAGGAACGACAGGTCACCGTCTTCGGACAGACCTACCGGCTCGATCCTCCCTATATCGTCCTTGCCACTCAGAATCCGATCGAACTCGAAGGCACCTATCCGCTGCCAGAGGCGCAGATGGACCGCTTCCTGTTCAAGGTCATCATGGGCCCGCCGAAACCCGACGAACTCCGTGAGATCCTGAACCGCACCACGGGCTCGACCAGTTACAAGGTGCAGTCAATCTTCGACCCGGGTTCCGCACCCAAGAAGATTGAGGAACTTAAGGCACTGGCGCGCGAGGTGATTGTCTCCGAGCCGGTCGAGCGTTACATCATCTCGATAATCACCGCATGCACCCCCAACTCGCAGGCCGCCAGCCCGGAGATTTCCCAGTATCTGCGCTTCGGCCCGAGCCCGCGCGGGGCTCAGGCGCTTATCCTGGCTGGCAAGGTCAATGCGCTTCTCGACGGGCGAGTAAGCGTCAGCTACGAGGACGTAGATGACGCGGTTTTGCCCGCTTTGCGCCATCGCCTGCTCAGAAACTTTCAGGCCGAAGCCGAGAACATCTCGGCCGAGAACCTGCTCGAACAGGTGCGCAAGCGCCTCAAGCGGCCTTCCGCCTAAGCGATGGCAGGATTACCCGAGGAGTTCACGCCCGCGTTCCTGGCGCGCCTTGAGGATCTCCGGATCCGGACGCGCCAGCAGTTTCCCGGCATGGGCAAGGGTTCGCATCTCTCGCCCAAGCGCGGCTCCTCGCTCGAATTCAGCGACTACCGCCATTACTCGCTCGGTGACGACTTCCGCTACATCGATTGGGGCCTTTACGGCCGCACCGACAAGCTCTACATCAAGCTCTTCAAGGAGGAAGAAGACCTCCTTACATATGTTTTCCTCGACGCAAGCGCCTCGATGGCCTATCCGGCCGGCGACCGCAAGTTCGAGAGCGCCGTCCTGATTGCGCTTGCGCTCGGATACGTCGCGCTGGCCTCGGGCGACCGCGTGATGCTTCGCGTGCTGGGCGGCAGCGGGACGCGGCCGGCGCCGGTCTTCTCGTACGGACGCAACCGGGCGATCGAACTTGCCGAGCGGCTGCGCGCGGTCAGGCCGGGCGGACAGATCGATCTCGCTTCGGCGCTCGCCCGCGAACTGGTGGCGATTCGGCGCGCGGGCAAATGTTTCGTGATTTCGGATTTCCTGATGATGCCGAACGTGGTCACGCATGGACTTGGCCTCTTTACGGCGGCGACCATGGACGTGACGGCGGTACAGGTGCTCGGCGGGCGCGAACTTTCGGGTCAGGGCCTTTCCGGAGATGTCGAGGTGGTGGACGCGGAAACCGGCGAGCAGGTGCGGGTCTCGATGGGCGCCAGGGAGCGCGAGCAGTATCGGCAGACCCTGCTCAGGCTTTCGCGCGAAATAAAAGCTTTCTGTCTGAAACGCGGAATGCATTACGCGTTGTACACGACCGACCGCAGTTTCCAGGATTTCTTCCTGCGCGCGGCCGCCGATCTTGGGCTCGCTCACTAGAATGCCACGATGGGACTGCTGAATCCGGGCGCTCTCGTTTTCCTTGCCCTGGTGCCGGCTTTGGCGCTGGCCTACCTTGCGCACGAGCGTTCATCGCGCGTCACGGTTTCCAGCGTACTTGCCTTCCGCGCGCTGCACGCCCTTCGCCACGAGCGATTCGCTGGCCGTCCGCGCTTCGATTGGAAATTCTTCCTCGAACTGCTGGCTCTCACGCTTGCGGTGCTCGCGATGGCCGGGCCGTACGTCGTTCGCCACGAGAATCCGATCGCGGTGGTGCTCGACAACTCCGCCCAGATGAAGGCTCGGACAGCCTCGGGTGGGACACGCTTCGAGAAGGCGAAGAAGGAACTCGACGCGATGCTCGCGGCGATGCCGGGCGAGTCCGCGGTGAGCGTATATCTCACCTCGCCCGAGCCTCATCGCGTTAATGCCGCGCCGCTCAGCATCGCCGGGGCGCGTTCCGCCGTGCGCGACGCCGAAACCACCGACGCTCCCGCCGACAACGGCGCGATAGTGAATCTGCTGAGCGAGCTTTCCTCCGATTCACACTATGCGAAAGTGATTTTCGCCGGCGCGCGAGCGCTCGCGCCACCGGTCCCGCCCGGTATTACCGCGATTACGGTGGGCGACCCGATCGAGAACTTCGCGATCGGCTCGTTTACGCTGAAGCGCGAATCCTTCGGCTCGCAGGCGCTTCACGCCAGCGTGACAGTCGCGAATTTCAGTACCGCGCCGAAAACGCTCAAGGTCACCATCACCGCCGACGGCAAATCGCTCGCCAGCGCCGAATCCAATGTCCAGGCGGGCGAGACCACCGTGCTCGAGTTTCCCTCGCTCGCGCCCGCCGCGGTCTATCGCGCTGAACTGGCACCGTCCGACGGTTTCCCGCTCGACAACGTTGCCTACGCGACTTCCGGTTCGGTCAAGTCGGTTTCGATTCTGTTCGTAAGCCCCACTCCCGACGACGCGAAAGGTCTCGCCTCCATTCCCGGCGTATCGGTGACCACTGTCGCGCCCGACGCATTCTCGCCCGGCGAGTGCGCCAGCGCCGACCTCGCGATTTTCGAGTACGCGGTGCCCAAGGAGATGCCGTCGGTCAACGCGCTGCTCGTGATGCCGCCGCCGGGCGATCCGGTCTTCGATTTCGACACCGTGCAGGTCAGGGCCGCGCAGATAACCGCGTGGCGCGCGACCGATCCGCTCGCCTATTCGGTGAATTTCCGGCTCCTGAACCCCGGCGCGGGCGAGGCCTTCGGGGTTCATCCCTGGATGGCGCCCGTCGTTGACGGCCGCCAGGGTGCTCTTATCCTGCGCGGCGAGCGCGACGGCCATCGTTTCGTCGCGACCGGCTTCAACCTGTTCCCGTACCTTGGCAGGCGGAATCTCCCGATGTCGATCCTGACCCTCAACATCCTTGGCTATCTTGCCGGCGTCGGCGCCAATTCCGGGGGATACCGGACTGGCCAGCCATGGCTGGTCCCGGCGGGAATCGAAAGCGTGATACTGCCTTCGGGAAAAAAGATCGCCGCCAAACCGGGCACACTGTTCAACGACGCCGCCTCGCTAGGCGTGTACAAACTCGTCGGCCGGCATGGAACCATCGCGCTTCGGGCGGTCAATTTCTCCGATCTTGCCGATTCCGATTTGCTGAGCGCGGCGCCGCTCAAGATCGCAAGCCGCGCCGCGGCGCCGAAGACTCGCGCGGTTACGACGAAGGTCCCGCTCACCATCTATCTGTTCGCGGCAATCCTCGCGCTGCTCGCGCTCGAAGGACTCGTAGTCTATCGCCGCCGGAGCGCCGCCGGAGCGTAGGGATTGAACTTAGCACACTTCATCGCCGGCGTAAGCCTCGCGCGCCCCTGGGCGCTCTACCTGCTCGCGCTGCCCGCGCTCGTGATGCTCTGGGCGATTGTGAATCTGCGCGGCCTGCGCGCGATTCCCGCTCCTCTGATGCGCGCGCTCGCGCTCGCGCTGCTCATCCTGGCGATGGCCGCGCCGCGGAAGGTGATGCGCACCAAGGGAACCACCCGTCCGGTGGCGCTCGACGCGTCGGCGAGTATCACGCCCGCGATGCGCGCATGGGATCTCGAACTTCTGCGCAAGGAACTGAAGCTCAGAGCCGACGACCCGGCGATAATCTTCGCCTCGACCGCGGTAAACTCGACCGTCGGCAAGGCGGGCGCGATGCTTGAAAGCGCGGGCGGATGCGCCGAATGCGACCCGAAAGCGACCGACCTTGCCAACGCGCTTGGGCGGCTTGCCGGCGATCCCGCGGCGCGCGGCGGTCCCGCGCTCCTGCTCACCGACGGATGGCAAAATCTCGGCGACGCCGATAATGAAGTCGCGGCGCTGCGCTCGGCCAACATCCGGCTCTATATCTTCACGCCGCCCGGACCGGGCTCCGTCCCCGACGTCGCGATGCGGGAACTCTCGGTGCCGCCGGCGCTGTCCAAGGCCGCACCGTTTCAGCTCGGCGTCACGATCGAGAACCTGAACAACGCGTCCGTCGGCGGCACGCTCAAGGTCTACCAGGGCGGCGCCCTGATGGAGCGTCGCAAGGTCGAGATCGCGCCGGGCACGCAACTCTTCGATTTCACCGTAAAGCCGCAAACCGTCGCGCTCGAATCGTACAGGGCGGTCTTCAAGCCCGACGACCCCGCCACCGACATTTACAAGGAAAACGATTCACTTGAGGAATGGGTCGGCGTCGGAGCGCATCGCAAGCTCCTCATCCTCACCGCCGACGCGCGCGACGCTTCGTATCTCGCAACCGTCGCGCGCCGGATGGGCTTCGAGCCGGACGTCGTAACCGTCACGCACGGCCCGTGGAACGGCAGTCCCAAGGGCTATGACTCCGTCGTCCTCGACAATATCGAACGCTCGCGGCTTTCGCCCGCCGCGCAGAACGCGCTCGTCTCGTACGTCGAGCAGGGCGGCTCACTCGCGATGGTCGGGGGAGATCGGAGCTTCGGGCTCGGCGGCTACCAGGCAAGCCCGATCGCGAATGTGATGCCTGTCACGATGAAGCCGCCGGAGCGCAAGATTCTCACCAGCGCGCTCATCCTGATTATCGACAAGTCGGGCTCGATGGGGCGCAACCACAAGCTCACCTACGCGAAGGCCGCGGCCGAAACCGTGACCCAATCGCTCAAGCCCAACGATCTGCTCGGGGTGATCGGATTCGATTCGCAACCGTTCGTTATCGTGCCGCTCCAGCCGCTCGCCAAGAGCAAGCCCTACCTCGACGAGATGATTAACCGCCTGCGGGCACAGGGGCGCACGTTTCTGCTTCCCGCGCTCGAGCAGGCCGACCGTTCCCTCGCTCAAAGCGCGGCTTCGATAAAGCATGTGGTAATCCTGACCGATGGCGAGACCGGCGGCACCGCCGACATGTACTACGCGCTGGTCTCCGCGATGCATCATGACCTCGGCATCAGCATCTCGACCGTCGCGATCGGACGCGAAGCCAATACCGCGCTGCTCCAGGCAATCGCGAAATACGGCGGCGGCGCCTACTATCAGACCGACAGCCCGAGCAATTTGCCGCAAATCGTCCTGCGGGACTTCAACAAGCAGAGCGGGCAGACCACGATGGTCGAAAAGGAGTTCGTCCCGCGCACCACCAGTCCCAACCCCGTCCTCAAGGACTACGCGGGACGCCGCCTGCCCGCGCTGAAGGGCTACGTCTCAACCGAGCTTCGCCCGGGCGCTTCGCTCGACGCGTTCGTCGAGCGCTCGGGGCGGCGCGAGCCGATTATCGCAAGCTGGAAGCGCGGCGCGGGCAAGGTGCTTGCCGTCACGACCGACGCGAGCGGACGATGGTCGGGTCCGTGGATCGCGGACAACGTGTTCGCGCCCTTGTGGAACCGGCTCTTCGGATGGATGACGCCCCAGACGGCCCAGGAGCAGAACGTCCAGGTCGCGCTCGGCTACGAGGCGGGACGAATCGTGATGAAGCTGACCGACTACAGCGAAAAGCCCGGCCTCGGCTCGCATCCCGTGACCGCGACGGTCACCCGCCCCAACGGAACCCATTCAGACCTCGTGCTTTCCGACGTCGCGCCGGGCGAGCTTTCCGCGGCTATCCAGGCACCCACGCCCGGAACCTATTACATCGAGGTGCGCTCCTCAGATCCCAGGCGCGAGAAATTTCCCCCGCTCGCCTACACGGTCAGCCCAGCGATCAACGCCGAGCTTCCACGCCCCACGCCGAACTATGGCCTGCTTGAGCGGCTCGCCGCGGCAACGGGCGGACGGCTCAATCCTTCGCTCAAGGACGTCGAACTTACCCGCCCGACGATCGAGCACAAGGTCGCGCTCGACTGGTATCTGGTGGTGGCCGCGATGCTTCTCATCATCGGCGAAGCGGCGGTCCGAAGGCTTACGATTTAGCGCGGCGAGTCTTTGCTTTGCCATCCTGACCGCGGCCGGCGCCGCGCCTCAAAGCGTGATTACGCATGACGCGGTCGTCCCATATCAGCGTCCCGTTTTCTCGCCGTTCGGGCCGATGTCGATACCGGCAACGTGAAGCGCCTTCTTCTTCGCGCCGTTCAGATCGTAGTAGCGGCGCGTCACAATTCGCTGCGCGTAAAAACCGCCGCCCGCCTGCACGTTCGTGACGGCCTTCCATCCGCCGTACGCGTCGGCGGTCATGTCGCGAATCGCGTGGAACAGCCGCGCCCCGAGCCATCTGTCATATTCACTCGTTCTCATCGCATCAGCTCCTCAGAATCCGATCGCGAGCCAGTAAAACCCGGGAATCACCGAATTTTTGATCGTGTAGAGGCCGTTGATGTCGTTATATTCGAACGTGCCGCTGGCTGCTCCCAGCGAGGCCACCTGGATCGTGACCTCGTCGTTGCTTGACGCCTCGGTCGCCGACCGCACTATCGTCGCCAGCGCGAAGAGGCAGCCGTTCGGGAACGGGACGGGCCAGTTGACCACCACGGAGACATCGTTGCTGAAGCTGGCGTAGGGGTTCTGCGAGAAGCCCCACCGCACATAGGCGGTAAGCCGGCCGCGGTTGACGTCCTGGTAGGGGATCTCCAGGTAACCGTTCCCGCCCATCAGGCCCTTGAACAGGGCGGCGAACGCCTGGACGGCCGCGATATTCGCGATATTCGCGTCCTGGCGTCCCTTCAGGTACGCGGTGCGATTCGCGAGCTGCTGATGCGGCTGGTTGGAGACACCGATCCCCCGTAGCTCGCGCCCGCCGCCGCCCCTTCGAGCGGATCGGTCGCCTGGATCTCGTACGCCTCGTTAGCGGTGAACTCCGGACTGTCAGTTAGCGTGCTCATCGTTCAACCTCACGCGACGAAGGTCCAGGTGCCGGAATAGTTCCCGTTGGAGGCGATTACCCCGACCGGGAGCAGGATGTGCGCGTACATCGTCATGTTCGGCGCGGCCGCGCCCGAGGCGCGCGCTATCGGCAACGCCACCGCTCCGGTGTTGGCGTAAAACGCGAGCTCCTGGACATTGATTCCGACCGCCCCGGTGTCGGTCGCGCCGGACAGCGACCACGAGAACTCGCACTGCCCGGCCTGCGGAAACGTGGGCGCCGGCAGCGCCATGGCTGCCTCCAGGGCGGGAGCGCCGCCGCATCGGCCTCGGGCGCGAGCGCCAGCGGCGGCGCGTAAACCGCCGTTCCGGCCGGGAGCGCCGACCATCCGGGAATTTGCGGATTTGCGAGCACCAGCGCGCCCATCATCGAGACGTCGCCGTACATCTTCCAGGCGATCCAATCCCAGCGGTCTCCGAGGCGGTCACCTCAACCGTCAGCCGCTCGTAAGCCATGGCTCAGCTCAGGCACGCAAGCGCAAGCGCGCCGAACAGGGTCAGCGCCAGCCACGCCCCGAAGAAGAAGTCCCCGAACCATCCGCGCTCGCCCCGCGCGATCTTCATCGAGCCCCGCGCAAGGCCGCTTAAAAAGCTCGCCACCGCGAGCAGCGCAAACATCCAGCCCGCCAGATGCATCATTGCCCGGCCCATCTTTCTATTCCTCCCGCGTTCCCGCAACGTGGCGCGCGTCTGGCGGCCCGAAACGCGCCTGCGCCAGACGTCTCAAGAAACTCGCCGCGTGAAAAAAACTGGCAGGTCCAGTCCGCGCCGGGGCAAGCGGCGCTCATACGAGCTCGCTCGTCTCTCCCGTCCAAAACCCTCTGATCGAAAATTCCGAGTTCCGACCCTCGAACTCGGAAGTTTTACTTCCGTCTAGACTCCGCGTCCGCTCGAAGCGCAAAACCTCAATGTTCGCGCGGATAATTTCACCTTCCCGCGCTGGCCATAATTCCGCTCGGCCATGTCCGAGTTGTGGCCATTCCGCTCAAACACTTCCGAGTTCGCTTTTTGCGGCGCGCGTCGACAGTTGCCGCCAGACAGAGAAAATCTCCAACAACTGCGCGGACTTATCCCGCCTGGTCCCGCACTCATCCCGCACCCTGTCCGGTCACTAATTCCGCTCATGCACAACCCGCGTACGCCCGGACTGCCATCGGGCTACCACCGAACCCCGTATGTCATCAGGGAGAAGAGCACTTTTGATGTCCCCCGTGCCCATCGCAGCGCCATCTTCGAGGTGCTGACGGTTACATGCCCAAAGACTTTTCCGTGGCACTCTCTTTCGACCCCCGATCCAGGAAAGCCACGCCTTTGCGAGATCGCCAAGGAGAGCAGCCCAATCCGGTGATCCTGACCACACCCGATCATCGCCTGGCGATGGCCGTCTATTCTCCAGGATTACCCCAAGCAGGCTGGCCACATGCGGGATACGGAGTCTTTTATTTCCCGCATGTCAACAAGTGGA
>JAKAVC010000047.1 GCA_021817345.1 Deltaproteobacteria bacterium | reverse complement strand
CAGTCGCGGTGGAACCACGATGAAACCTAGCAGCAGCAACCGTGTTCAGGAACCGCGCCCAGTAGGGGAGAAAGGGTTGAGGTCGAGGGATTTTCTCTCCGGCGCTTACATCCGGAACCGCTGACGCAAAAAACCCCGCCCTTGACTTCCGGATAACGAGCGCTCACTGCATTGGACAAGACAGCCTTCGCGAAAAAGCCTTCGACAACATCGAAGTCATTCTCGCGAGCGATGATTTCAGAGGGGCCAGAAGTGACAACGCACGATGGCGTTTCATTGTCGGAAAAATAACAGTGTTTTGAAGAAGCGGCGGCGCGCGTCAACCACCGGCCGTCAACCGCCGCTCAAGTGTCAACCGGTTGACAGATCGACAGAGAGCGGTTCGCAGCAGACTGCGTCCTCCACCAAACAGTCTGCTTGTTTTCGCGCTTTTCGGAGAATCGGTCGAAATCCGCGCGTGTGCGCGTGATTTGCGATCATGCGTGGACCCGGAGAGCGTCTCCGGCGGCGCTAATCCTAAGAATTCGGCGAATCCTATCCGGGCGCGAAATTGGCAGGTCCATCGGTGGTAGGGCAAGCGGCGTCGGGATGATTTGTCCCATAAGGGCAGCCTGCGGCCGTCCTGACGATCTTTAGCCAAAGAGGCGAAGAATCGCTTCCAACATCGCGGCGGCAGAGCAATGTGTGTTCACGACGGCAGGGGCGCCAAGCCCTTGCCCGAGAAGGAGATATCACGTGAACACTGAACCCGAATCCGCGCCAGAAGTGTCGGTCACGCGAAGCGGCAAATCCGTCGCGTCCGCGATGAAGAAGGTGGTCGCAACTGCGCCGAAGGCCGCGCGCTCCGCGAAAGCCACGAAGGCCTCAGAGCGGCCGCCGCGGGCGGCGTCCAGTACGGAAAAGCTGGTCTGTCGATATTGCGGCAGCGACGACCTCGCGCCGTCCTTCAAAAAGCGGCGCGACGCCCGCTGCCGCGCATGCTTCAAGAAGCGCTATGGCTCGACCCCGCGGAACAAGGAGGCCGCCCGCACTCAGAACGCGAAGCGCGCGAAGTAATTCAGTCGAGGAATGAATCGGATCGGGGCCGGGCTCATCGAAGGACGCGGCCCCGATCGCGGTTCGGAGCATCTTCGCGAATCGATCGAACGAACGCCCGGATAGGAGTCAAAGTCTCCAAGCTATGCGATACCAAGCGCCTGTTCCTGGGCGCTCCAGAACAACGGAAGATCGATTCGCCGGGTGAGTGACTCTAGGGTTAGCTCGATCGGCTGGCGCCCCTCGGCGATCGCTTCGGCGATCGCCTCGACGATTCGCGGCGCGAGAAAGCCGAGCGGAATGAGCCGCCGCACCGAGCGACCGTCGATCCCTTCCCGCTTCGCCAACTCGCCAACCGACTGCACCCGCCCGGAGAGCAGATCGTCCGACCACCGTCGGGCGCGGGCAACCGCCTTGAGTAACGGCAGGTCGACATGGGCAGGGTTGGAGTCGCCGTCAAGCACGATCCGCATTTCGACTCCGCGCCGCTTCATCTGCATCGGTACGAGTTTGGAGAGCGGCAGGCTTACCAGGCCCGCTCCATCTGATGGTCCGTTGAGCGGGAGGCGCAGTTTTAGGTTGAGGCTTTCGTGGCTGAGTTCGACACGTTCAATGAGAGCGTTGTAGCGGCCGGTGCAAAACTGACCCGGGTCGCCGATTGAAAACTGACCCACCCCGGCATGGGGTACTCCGCAGCGGAGGACCTCATGTTGGTGGCGGAGGAAGCGGTGGAGATCCGGGTTTTGAGCAGGCAGGGCAAGAGCATTCGCGAGATCGCGCGGATGCTCGAGGTGTCGCGCAACACGGTGCGGCGTTACCTACGCGGTGACGGACTGCCGCGCTACGCGCGCGAGACGCGGCCAAGCAAGCTCGATGACTACAAGCAGTACATCGCTGAACGGGTAAGGGCGGCCGCGCCGGAATGGATTCCGGCGACGGTGCTGCTGCGCGAGCTGAGGGCGCTGGGTTATCCGGGCGGAGTGAGCATCTTGAAGGATCACCTCGCGACGCTGAAGCCCGTGGTCAAGCCGGAGCCGCTGATTCGGTTCGAGACCGAACCGGGGCGCCAGATGCAGGTGGACTTCGCAACCATCCGACGCGGGAAGGATCGGCTGGCGGTGTTCATCGCGACTCTCGGCTGGAGCCGTGCGACCTTCGTCGAGTTCGTCACCGATGAGCGCATGGAGACGCCGCTCGGCTGCCACGAGCGCGCGTTCTACTACTTCGGCGGCGTGCCGCGTGAGGTGCTCTACGACAACATGCGGACGGTGGTGACCGAGCGGAATCGCTACGGACCGGGGCTGCATCGCTACAACCGCACCTTCCTCGACTTCGCGCATCATCACGGCTTCGTGCCGCGGCTGTGCCAGCCCTATCGGCCCCGGACCAAGGGCAAGGTCGAGCGCTTCATCCGCTACCTGCGCGCGAGCTTCTATGAGCCGCTGGCGAGCCAGCTCAGCCCCGAAGGACTCAAGGTCGATCGCGAGACCGCCAACGCGCGGGTCGGGAGCTGGCTGCGTGAGGTCGCCAACGCCCGTGTGCACGCGACCACCGGTGAGATCCCCTTGGTGCGGCTCGCGCAGGAGCGTGAGCGCCTGCAAGCGATCCCCGCGCCGTGGCCGGGAACGCTCCAGCCTGCTGCTCCGCAGCGTCCGGGGCCGCCACCGCGCGGGTATCCGCATCCGCTGCGGGTCTATGAAGAGCTGGTCACCGCGCTGGAGGCTGGATGAGCGTACAGCACGAACGACTGATCGAGCTGTGCAACGAGCTGCGGCTGGGCGGGATCGCTGCGCAGTATCCGGCGCTGGCGCAAACCGCTGCCGAAAAGCACACGTCGTTTACCGACTTCCTGGAGGAGCTACTGGTCGCCGAGCGCGAATCGCGCCGGGCGCGGGCCCGCGAGATGTTCGCCCGCGTGGCCGGCTTCCCGGCGATCAAGACGCTTGACCAATATGACTTCGGCTTCGCCACCGGCGCGCCGCGCAAGCAGATCATGGAACTGGCCAGCCTCGCCTTCGTCGAGCGCGCCGAGAACGTGGTGTTCCTCGGTCCCTCGGGCGTGGGCAAGACTCACCTCGCGATCGCGCTCGGCTATCTCGCCACCCAGAAGGGTTACAAGACGCGCTTCTTCAGTGCCGCCGATCTGGTGCTGATGCTGGAAGCCGCGCAGCGCCAGGGCCGCTATCGCGAGGTCATGCATCGCGCGGTCAACGCTTACAAGCTGCTGATCGTCGACGAGATCGGCTATCTGCCGCTGAGCCGCGAGCAGGCCAACCTGTTCTTCCAGATCGTCGAACGACGCTACGAACGCGGCGCGATGATCCTCACCTCGAATCTCACCTTCGGCAGTTGGGACAGCGCTTTCGCCGGCGACAGCGTGCTCACCGCCGCGATGCTCGATCGGGTCCTTCACCACTCGACTATCGTCAGCATTAGCGGCGACAGTTGCCGGCTCAAGGACAAGCGCAAGGCCGGACTGCTCACCGCTTCGGCCAAACCCAGTAAGCATTAGACGGAACGGCGAGGGGGAGATCCCCCTCGCACTCCCCCTGATCAGACCGCTCCAGGTGGGTCAGTTTTACTTCGGCGATCCGAGCAAAGGTGGGTCAACTTTCAACCGGCGTTGACAGGATCACCGACGCAACCGCTTATGACTATCGTCTCATCCTTGACGCGCACGTCCTGCGCTCGGACCTCGCGGACAAGCGACTGGATGAAATTCACGATGGTTACATCAACGCGCTGATCGGAGAGCTCCGCACGAGGCCTGGCGTTCACAAAGGTTCAACGCTCGGATCGCGACGAATCAACATGACGCGCGGTTTGCTCCATTCGATCTTTGTCACCGCCCAGCGGCGCAAACTGGTCCCGGAAAATCCGGTTGCCTACGTCGAGAAACTGCGCGAGCGCAAATCCGAGGTTGATCCTCTCACGCTCGAAGAGGTGAGAGCGCTCTTCTCCGCCGGAAAGGGACAGGAAAGCGCAATCTTCACGGTCCTGATCTTCGCGGGCCTTCGCCCGAGCGAACTTCTGGCGCTCAGACGCCAGGACATCAATTTCGATCGCGGCGTGATAATCGTCGCGCGGAACCTCACTCGCTTCGGGGAGGGTCTTCCAAAGACATCGTACAGCGAGCGCGAGGTGGACATGCTCGCTCCGGTGCGAGCCGCCCTCGCCGAACAGCAGGCCAGGATCGGACTCAAGAGCACGTTCGTATTCTGTAATCGGCGGGGCGATCCACTAAGTCTCAAAGAGGTCCGCGGCGCATGGTTTCGCCTGCTTCGGATTGCCAGGCTTCGTGAGCGCCCGCTCTACCAGTGCCGGCACAGTTATGCCACATTGCTTCTTTCCGAGGGGCGGAATCCGATCTACGTGGCCCATCAGATGGGCCATTCGACGGTCGCGATGATTGTCCGTCATTACGCGCGCTGGACGCGCAAGCCAGATCGGAGCGATGCGGCGAGGGTGGAGCGATCTCTGGCAGCGGCGGGGTTTGTCCCGTCAAAAATGCCAGAAATTTGCCAGAAAATGGTGGATTCGACCCCTTCGGTGAGGCATGATGATCGGGCGGAAGTCCGCGGAATTGCTAGGAAAATTGGCAATGCGGAGAGGTGGCCGAGTGGTCGAAGGCACCAGATTGCTAATCTGGCGTACTGGGTAACCGGTACCGAGGGTTCGAATCCCTCCCTCTCCGCCAAAATAA
>JAKAVC010000144.1 GCA_021817345.1 Deltaproteobacteria bacterium | reverse complement strand
GATGCTCTCCCCGTCCGCGCTGCCGAGCACAACTCTGGCCCGCATCACCAGCGCCTGCGGGGTGCCATGGCTGCGCAACCACGCCTCCAGCTGCCGCCGATCTGCTGCTCCAACTTCCACTCCCCCACCTTGTACGCCCATGCTGCATAGACGGCCAGCCTCAATACTTAATTCAGAGACGCGACACTAGCGTATCTATCGCCGTCGGCAAATTACCAACGTAACTATAAAAATCAGTATCCCCACCCTCAAAACCAATCGGATCCTGACTTATGAACCTCTGGAAGGCCGGGCTGTAGTAGCGGGCGCGGTAGTAGTACAGCCCGGTGCTGTCGTTTTCGCGGCCGGTGAACTGGTAGGGATTCGTATCGGCGCCGTTGACCGTAACGTTGCCGAACGGATCGTATGCATAGGTCGTGTTGAGGGCTCCGCTGGAGTCAGCGAGTGCCACCGTCGAGCCCAGCAATGTCCGTAAGGTAGCTCAGCGTCCCGCTTGAATCGACACGCTGGAAATACTCGTCGATGTTGAGCCCCGTCAGCATCGTCGCCGTCACGTTGGGAGGACTGCTGCCATCGAATTCTTCGACCGGATTCAGCCCATCATACAGATACTGCGTCATCACCCCGTTAAGCGCGTTCTCGACCCGCCGCCCGAACGCGTCGTACTGGTAGGCCGCGACGTTGGCGCCCGCCAGCGTGCTCAGATGCCGCGCGCGTCCCAGATATAGCTGTTGGTCCCGTCATTGGTCAGGTTGCCGTCGGCATCGTAGCTCATCGCGGTGCCATTGAAGCTGATCATCTCGTTGTCCGCGTTGAAGGTGTTGCCGGTGACCGGACTTGGCAACTGGACAGCGGCCAGGCTGCCGGTCTTCTGGATGACCCGCCCGTCGGCGTCGTAGGCGTATTCGAGGTCTCCCGCCGGGTTCCCGCCCAGAGTCCATTTCATCGCGGTTATCCGCGAATCCGCGTCGTAAGTGTACGCCAGAACCATCCGGTTGGGCAGGGTGAGCTGGATGCGCCGATTCGCCGCGTCGCAGGAGAATCCGACCGAGGTGCTGCCCTGGGTAATCCCCGTCAGCCGGCTGGCATTGTCCCACGCGTAGCTGGTCCGGCTCTGCCCCGGCACAGCCATTCCGCTGAATGAGAGAACGCGCGGCCTCGTCGCCGCCGGCCCGATTGGCTTCGAGTCAATCTCGACTTACCAGAGCCGCAGGGTTATTGCGGAAGGTGGGTTCAACTCAAATGGACAGGATTGGAGCTTCCCGCGTCGGGTGGCTGGTCCTTGGATTTATTCTGACCGTGCCACCCCCGATGCTGAGCAACCAGACCGAAGTCGATCGCAACGCGCCCGAGCCGCAGTGGCTCATCTACTCCACGGATCACACGCTGGTTCAAAAGGGCACGGGCCAGGCCAGGGAGTTTTCCTCGGCGCAGGAATGCCAGCAGGCATCGAAACGCCAGGCCGATTACTGGAAGATGATGGGTTTCGACGTGGTCGAACAGGAATATCTGCTAGGCAAATGCGTCGAGCGTAAGTGAGCGGAATTTACCGCCGTCCCGGTCGCAATTTTGCCATCCAGTGCGGCGTCGCGGCGCGACTTCATCCCGCGCGCAATGCGCTCAGGTATTGCTCGCCGCTGACTTTCTCCATCCAGTCCACCGCCTTGCCGTCGAGCTTTTCCACGATTGCTATATGCGACATGGCGGAGGTCGCCGTGGCGCCGTGCCAGTGCTTCTCGCCGGGTAGGCACCAGATTACGTCACCGGGACGGATCTCCTCTTTGGGCTCGCCCCAGCACTGCGTCCAGCCGCATCCGGAAGTGACGATCAGGGTCTGGCCGAGGGGATGGGTGTGCCAGGCCGTGCGCGCTCCCGGTTCGAAGGTCACCAGCGCGCCGAAAGTACGGGCGGGTTCGGGCGGATCGAACACGGGATCGATTCGCACCGACCCGGTGAAATTTTCCGCCGGTCCCTTAACGGAAGGCCGCGAACCGCATCGCTTGATCTCCATTTGCGTCTCCCTTCGACCGGTTCTCCCGCCTGAACGGCCGCTCTATCGTGAATTCAGGGCGTGCGACAGGATAAGGCCAGGTCGCGGAATCCGGATTAGTCCACGATCAGTGAGCGCGGGATAACCGTTCGTCATCTTCGTTTCCAGCGGACGATGCTTCGCGCGCCGCGCCAGAAGGCCTCCGTTATCCCTTTTGCGGCGCCGGCAACGACAGCGCCGCGTTCGCCGCGTGAATCCCGCGCGTCAGTCGATATGCTTCCTGAGGAACGTCGGGATATCCAGTTGCTCCTCACCGTCGACCAGCCGCTCGGGTTCGAGCTTCTCCTCGAGCGAGGGATTCTCGCCACGGCGCTTGAACGCCGGGATATCGAGCGTGGTGTCGTCAATCAAAAGACCGAGCCGTCTGACCGGCTTGTTGCCGGCAAAGGTCCGCGCGTGCGTCGGCTGCGGCTGCGTGGGAGCTTTTACTTCCGAAGGGTCCACGGCGCGCGTCGAAGTCGCGGCGATCGGCGTGGTGATCGGCGTTCCGGAAGGCGAATATTTGTCGGCCCGATCGATGTCGCCGAATCCGGTCGCGATCACAGTGACGCGGATCTCGTCGTCGAGGCGCTCGTCGATAACGGCGCCCATGATGATGTTGGCTTCCTCGTGGGCTTCCTCGTGAATCAGGCTCGCCGCTTCGTTCACTTCGTACAGCGACATGCCGGGTCCGCCGGTGAAGTTGATAAGCAGCCCGCGCGCGCCCTTTATCGAGACGTCCTCGAGCAGCGGGCTCGAAATGGCGCGCTGGGCGGCCTCGACGGCGCGATTTTCGCCCGAGCCGCTGGCCGCGCCCATCATCGCCATCCCCATCTCCGCCATGATCGAGCGCACGTCGGCGAAATCCAGGTTGATAAGCCCGTGAACCGTCACCAGTTCGGAGATTCCGCGCACGGCCTGGAGCAGAACGTCGTCGGCTTTCTGGAACGCCTCGCGCAGCGACATGTTGCGGCTGGCGACCGAAAGCAGGCGCTGGTTTGGAATCGTAATAAGCGTGTCGACAGCGGCCTTAAGCTCGCGAAGCCCGGATTCCGCCTGGGACATCCGCTTGCTGCCCTCGAACTGAAAGGGCTTGGTTACGACGCCGACGGTGAGCGCGCCAATCTCGCGAGCGATCTTCGCGATGACCGGGGCGGAGCCGGTCCCGGTGCCGCCGCCCATCCCGGCGGTGACGAACACCATCTCGGCGTCGGACAACAGTTCGCGCAAACGCTCCTCGTCCTCGAGCGCGGCCTTGCATCCGATTTCCGGATTGCCGCCGGTGCCGCGGCCTCGCGTAATGGTCTGTCCGATTTGGACGCGCAGCGGCGCGTGGTTGTTCTGCAGCGCCTGCGCGTCGGTATTGACGGCGATGAAATCGACGTTGCGCACGCCGGCCGCGATCATGTGATTGACCGCGTTGCCGCCGCATCCTCCGGCGCCGATCACCTTTATTCGCGCTCCCGGGTCGGGGTTTCCCACCAACTCAATCATCGCAAGACCTCCTCCACCACTCCGGCGGACCTGCCGCCGGTCCGCGCGGTTCATCCGCGGTGCTAAAAAAAATCTCTTACCCAATCGGTTAATCGGGAACGCAGCCGACCCCATCGGCCAAAGCGGCCCGACACATTTCCAACACCACGCGATTGGCCCAGGTAGAGCAGCAGTCCCGCCGCGGTGGTGTACATCGGTTTCATCAATTCCTCGGGCATGCCTTTCAGGTTGATCGGCAACCCGCGGCGCACGGGAAGCCTGAAGATCCGCTCGGCAAGCTCCTGCGTGCCCTCGAGCAGCGAACTCCCGCCGACGAGCACCACGCCCGACGCGAGGCTGTCGGCGACGCCCGAACGGACGATCTCGCGCTGCGCGAGGGAAAAAATCTCTTCCATGCGCGGCTCGATTATCTCGGCGAGGATGCGGCGCGCGATCACCCTGGGCTCGCGCCCTCCCACGCCCGGCACCTCGACGGTCTCGTCGCGGCGGACGACGAGCCCGGTCGCGACGCCGTAGTCGATCTTGAGCTTTTCGGCGTCGGCGGCCGGGGTCCTGAGCCCCGCGGCGACGTCGTTGGTGATGTGATTGCCGCCGAGCGGAAGCACCGCCGTATGCATCACGGCGCCCTGATGGAAGACGATGATGTCGGTGGTGCCGCCGCCGATATCGATGAGCGCGACGCCGAGTTCGCGCTCCTCGGGAAACAGCGCCGCCTCGGCCGACGCGAGCGGCTCGAACACCATGTCCGAGGGCGTGATGCCGGCGCGCTCGCAGCATTTGACGAGATTTTGCCCGTAGCTTTGCGCGGCGGTGACGATATGGATTCGCGCTTCGAGACGCACCCCGGCCATCCCGACCGGATCGCGCACGCCCTCCTGGTCGTCGACCGCGAACTGCTGCGGCAGGATATGCAGCACCTGGCGGTCGAGCGGGATTGCGACCGCGCGCGCCGCGTCTATCACGCGCTCGATATCGCGCGCGCCAACCTCGCCGCCGCGCACGGCGACGATTCCGTGGCTGTTGAACCCGCGGATATGCGCGCCGGCCACTCCGGCCGCGACGGTGCCAATCCGCACGCCCGAGGTTCGTTCCGCCTCCTGGACCGCAGCCTTTATCGACTCGACCGTCGCCTCGATATTGACGACGATTCCCTTGCGAAGACCGCTGCACGGAGCCACGCCATGCCCAAGCAGCGCAAGCTCGCCCTCGGCGCCGGCCTCGGCCACAAGCGCGCAGACCTTGCTCGTCC
>JAKAVC010000129.1 GCA_021817345.1 Deltaproteobacteria bacterium | reverse complement strand
CCGCGCAAGCGGCGTGTCCTCGGTGACGCCGAGCGCGCCGTGGACCTGGATGGCGCGATCGATGACGTCGTGCAGGACCTTCGCGCCCCAGAACTTGATGAGCGAAATCTCGACGCGCGCCTCGTCGCCCGCGTCGATCTTGGCCGCGGCGTTAAGCGTCATCAGGCGCGCCGCGTGGATTTCCGCGGCCGAGTCCGCGATCCAGTTCTGAATCGTCTGCTTGTCGGCGAGAAGACTGCCGAACGCGCGCCGGCTTAGAGCGCGCTGGCACATCAGCTCGAAGGCGCGCTGCGCCTGCCCGAGCCATCGCATGCAATGGTAGATGCGCCCCGGACCGAGCCGCTTCTGCGCGATCTTGAATCCCTGGCCGCGCGGGCCGAGCAGGTTGGTGAGCGGCACGCGGCAATCCTCGTATCGGATTTCGCAATGCCCGCCCGACGTCTCGCCCATCACCGGCACGTTGCGCACGATATTGAATCCCGGAGTGTCGGTCGGGACCACGATCATGCTGAAGCGCTCGTAGGTCGGCGCGTCGGGATCAGTCATGCACATCACGGTGGCGAACGCGGCGCGGTTGGCGTTGCTGGTGAACCACTTGCGCCCGTTGATCACCCATTCGTCGCCGTCCTTGGCCGCGCGGGTCTGCAACTGGGTAGGATCGGAACTTCCGACGTCCGGCTCGGTCATCGAGTAGCACGGATAGATGTCGCCGTTGACCATCGGCAGCAGGAAGCGCTTCTTCAGATCGGGACTGCCGTACAGGTAAAGCATCGTGCCGTCCTGGGCAGTGTGCGTGCCGAGACCCACCATCGCGAGTTCGCTTCGCCCGACCAGTTCGTTGACGAAAACGTAGGGCATGAAGGGCAGGCCGCCGCCGCCGATCTCCTTGGGCAGGCCAAGCGCCCAGAGTCCGCGCTTCTTGGCCTCGGCTTGGATCGACTTGAGCGTGTCCGAGCGCTCCCAGTTGTCCGCGTCGAATGACTTTTCGTTGGGATAAATGAATTCGTCAAGGAACGCGGAGACGCGGCTGCGCAGTTCCTGGATGTGCGGCTGCGATTCAAGTTCGAGAACGTCCATTGCCAACCTCCACGATTTGTCCGGATGTGCGCGCCGTTCGCTAAAAGGGCGAGGGCCGCTGCTGCGTGGCCTAGCAAGGTTCCGCCGTCGCGGCAAGTAAAAGCGGCGTCGCGGCTTGAACGAACGGTATGTGCGGCTTCAGCGGGGCTGCGCTCAGCCGATGCGCTGCGCGATCTCCCATCCGATCTTGGCGCTGGTGCCGGCCCTGCGTCCGTGTTCGGCGGCGTCGGGTCCGCTCGCATTGCCCAGTTTCGCGCGCATCGCGATACCCTGCAGAATCGACGCTGAGCGGAAGAACGCGAACGCGACGAAGAACAGGTAATTGCCCGCGTCCTTGCGCCCGGTGCGCCGGCAGTACGCGGCCACGTATTCTTCCTCGCTCGGAATTCCGAGCGCCTTCAGATCCGCCGCCGCGACGCTGTTCGTGTCGGCAAGTTCGGGCGGGTAATGGTAGCCGAGGCAATTCCACGCAAGGTCGCCCAGCGGATGGCCGAGCGTGGACAGCTCCCAGTCGAGCACCGCGATGATGCGCGGCTCGCGCGGATGGGTGATGAGGTTGCCGAGGCGGAAGTCGCCGTGCGCTATCGCCGATTCGTCGTCGGCCGGGATATGCTCGGGCAGCCATTCGATGAGCCGATCCATCTCCGGTATCGGCTCCATTTCGGCGTCGCGATACTGCTTGGTGAACCGCGCCACCTGGCGCGCGACGTACCCGGTCGGCCTGCCGAAGTCGCCGAGTCCGATCGCGTTGTAATCGACCTTGTGCAGGCGCGCCATCGTTTCGTTCATCGAGTCGTAAACCGCGGCACGCTCCTCGGGATTCGATTCCGGCATCGTGGGGTCGGTGAAGATGCGCCCCTCGACGTAATCCATTATGAAGAACGCGGTGCCGATTATGCTGGGGTCCTCGCACAGCAGATGGGTTCGCGGCACCGGGAAGCCGGTTGGGCCGAGCGCGCTGATGATACGGTATTCGCGTTCGACCTGGTGCGCCGACTGGAGCAGCTTGCCGGGCGGCTTCTTGCGCATCACGTATCGTGCGCCGGGGGTCTCGAGCATGAAGGTCGGGTTCGATTGTCCCGTGACGAATTGCCCGACTTTCAGCGGTCCGCGAAAGTCTTTCATCCGCTCGCTCAGATAGCGCTCGAGATTCGCCTCGTCGAAGCGGTGGTTGGGCCGGACAGGGGTAACTTCCATTCCAGTTGCCATGTTGCCGATAGAGTAAAACAGTCCTCGCCTGAAATTCGAGAGCGCGATGCCCGCAGATTATGCGAGTTAAAGTGCTCGGCGCAAAGCCCAAGCCGCAGGCGCACAAGCCCCGGCGATGGCCGTCGCGTCGGCGTTATCTTCCCTGCGGCGAGTGGAACGTTCGAGTTCCACTGCCGGTCATGCATCAAATGGCCCAGATCTGATGCCGATTGAAACGGTGCGAGAAGCGACAACAGGTTCGCCGCGCGCTATATCCGGCAGCCATCCGGGAAGTCGGATTACACGAGGATATCGCCTGCAGACGGCTTTTCGGACGCGTCAGGGGGTGTCGCGGGTCGAATATGCTGATGCCAATTCTTGAAAAATGTCCCAAGAATTGGCATAGCGAGTGCAGTAATCATCAAGGGGCCCTCAATTGAGGCCTTGGATGGGGTGATGCCGGCGCGACGTGCAAACCCGTGAATTGGGGTTTTGGCGCGGTGGCGCAGGCGTCAGGGCGACGGGGTGCTCGACCTCCATTTCGCCATGGAGGTCGAGCCTGTCAGCAAAGGATCTCGGGGTGAAAAGATTATGCGTTTATTGAAGTACACCGAAGGATGGACGAGGCGGCATTTCCTCGAACAGACGGCAAAGGGAATCGTGGCCGCCGGCGTATTGGCGCCACTGTTCGACACAATCGCCGACACCGGCTCCTGCGAGGCGGCTTATCCGCCCGAGTTGCTCTCAATCGAGGCGTATACCAAGGGCAAGCTCAAGGAAGGCCAGGAACTGAACGCGGACAACGTTGATATTGTCAAGGACATCCTCGATCCAATCACCTATTGGGCGTTCAAGCACGACGGTATGGTGGCGGATCTCGTTCCACAAACCCGCAGGTTGGACTGGCTTTTGCCCAAACCGTACCTTGAAGCGACGCTCCACAACGAGGGGAAATTCAAGATTTTTCCCGACGGAAACCTCTACACTCTCGATCACAAGCCGTGGACAGGTGGAGCGCCCTTTCCCAAACCCACGAATGCCCTCGAAATCCTGTACTCGAATGTGCTCGCCTGGAGCAAACAGGACTCCGAGATGGGCTGCGTGCACGAGTGGAACACTGACGCCGACGGCAACATCGAGTACGAGTACCAGAGCTTTTACGTCGAATATCTAACCGTCGGGCGCCTTGTTAACGACCCGAAGCCATACCTACCCGGGCACGAAAGCCAGCTTCGCTATGCTCCGGCATGGCTCGCAGCGCCGGAAGACGCGGTCGGCACGGCGTTTCTGCAAATCTGGGATTACGACCAGCGCAAATTTCCGCAGTTTTACGCGTATACGCCGTTGCTCAAGCGCACGCGGACTTTTCCTACCGATCAGCGGTTCGAGCCGCAGTTGCCCGGCGAGACCGATTTCGCGAGCGACTCCTGGATGACGGGCGATCCCCTGCTCACCTGGGGCGATTTCAAGATCGTCGGCAAGGGTCCGCTGCTCGCCGGGGTTCACGGTAACAGCCGGGTGGAGGAGAAAGGATGGCTGCTCCCAACGTGCGGTGGAAAAACGGGTAAGAAGTATTTCAGGGCCAAGCTCCAGCTGATCCCCGAATGCTACATCTGCGAACTATCGCCGACTCATTATCCACGTGCGCCGATAAGCAAAAAGAGAATCTGGTTCGACGCCCGCACGATTTACCCGTTCGCGATGGTTTCCTACGACCGCGCCGGCCAGCCATGGCAGCTATACCAGGGTGGCGGCGACGTTTATCGCAAGACCCCTAAAACCGTGCAGTGGAACGATGACATGCCTGACGAGTGGGTCGGCTGGGTGTACTTCCATAGCATGGATGTCCAATCCCGGCGGATGACGCGGGCTCAAATAGTGCCGGAGATTCCGGGCGGATATAAGCTCGGTATCAATCAGAATCGTTATCTCGAGGAGTACTGTTCGATGGACGCGTTGCGGCGGCTCGGCCGCTAAGCCCGCGTCTTCACCTTACCCCGGCGGAGCGCGGGAATCCTACGGCTCATTGTTGCGAGAAGGAGAACCGCGCTTCGCCCTCTCCCGCCACGCCCCGCCGGAAGCTCTGTCGAAAGCCAGACGCTGACTTGCCACCCGTTAGCGCCGGTGAGCATTGCGATACGCATTAACTCTGAGAGACCACCTAAATATGATTCTATCTTTATATTGTGCGCATAGTTATGCTCATTGTCGCGATTCCGGGGGGATACCAAGGTGGCGGTCAGCGCCTTATCGGACATTGGGTTCCGCCCGTCAGATTTTGTTGGGCGGCGCTATGAGATGGCCGAACTACTGGCGGGCCTCGACCACACGTTAGCCGCTCGCACCCAGTTTTTTCTGCTCGCGGGCGAGGCCGGCATCGGCAAGACTCGCATCGCCCGCGAAGTCGCCTTTCGTGCCGAAAATCGCGGCGTTCGCGTTGTGTGGGGTTCATCCTGGGAGGGTAATGGAGCGCCGGCGTATTGGCCGCTGATCCGGGTAGCCCGCGTTCTAATCGGCCAATCCGGCGCCGACGCGATGCTCTCGAACCTCGGCGCCGGCACTCACGACCTCGCGAGGCTGATTGGCGCGCAGTCGGCGGACGGGGCTACGAGCGACGAGCCCGAAAGGAGCCAGGCTCGCTTTCGGCTGTTCGATTCGTTCGCGGCGCTGCTCAAGAACTCTGCCCGAGCAGAACCGCTGCTGGTGATCCTGGACGATCTCCATTGCGCCGGCCAAGCGGCGTGGTCGATGGTCCAGTTCGTCGCCGGGGAGCTGCGTGATGCCCCGCTGATGATGATTATCACCTGCCGCGACGGCGAGATTCGGCAATCGTCCCGGTTCTCGAAGGTGGTAAGCGAGCTTCTGCGCTCGGCGCGGCAATTGTCTCTCAGCGGCCTTGGCGAGGACGAGGTCGCACAGTTCGTCGAGAGCAGTTCGGGGCACGTTCCGAGCCCGGCCCTGGCCGGTACGCTCCATCGGAGAACCGCGGGCAATCCATTTTTTCTCGGCGAAGTTGTCCGGGCCCTCATGGCACATGGCGCCCTCACGCAAGCGGAGCGAAACCCGCGCTGGGCGCTCACGATTCCCGACAGCGTGCGTACTTCGATTCGCGGCAGAATCGCTCTTCTGCCTCCGCGCGCCGGGCGCCTGCTGTCCGCCGCTGCGGTAATGGGAAACCGCTTCGAACTGGCGCCGATACAACGAGTTTGCGAACTGTCAAACGAGCAGTCACTGCGCATACTTGACGCCGCGGTGAACGCGGGGATTGTCGCGAGGCTGGCAGGCGCGCCAGCGACTTATCGCTTCTGTCACGCGCTGGTTCAGGAGGCCCTGTACGAAGGTCTCGAAACCGGCGAGAGGCTGCGGATCCATCAGACGCTCGTTGGCATTCTTGAAGATCTTTATCGCGCGGAGCCGCACCTCCATCTCGACGAGCTGGCCTACCATTCGGTCGCAGCGGCCGAAGCGGGCAACGCCGACAAAGCGATCGATTACGCAGTCCGCGCCGGTGAAGCCGCCTACGCCGCTTTCGCTTACGAGCAGGCGGCGCATCACTGGCAGGCCGCGCTGAGGCTGATGGAACACGGCGGATGCGAGCCGGCTGCGCTCGCCCGGATGCTGGAACGGCTGGGCGATGCGTTCTCGATAACGGAATTCGACCATCCAAAGGGGATCGAAGCGCTCGAGCGCGCGGCGCTCATCTACGAGAACGCCGATCGTCGGGTAGAGGGCGCAGGCGCACGCGCAAGGCTTGCCGTGATGCTCTCGACGAGAGTGCCCGCGCCCGACATCCCGCGCGCGCTTGAACAGTATCGGCTTGCCGAGCGGGTTTTATGTCATCAGCCGGACAGCGAAAGCCAAGTGTGGCTGTACAACGGCCTGGCGCAGGCCGCCTACGAAAGCCATCGTCTCGAAGAGGGGCTGGCGGCGTCACAGCGCGCAATGGAGATGGCGGAGCGGCTCGGCCGAGCCGGACTATGGGCCCGCGCCGCGGCAACCCGTTCGGATCTCCTGTTTGACTGCGGCCGCCTGGCGGAAGCTTCGGCGCTCGCCGACGAGGCCTGGCACAAGGCGGACCGGTCCAACGATTTGCGCGGGGCTTTCGAAAGTGCGTGGAACGGCGCGTATCATCCGATGGCGTTGTGGGATCCGCGCGACGCACAGCGATGGCTCACGCGCGAGCTGTCGCGTCCGCGCCTGGCGCAAGCCGCTTATCAGAGCCGGATACTGCGGCAGCAGATGGCGTTCACCCATGTCTTCAGGGGCAACCTCGCCGAGGCACGCCGGTTGCTCTCGCACTCGCCGCGTCCGACGGTCCACGGGTTTCTTCTCCTGTTCGAAGGCGATCTCGAGCGGGCCGACTCGATCCTCGATCAAGGTCGCGAGACGATGCGCACGGCCGGAAGCTTCGACGGAGAGTTGGTCTATTCGTTCCTGCAGGAACTGGTGTGCCGAGCGAACGGAGATTTGGCGCGCGCGCAATCGCTGATGGAGCGCATGCTCGAACTCAGCCTCGCCGGCCCGGTTTTGCCATTCGAGCTGAACGCGCGAGCCGAGATGGCTTTTCTTGCGATTATTGGTGGAGAGACCGAGAAGGCGGCGAGCCATCTGCCGCGATGCCGCCAGATTCTTGCCGGCGGCGAGGACTACCGCGGCATCTCCGGGCGCGTCGCGCTTGCCGAAGCGGTGGTAGCGGCGGGCCTTGGAGACCACGCCTCGGCCGCGCGCTATTTTTCTCGCGCCCTTGAGATCCTCGTCCGCTACGACCTGCCATGGGAACAGGCGCAGGCCTGGGAGTTCTGGGGCAACGCGATGCTCGCGCAGGGCGAGCGGGCAGGCGCGAGCGAGCGATTCGACGCGGCGCTCGGGCTCTATCGGCGTCACGGCGCGGGTGCTATCTGGGTCCAGCGCGCGACCGCGATGCGGCAGCGATGCGACGTCGCCACCTCCCCGGTTCCGTCCGCTGGCGTCTCTGCGAGCATCGCTCAGGCGCGGGGGCCTGACGACGCGGCGGGCTGCGCCGACGGACTGTTTCTAAGAGAAGGCGACTACTTCACGATTTCGTTCAACGACTCGATCGTACGGCTCAAGAGCACCAAGGGCCTTTGCTACTTGGCGTGTTTGCTCGCCCGTCCGGGTCTGCATGTTCCAGCGGATGAACTCGCGCGAATTGTCGCCGGCTCAAAGATGAAGGCGCGCGCTCGGCGTTCCGATAGGCGCCGCAGTCGTGCCGAGGAAAGCCGGGCCGCGGAGCGCTCGCGCGTGATGGTGACCAAGGGAATCAAAGCCGCAATAGCCAGAATCCGCGGCGCCAATCCCTCACTTGGGCGCCTGCTCGCACTCACTGTCCGGACCGGCCGGGCGTGCATCTACGAGCCGGACCCCGAGCATCCGATCCCCTGGCGCGTCCGGAAGTAGCCATTTCCGCGCCCTGAGATTCGCCATTCTCCGCCGGCGTCGCGCCGGACGGCATTCATCCTCATGTTCCGCGAAGCGAGCGCGCGCCGCCATCATTTGTACCCTCGAATTGCACATTGTTCCGTTGTAATTCCCGCACGCGGCGATTTAATCAGAGGACATTGAAATCCGCGCTCTACAAGATTGCCTGGACAAATATTCGGCGAGGCAGCGAATGAATACTCACACGACAGAACATCGAGGACGCGCTTCGGACCCGTTGACCCTTGTCGCGTTTTGCTTCGCGACGGCGATGATGATCTGCCTCGCCGACGCCTGCGGAAGCAGCAACAACAGCGGCGGTTCATCCTCGGCCCCTCCGCAAGGCTCCTGCGCGGGGCAGTCAGAATTGTTTATCGACCCGACGCATAACATCGGGTACGTGCCGATTTTCGCACTCGACTCGAACGGCAACGCTCAATTGGATGTCGTCAACCTGAAGCAGGGCGTGTCGAATCCGATCATCAAGACGCTCTCTCTGCCAGGTTCCAACCTCCCGGTAGGAATCGGCTTCAATCCCAACAATCACACCATCCTGGAGGAAGCGGCTTCAATCGCTTCGGGGCAGACCAGCGGTCCAGTTACGATCTATGAGATAGACACTTCCAGCCAATCGGTGTCCAACACGGTTGCGGCGACCGGACTGATCGAAACCTATCATGCCGGTCTCGGCAACCCGACCGCGGGCGGTGGCGGGCTTGTTGAGAACTTCAAGGCCAACAAGGCGATCGTCGCCGGTAGCCAGACCGTCGGAGTTCTCGACACTTCGACCGATCCTCCGACCTGGGATTCAAGTTCCGTAATCGGGCTCTCGGACTTCCCGGCGGGCAGCTTTCCCTTTCAGCCGTTCCTCGACTCGATTTCCGTGAATTCAAACACTGGAATCATGTTCGCCTCGAACGACGGCGGGGACGACATAATCGATACCAGCTCGTCCGCTCTTACCCCGGCTCTATTCTTCCCTTCGGTTCAGTTCGGCATAACCGACGGCAACGCCTTCGACATCGGTACGAACATCCTCATTTTGAGCCAGGAAGTCGGAGCCGACCAGAGTTGGGCATTCAACTTCGCGACGCTCGACACCTCATCGAGCCCGGCAAGCGCCGACTATGTGCAAGTGCCGGGATTGGGCGAAGCGGAGCCGATCGGGGAAGGTCCGGGCGGTCAGGCGGCGGTCAACTGTGCAACCCATCAGGCCACGATCGCGGATGAGTTCGGGCAGAATCTCAAGCTCGTGCATATGCCGTCGAAGCCCGTGCCGGGGGCGTTTGACAACAACGGTCAGCCGGGTAGTGCAACCACGGCCGATGCGGCGTCCGTGTACACCATCGCCGGAGCGATAATTCCAAAGGGCGACGTGGGCGGCACGCCGACTCAGCTCGAGATGGTCGCCGATCCCGGAACGGAGGTTGTGGATAATACGCACAACCTGATGTATGCACTCGCGGCTCCGAACTATGTTCCGCAGGCCTGGAACATTGGCAGCACCGGACCTCTTTTCCTGATCCGGGTTGATCTTTCCAAGCCGGTCTTGGGTGCATGCCCCGTATGCGCCAAGCAGTGGCTTCCCGATGAGAGCGCGCTCCCGCTGCAGTAACTTTGCCCATCGGGATGGCGCTTCGGTGAGTGACGTTTCGCGAGCGTGAGTATCGACGATCGCGGCGGGGGCGCGCGCCGCTCGGCTACGGGCCGCTGCGAGAGCGGGAAATCGCGAGGGATTCAGGCGCTCGCTCCGGTGCCCGGATAACGTCACGACGGCTCGCAACCGCTCCGACGGCCGAAGCGCGAAGGCGCCGTCTTCAGCGCCTGCGCGCGGTGTCTCCGCCGTCCCAGGTCTCGGCGGTGATACCGCGCGAGCGAAGTTCCTGCTTCTTGACTTTGCCAGTCTGGGTCTTGGGAAGCTCGCTAGCGAACTCGATATAACGCGGAACCGCAAAACGCGGCATCCTGTCCACGCAGTAGGCGACCAGTTGCGCCGGCGCGGGCTGGGCGCCGGGCTTGGCCACGATATACGCCTTTATCTCTTCCTCTCCGCCCGGAACCACCGACGGCACGCCGACGACCGCGCTCTCGGCCACGGCCGCGTGCGTGTTCAGCACCTGCTCGACCTCGTAGGAGGAGATATTTTCGCCGCGGCGGCGGATGCAGTCCTTGATCCTGTCGATGAAGAACAGCCGGCCGCGCTCGTCGAGCCGTCCCGCGTCGCCGGTATGAAACCACAGGTTGCGCCACGCCTCGACGGTGCGCTCGGGCATGTCGAGGTATCCCGCCATGAAGCACCACGGATGTTTCGGACGGACGACGATCTCGCCGCTTTCGCCGGTCGGGACCTCCTCGTCGGTTTCGGGATTGACGATTTTCACCTCGAACCATTCGTCGAGCACGCGGCCGCAGCATCCCGGCTCAAGCCGCTCATCCGCCGAGGTGTAGCAGAGGATATTGCTTTCGGTGAGGCCGAAGCCCTGGACGAAGCTGACCCCGAAGCGCGCCTCGAAGTCCGCGCCCCATTCCTTCGCGATCGGCACCGCCATCATCTTGCGCAGCGAATTGTCCCTGTCATGGGGCGTCGGCGGCTGCCGATAGATGAACTCCGGCATCACGCCTAGCGCGTTGGTGACCGTCGCCCGATAGCGCCGCACGTCGTCGAGCCATCGCGAGGCGCTGAAGCGCCTGACCAATGCCACCCGCGCGCCCGCCAGCAGGCTCCCGAGCACCTGCATGAACAGCGCGTTGGTGTGAAACAGCGGCATGCACACGTAGTAGACGTCGTCCTCGGTGAGTTCCAGCACCCGCGCCAGATTGCGCCCGAGCAGGTAGCAGTGCGCATGCGGCATCAACACGCCCTTGGACGGGCCGGTGGTTCCCGAGGTGTAAATCACGGTCGATATGTCGCGCGCTGTCGGCTCGACCACGGGCGTCGAAGGCGCGCCGTGCTCGAACGCCGTGTCGAGCGGCAGCACGGCGCGCCGGCCGAACGCGGCGGCGAGCCCGGCTTCGACCGCACCGACGGTAAGCACGGTTTCGACCGCGCACGCGTCGAGATTTATCGCGGCGAGCGTCGGCAGGAGCGCGGCGTCGGCGACGACCACGCGCGCGGAGCTGTTGCGCACCTGATGTTCGAGGAATGCGCCCTTAAGTTCGGTGTTGATCGGGACGAAGATGGCGCCGAGGCGGTTCGCCGCGGCCAGCACCAGCAGCAGGCTCGGATCGTTGAACAGGAACGCGAGAACCCTGTCTCCCTGTTTCACTCCAAGCCGAGCCAGCCCCGAGGCGAGCGCGGCGGAACGGTTCTCGAGGTCCGCGAAGGACAGCGTGGAACCGTTCTCGTGGCGCAGAAATTCGCGCTCTCCGTAGCGTTTTGCCTGTTCCCGGATGACCTCGGTCACCGTCCAGCGACTCTTCGGAAGTTCCAACATCACTCAACTCGCACCATGCCTTGGGTGGATAGGGGGTCATGCGTGAACCGAGGACTTCGCGCGCCGGCGCGGCGCGGCGGTCGAACCGAAGGACAATTCCTCGCGCAGTCACGCGGCCCATGCGGAGATCATTCGCGCCGCGCCCACGATCGCGTGCGCCGGCGCTCCCGCGGGTATCCGGCCGAACAGAAGAAATCGGGCCGAATGCCGCGGCGCGAGCGGCTGTCCGCTCCAGGTTTGTTCGCCGAGGCCGCCGCCGAGCGCCAACCCCTGCTGCCATCGCGCGTCAAGTTCGCCAACTTCGGCGCCGAGGACCAGGAGCGCGTCGGCAATACTCTCCAGTCCCGCGGTATCGGCCAGCGTCGGCACGCATAGCGCGCGCTTCCATCCGTACATCTCGGCGTTGCGGAGCACGGGCTTCAGCGCGCGTTCCTCGGCGGCGAAGTTCGAGTTCGCGAGGTCGATCGTAATGAACGAGGCGCCCGCGTCGCGGAACAGTTTGAGCCGCGCCGCCATCTGCATCCCGATCTTGAGCGCGGCGCGCTCGGAACCGTCGCCAAGCATGGCGGCGAGCGCGCCGGGGCAGGGCAGGGCGACGCCCCAGGTTCTCGGCGCGCGAAACGCGTCGTTGATTGCAAGCGCCAGCTCGCTCATCGCGGCCTCGGATTTCCCCTCGAGCATCGCGCGCCATCCCGTGGCCCGGTCGGCGTCGCGAGCGCCAATCACGGCGTCAGCGTCGATCTCGCCGTGAGTGACGGGCAGAACGCCGAGCAGTTCGCCCAGTGCCTTGCGCGCCGCCGCCGGCTCGCGCCATACTGCCGCGCCGGCGCCCGAGACGCTTTCCACGCCGCGGGCAAGGCCGATCCAAATCGTCTTGTCGATTTCCAGCATCGAGGTTCGCGCGCGTGCCGATACGCTAGCCGCCTACTCCTGTAAGTTGATTCCGGCCTTGCGCAGCATATCTTCCAACTGCGCGATTCGCACGTCGCGCGGATCGGGCATCGTGACGCCCAGCGCCTGGCCTCTCGGCGCTTTCCGTTCCGGCGAGCCCATGTAGATGGTCTCGCGGTCGTCCCACGCGCCGTAATACGGAAGTCCCTCGGGCGGAGCGGGTTTGACCCAGTCCTTGAGGAATTCGTCGAACGGACGCGCGCGGCGTTTGCGCGCTTCGCGCTCCTCGTTGCGCAGCCTTTCGGTCTCCTTCGCGTCGACCGACAAGGTGCGCGCGTCGAACGCCACCTTGAAGATGCGCCGCGCTGTGGATTCCGAGATGATTGCGTCGCGGATGTCCTTGATGACCGCGTCGGGGTCGCGTTCCAGCGGGTCGCCGTATCCGCCGCCCGCCCCCTGGACGATCATGTACAGCTCGCCCTGCTTGACGATCTCGAACTGCATGCCCATGTGATGGGTCGAATAGCGCGCGCCCTCGAACGGACGCTCGTTCATGATGCTCGCGACGGTCCATCGCTCTTCCGGAAGGTCCTTCAGCTTGTCGAACGCGTTGACGCCTTTGACCTTGCACAGCGGATAGGTCGGGGCGCCGTATCCGCCGAAGAGCCCGTAGGTTGAGGGGAACTTGGAGCCGACGCAGGTGGTCATGAAGCCGAAGGCGTCGGCGCGGCGCACGGTGGCGATCATCTGGTAGCCGGTGCCGCCGCGGAACTTGCCGAAGCCGCAGTTGTCGGTCATCAGGCGATGGGGCACGATTTTGACGATCGGCGTCTCTTCTTCGAGGACTTCCTGCTCGCCGAGGTCGGTCATCGCGGCGAAGATGGGAGAGATCGAGTTCTCGCCGTCGGCGTCGTCGCGGGCGCCGCCGCTCATCCCGTTCAGGTCGGCGCACAGGTTTCCGACCGTCTCCCCGTACTGGTTGATGCCACCATAGATGAAAGTGGTTATCATATTGTACCAGGGACTGAGTATCTTGGTGTATCGGCGGCTGCATGCGTAGATGAACTTCGGCACCACCATCTGAAGCGCGGTGAACGCCGGAAAGAAGGTCATCATGCTCTGCGCGTTGGGCGCTTCGGGCGTGCAGTCGAGCGCCGAGCCGTAGTCGGTGACGACCCGCATCGGCGCGAACACGGCCTGGTTGCGCGGCAGGTCGGGCCACACGAAGGTCAGGAACTCCTGCGCGAGCATTCCCTTGAGCGCGTGGAGCACGGTGTTGTTCGAGCGGTTGGTGAATTGCGGGCTGGTGCCGCGAAAATCAAGCACCAGTTCGTCGCCGCGCTTGCGCGCCTCGACGGCGATCTTGATGAGCGCGTTCTCGCGCAGCGTGCTGTCGGCGAACACCGTCGAGCGGACGGTGCCGTCGGGCCACGCGGCGAGCCGCCGTCGCACCTCGGCCTCGGTATCTTCCAGCGTCCAGCGCAGCGCGGCGACCAGTTCCTCCCACGAGTACTCGCGGGCGATCTCGTCGATTCGCTCCTTTATCTTGAGGCACGCGCTCAGCCGTATCTTCATGTCCTGGATCTGCAGCATCGGGTCGCGCACGCTGTTCTGAAGCCAGGTCACGACGTCGCGCCGGAGCGTAAAGTTCTCGCCCACCTTCACCGGCGGCATCCTGATGCCTTCCATGTAGGGCGATTCGGCCGCCGACGGCATCCCGCCCGGCTCGACCGAGCCGTTCTCGCCCTCGTGCACGATAACCATGACCCACAGCGCCAGCTCGCCCTCGTCGGTGAAGACCGGGATGAACATGTTCTGGTCGGGAGTGTGGATATTGCCGAAGCGCGGGTCGGTGCTCATGAAGACGTCGCCGGGGCGCACGCCAACGGTCGGCTCGTTGCGCCAGTACTTCATCACGTAGCGCAGGACCGGCTGGCACACGACCGAGAACAGGAGCACGCCGCCGCTGCTTGCGACGGCGAGATCGCCCTCGGCGGTGAAGATGCCCGCGATAAGGTCGCCCCACTTCGCGCCGGGCGCGGCTCCGGTCTGTTCGAGCTGATAGAAGGCTTCTTCGGCGGTCACTTCGAGCTTGCTGCGCAAGAGGCTCGTGGTGTGGGGATCGCGATGCTTCGCCATCGCGCGCTCTTCCAGGACGGAGCGCGGGGCGAGGCGATGGTCGCCGAGGATTTCGCGGTCGGGTCCGTAGAAGACGACCGTTTCGTCGAGGAACTGCTCAAGCTTGCTCTTAACCGCGGTAGCCATCGATGCTTCGCTCCCTTGGCTCAATGCTGTCCGTTGACGCGCGTCATCCATGCGCCGCCCGACGCGTCGGTTTCGAATCGCCATCCCGGTTCGACGACGTAGGTGGTGTGCGGCGCCTCGATAATCGCCGGGCCGGGCAGGGCGGACGAGGCGCCCAGCGTGTTCCAGCGGTAAACCGGCGTCGCGACGCCCTCGGGATGGCTCAGGAAGTGGCAGGTGCGCTCGCCCGCGGGACGCGGGGTAGCGCCGCGCGAGGTTTCCGCGGACTCGAGCTTGACCGCCGTGCCGACAACCCACGACACCACGCGCACCGCGACGATTTTGACTCCCGCCTCGGGCGCGGCGGCCTTCTCGCCGAAGCGCTCGGAGTAGTTGATGCGGAAGGCGTCGATCAGGCCGAGCACGTCGTCCACGTTGCGCAGCCGCGCTATCGGGCTCGGCACGCTCAACTGCACGAGCTGGTTCCCGTAGCGCATTTCAAATTCGACCTGGTGGCGAATAGCGCTCGAATCGAAGCCCTGGCGGGCGAGGTCGTCGGCGCCCTGCGCTTCGAGGTCGTCGCAGATTCGATTCACCGCAGCGATATCGAGCGTGACCTCGCGGGTAAGCGGATTGTAGACGGTCAGATAGACCGAACGCTCGTGGAGATGGAGCTGGCGCAGGTTCGCCGCGCCGAAGGCCGAGAACACCGCGCTGAACGGCGGCACCATCACGCGGTCCACTCCGAGCGCCGCCGCGAACCCGCAGCAGTGCACCGGTCCCGCGCCGCCGTAGGAGATGAGCGAGATTTTGCGCGGGTCGAAGCCGCGCGTCGCGACTTCCATGAAGACCGCGTCGGCCATGTTGCGATCGACCTTCTGCTTGACGAGCAGCGCCGCCTGCACGACCGACCCTCCGAGCTGGGACACCAGGTTTTCCTCGATCACGAGCTCGGCCAGGCTCCGGTCAAGCTGCAACGAACCGTCCGCATAATAGTCGGGCGAAAGATAGCCGAGCACGAGATCCGCGTCGCTCACGGTCGGCTCCATCCCGCCGCGCCCGTAGCACGCCGGTCCCGGCTCGGAGCCCGCGGAATCGGGGCCGACCTGCACCGTGCGCCACAACCGATCGTAGCGCGCGATCGAGCCTCCGCCCGCGCCGAGCGTGCGCAGATAGACCATCGGCGTCGAGACCAGCCATCGGTCGATTACCGGATTGAAGTCGTAGAGCCAGCTTCCCTGGCCTTGCGCGATTCCGACGTCGAACGACGTGCCGCCCATGTCGGTGGCGACGACGACCGGCAGCGAATGCTCCTGGGCGACGCGCTGCGCGGCGCCCAGTCCCGCGACCGGGCCCGAATGGATCGTCTGCAGCGCGTGGGTCGATTCAAGCGACGCCATGCCGCCGGTGTTGTGAATCAGGAGCACCGGCTTTCGGTAGTTGCGCTCGCGAAGCGCCTCTTCGAGGTTGCCGAGCGAGTAGAACATCTGCTCGTGCAGGAAGCCGCACACCACCGCAGCCATCATGCGCGCGTATTCGGATTTCCGCTGCGAGATGCGATGGCTCAGGATGACGGGGAATGAGCCGAAGAGCGTGGAGGGATATTCGTCGCGGATGATTTCCTCGATCCGCTCCTCGTGCGCGGTGTTCACGACCGAGTTTACGAGCGCGACGACGAAACCCTGCGCGCCCTGGTCGACCAGCCTGCGCACCTTGGCGCGCACGTCGTCGGCGTTGAGCGGGAGCAGCACCTCGCCGCGCGCGTCGATTCGCTCGTTGACGCCGACGATGAGCGCCTGATCGACGAGCGGAGCGGGCCGGGTTGCGCCGGCGAGATCGACCTGCAGGTGGCGCGGCAGCCCGTCGCCGTAGCCGCGTCCGCGCGAGAGCCTCATCCCGCACTCGAAGCCCATCGTGACGATTACGCCGAGCCGCGGGCCGCGCCGCTCGATTAGCGCGTTGGTGCCGAGCGTCGTGCCGTAGCGCACCGAATCGACGCCGCCGAGCATCCGATCGGCCTCCAGCCCGAGCTGCGCCGCGGCGCGGTCGACAGCCTCAAGAAAGCCCACCGCGAGATTGTGATACGTGGTGAGAGCCTTACTCTCGATATGCCGGCCGTCCCACTCAACGAAACAGTCGGTGAAAGTGCCGCCAACGTCTACCGCCAGTCGTCGCACGGATTGCCTCGCCTGTCTTCTTGCTGGGTTTTTGCCCCGGTTACTTGCTCTCGGTCCACCGCCGCTTCAGATCGTCGAGGTCGAGTTCGATGTCGCGGGTCGGCGGATGGCCGGGTGGAAGGTACTCGGTTTCGACCTGCGTCGCGCAGTTCGGGCAGTAATATTCGAGAATCCGGCACCATCCCGGGTCCGGCGCAAAAGTGAAACGATAACGCTCGGGATCGAGTATCGGCTGATGGATTTCGCGCGGATCGCGATCGTAAACCAGAAGCCCGCGCTTGTAGTTGTCGCGCGCGGAACCCAGATCCGTGCCGCATCGCCGGCACAGCCATCGCTCTGCGTCCAGATCTATTTCGAGGTACTCGGTAATCGCCACTCGCATCGTTGTTTCTCCCCTCAGACGCGCAAAGCGCTCAGCGCGCGAGCCTGAAGCCGTCCTCGGCCAGATTCCATCGCCACCCGCCCGGCAGCATCGCGCTCCAATAGGGCGACTCGAGAAGGCACGGGCCGGCGCCGCTGTCGCCCACGCGAACGCCCTCGGCCTCTACCACGTCGACGCTGCGGCGCTTGCCCGCCACGAGCACTTCACGCCGGGCGCCGCCCGCGCCCGCGCCGCCCGCGCGCTGAACGAGATGGGGGCTCGTCTCGGCGCTGGCGCGTTTGGCGAGCCGGTAATCCAAAACCGTCGTGCCGGTTGCGCCGTCGAGCAAACTGGCGAGGTCGTCGGCGCTGTTGAGATAGCGCTCGGAACCGTTGGCGTTAAGCCGTATCGAAAGCGCGGTCTCGTCCCCGCTCACGCCTTCGCCGAACATGTCGCGCGAGGCCCGCTCGCGCAGCGCCTCGAGCGCTCGCAACGCGGCGCCGTCGGCCGGCGACGAATCGGAAATCCATCGATACTCGTGGGTAAGCTCGCTGAACGCGACCCCCATCGCGCTGAAATTCGACGAGTGCGGAGGGATAACCACGTCGCGGATACCGGCGTGCTCGGCGGCGATACAGGCCAGCAGCGGGCCGGAGCCGCCGTAGCACACCAGCGTGATTTCCTCGGGCTTCCACTGGCGATGCCTAAGGATTGCGCCGATGGTCTCGGCGGCGCGCAGGCTGAACGTCTCCAGGACTGCCCATGCGCCGGCGCGAGCGTCGCGTAGCCCGAGCGGTTTGGCGACGTGCTCGAAAATCGCCCGCTCGGCGAGATTCTCCTGGAGCGAGAGCGCGCCCGCGGCGAATCCCTGCGCCTGGAGGTAGCCCGCCAGCAGCGCGGCGTCGGTGAGGGTCGGCTCCTGTCCGCCCCTGCCGAAGCAGGCGGGACCGGGAAGCGCGCCCGCGCTGTCCGGACCGATCTGCATGCGTCCGTTGCGCACCCGGACGATCGAACCTCCGCCGAGCGCCGCGGTGCGAAGCGCGGGCAGCGAGAAGCTGAGCGGAAGCTCATGCACGCTGCCGAAGAGTTCCGTGAGGGGACGATGGTTCTCGACCAGCCCGAAATCGGTGCTGGTGCCTCCGACGTCCATGGTTACGACCCGCGCGGCGCCGATACGCCTTGAAAGCGCCGCCGCGCCGAGCAGGCCGCCCATCGGACCGGAATCGAGCGTCTTGACAGCGGTTGTCTTCGCGACCCGGCCGCATCCCTGGTCGTTGCGCATGATCCGAAGCGGCTGTCCGACGTGGCGCTCGCGAAGCCAGTTGTCGGCGTGATACAGGAACGCCGCCATGTCGCGATGGAGAAAGGCGTTGAGCAGGCCGGTCGCGGTGCGGCGCGCGTCGTCGGGGTCGGAGCACAACTCGCGCGAGAACAGTATCGGGACCGCGCCCAGCAGATGGCCGGGCATGAGCTTCATGTAGCGGCTCTTGGCCTGGCGCTCGAGTTCCGCGCCCCACGCGCCGGGCAGCGAAATCACGATCGATTGCGCGCCCTTGTTCAGCAGCTCGCGAATCGCGGCGAGCAGCACGCGGTCCAGGTCCTCGGAACTCTCGCCGCACGGCTCGAGGCCGGCGACGCGCGCGGAAACTATCGTATCGATCATTTCCGGGGCGCGGTTGCGCAGGCCGTAGAGATCCGCGGCCGCATCCCGCTCGGCCACCAGGCCGACGCGCACGCCCTTTCGCACCAGCAGCGCGTTGGTTCCCGCAGTCGTCGAGTAGCGCACTTCGCCGACCTGGCGCAGAAGCTCGGTTTCGCCCGGAAGTCCGGCGGCCCGCGCGAGCGCACGGAACACCTCGATGAAGCAGCTCATCAGGTCGTAGGGAGTGGTCAGAACCTTGACCGAGAGCGCGCCGGCCTCGGTGAACAGGCATCCGTCCGTGAAGGTCGAACCGTTATCGATAGTTACTTTCCACGCCATAATGCCTTTTCCTGCCGCAGGCTTAAGAGGTGCGGGCCGTGGCCCTGGAGCGGCTACACCGAGGCTCCGTGCCTTCTCAGGGCGACCGAGCTGCACCAGTCGTCAAGCACTCGCGGATTGTTCACCGAGACGTCGTAGCCGCCGAAAATATGCTCGCACTGCTGAAGGATCGTCATGGTGCCGCTCTGGGCGTCCTCGTTATGCACATGGGTCCACGACCAGTAGGGCGCACCGCTCTCGGGCCATTGATGATTGGCGGTCTTGTAGAGCGAAAAGCCGCCTTCCCACTGCTTCCAGAGTTTGCCCTGCCGATCATACGAACACATCGTTAGCGGCGTCAGGGTGCGGGCGTCAAACCAAATCCGCTTGCGCGAGTATGGCGAGCGCGGATACTTCACCGGCTCGAGATCGACCGCGTAGGTCTCGGGAATCAGTTCCATGCGGACGCGGAAGTATTTTTCCCCGCTCTTTCCGCCGCATCGCTTGTGGTGCCAGTTCGGGTTTTCGGGATCCCAGTTGTGGCTGACCGCCTGAATCAGGGGCCCTTTTCCAACCAGTTTGAAATTACCCCAGGTCAGCACCGGGTCTCCGGTCATCCAGGCGTCGGTCAGGAAGAAATTCGAACCCGGCCAAAGCGGCTCGAAGCGCTGGTCGGTCGGGAAGGTCCGCACCCGCTCGAAGGAGGGCAGGTAGGCGTAGAAGGTCGGAAACTTGGTCTGATCGTAGGGCCAGATGTTGAGATATCCGGTGCTCGCAAGGTCGGACGGATAGGTGAGATAAATGGTGTTCAGGCGAAGTTGGTTTTCGTGGCCCGGCAAGTACGGCTTCGGTTCCAGCACCAGGCGCTCGACCGGCATGTATTCGATAAACAGGTACTGATAGTGGTAGCGGCCGTTTCCCTCGTGGTCCATGTCCCACTCTTCGATGGGATAGAAGGAAACGTCGTGCCGGCCCCAGCTAAGCGTATGGCCCATCAGGACTTCCAGGGCGCTGTTCGGCTCGGGAAACGGATTGCCGCCAATCCACGGCTTGCCATCCGTGGTCCAGACATTGCCGTCTGACCCGAGTTTCGCCTTGCCCTTGTTCCTCAGCGTCGCGGCCAGATACTCGGGCGGGTTGAGTTGATTGATGTCGGTAGTGGTCTCGATCAGGTCGACCAGGCGTCCGTCCTCCTTGACCTGGCGATAGGTGAACGGATCGAGCAGCTCCTTGACGATATCGACGTTCTCGGCACTGAGGACGTCGCCCGCCTTGAGCTTGCCCTTGGTGTACTCGGACAGGGAAAGCAGCTCGGGCGGATAAGCCGCCGCCACATCGCCGCTGCGCCCGATTACGTCCCATAGCGGGGCGAGCACGCCCGCCGCCGTGATGCCCTTCGCGACCTGCGCCATGAAATGGCGCCGCGTCCAACCGTCAGTGTAGTTGAGCAAACGCATAACCGGTCCCCTTGCACTTTGGCTTGCTGCGCCCGCCGTCGGCTCGCGCTTCCCCGATGCCCCTTGGTCCGAGCGGGCGGTACGTGCGGTACTGGATACGACTTTTTAGTACCATCTGTCAAACGCCGGCGAGCGGTCCCGGCTCTTCCCGCCGCGAAGGTTGGCGGACATGGTTGCACCGACGGTCCGGCTCGTGCGCGCACCGGCACAGCGATTAGGGCGGGCGCGGCGGGCGTGGATGCAGGCTCTTGGTCGCGCCGGACTTGTCGCGCATGCTCGGGGAAGCTAAGGCATTGGCAATGGAGAATGAACTCAAGCTGGCGGCCGAACAACGGCGGACGCAGACAAGGCCTCTATCGCCGCGGGTCGGGCGTGTGCTCGAGGAGCTCGAGAGTCTGTTCTTCGCGGAGGGGTTTCTGCACCTCACGATGGACGAGCTTGCGCGCCGGGTGCATTGCTCCAAGCGCACGCTGTATTCGATCGCGCTCAGCCGCGAAGAGCTTTTCACGCTGGTTATCCGGCGTTTTCTGACCCGGGTGCGCGAGGAGGGCGACGCCGCCGCACGCAACGCTCCCGACTGGATTTCCTCGGTGGCCGGCTACCTCGACGCCGCCGTGCGCGCGACCCGCACCGCAAGCCCCCAGTTCGTCCGCGACCTGGATCGCTTCGAACCCGGACGGCGCACGCTTCGCGAGCATCAGCGCATGCGCGTCGAGGGGCTCGAACGACTGGTCGAAATCGGCATAGGCAGGGGCGAGTGCGCGCGGGTTCACCCGAAACTGGTTGCCGAGGTCCTCATCCATACGGTCGGCCGCATGTCGGACCCGGGATTCCTCGCCCAGTGCGGCCTTACGATGTCCGAGGCGTATGCGGAGCTCTACTACCTTGTCCTGAACGGCCTAAGTCCGCGCGAGCATACGGTGGACCTGCCGGGCGCGGTGCGCGCGCGGCGAAAGCCGATTCGCGCCCGCCGGCGCTGAAGCGGGGCGCGTTAGCGCCGGGCCGTCGTCCAGGCGCTGAGGGAGGCGCGATCGGGGGCGGCTCAGCCGGCGGCGACGCGGGTTTCGAGCTTGTCGAGATGATTGGCAAGGCTGTCGGCGAGCTTGCGCAGTTTTTTCGGATCGCGATTCGTCGCGGCCGCGGCCATCTCGCCCCCAAGGTCCGTGATTTCGCGAAAGCCGAAGTTCGCGCCTTCGCCCTTGAGCCTGAGCGCGAGCATCTGGACGGTCTCGAAATCGCCGGTTTCCGCCGCCATCGAGATGACGTCGACTTCGCGCCGCTTCTCGGCGAGAAACTGCGGTATCATTGCCTGTACCGCGCCGTAGCTCTGTGCGCCGTCGTCGCTCTTGAGCAGCCCGAAGAGCTTGTGCGCGAAGCCCGAGCCGCCCGGGGAGGGCGCCGCGCCGGCCTGGATTCCGGTTAGCGCGCGGATCGCGTCGTGCAGCGTCTGCTTCTTGACGGGTTTGGACACGCACGCGCTGCATCCGGCCTCGCGGGTTCTGACCACGGCCTGCTGATGGTCGAGCGCGGTGAGCGCGATAATCGGCGCGGGCTTGCGTCCGTTCTGATTCTCCCACTGGCGGATTTTCGCGGTCGCGCCGTATCCGTCGAGAACCGGCATGTGGATGTCCATGAGCACCAGGTCGTAGGCGCCGCGCGTGAACTTGGCGAAGGCGACTTCGCCGTTGTCGGCTTCTTCGACCTGTCGTTCGATTCCGTCGAGGCAGGCCTTGATCATCATCCGGCTAGAGGTTGAATCGTCAACCACGAGAATCCTGAGTAGGTTCATAACTGTTTCTCCCGCCCGCGCCGGTCGAATCCGGCACTGCGCGCTGCTGTCAAAATGACGCCGGCCCCTATGGCGGCGCCCTTCAGGCGATGCGAAGGAAGCGTCTTTTCGCTGCGATTGCATTCATTCGGGAAGGCCGTCGTTGCCAGCGACGATAACGCTTACGAATTCGCCCTGGCATTCGAAGTAGAGCCGGCCGAGCACCGCCTCTTGTGGGAGGTCGAGTCCGCAGCTCGGCGCGGTCATGACCGAGGGGACCGAAAGCTCCGAGGGCGTGGGCAAGTGCGACTGCACCTGTCCCGCCGTGATATTGGCCAGCTCGCCGATTGCGTCGTTTACGAACTCCGCCGGCGGATCCTCGGAGCCGAGCATGATCGAAGCGACCTGGCGTGCGAGGCGCGCCGAGCATGACACGGCCGCAACTCCCTGCCACGCGCCGCTGATATGGACCGCGCCGGTAAGGAAGCCGTCCGTTGCGGGCTCCACATTTCCGGACTCAAGCCGCCGCAGATCGAGGTTCAGCACCGTGGACCAGATGTCCTCGGTAAGACGGTGCAGTTCGGTTTCGTCGAGCATGATGCTTCTCTCCTCAGGGCTTGTGCAGCCGGAACCATCCACTCCTGTCGCCCGAAACCCGCACGAATGAGTCGTCGATGCCGAGCGTGGTTTCGGCGGCGCCGAGCAGCAGATAGCCGTCGGGCGCCATCTGCTGCCTGAGCCTGGCGAAAATTTTCTTCTTGGTGTCGAGATCGAAGTAGATCAGCACATTGCGCATCAGGACGAGATCCATCTTCGGCATCGGGGGCCACGGCCGGGTCAGATTCATCGCGAGGAACTGCACGTTGCGGCGCACTTCCTCGTGGATTTCCCAGTCCGAGCCCTGCTTGCGGAAGTACTTGACGAGGTGGGCGGCGGGCAGGCCGCGGCTCACCTCGTGATAGCTGTAGCGGCCCGAGCGGGCGCGGTCGAGCACCTGGCTTGCGATGTCGGTGGCGATGATTTCGCACGACCACGCGTGCAATTCCGGGAAGCTTTCGCGCAGCAGGATCGCCATGCTGTACGGCTCCTGGCCGGTAGAGCAGGCCGCACTCCAGATTCGCAGCCGGCACTGCGAGCGGCGTCTTTCCAGCAGATCGGGGACGATCAATTTCCGCAGAGCCTCGAACGGATGCAGGTCGCGGAAGAAGGAAGTCTCATTGGTGGTCATCGCCTCGACGACGCGCTGGTGAAGCCCGTTGGGAGCGGAGGCCCTGAGCCGGGCGATCAGGCTCGCGACCGAGTCGAGCTCCTCCTTGCGGAGCAGCGGCTGAAGACGCGCCTCGACCAGGTATTCCTTGCCCGGCTCGAGCAGGACGCCCGAGCTGGCGTGTACCAGGCGGCTCACGTAATCAAAGTCTTCGCGGCTGATGTTCATCAGTTTACAGTTGGGTGTGCGGGATGCTCGGAGGCTTTTCCCGTGTTGGCGTTCCTCACACGCTGCATTATCTCGCCGGCCAGTTCTCCGAGCGGCGCGACCCGATCGGCAAGTCCGGCCCGGGCGACGAATCCGGGCATCCCCCACACGACGGAACTGGCTTCGTCCTGCGCGAGCACCTGGCCTCCCGCGCGCCGTATCTCCTCGCACCCCCTGAGACCGTCCTGGCCCATCCCGGTCATCACGACCGCCAGCGCTCCGCCGCGATAGACCGACGCAACCGAACGGAACAGCACGTCGGCCGCCGGACGGCACCAGTTCTCGGGCTGCTCCTGATTGGTCCGCAGATGCACGCGGTCGCCCGCGCGCTCGACGACGAGGTGAAAGTCTCCCGGCGCGAGATACGCCTGGCCGGGCCTGACGAGCTGCCCGTTCTCGGCCTCCACGATTGGAATCCGCGAGCGAGCCGCAAGCCGTTCGGCGAGCAGCCGGGTGAAGATGGGCGGCATGTGCTGCACGATCAGAAGCGGAACCGCGAGATCGGCCGGGAAGCCCGGCATCAACTCCGCCAGCGCATTCGGTCCACCCGTCGAAACGCCAATCGCGATTACCTCGGCGGGCTTGCGATGAGCCGGTGGGGGCAGTGCGGCGGGCGGCGCGGATTTCACCGAGCGACCGGCCTGCGCGGCGCTCTCCGTCGGCCATGAGCAGAACAACTTCAGCTTGCCGATCAGCTGCTGGCGCACAGTCTCGAGTGACGCGGCCGTGGCGATACTGCTCGGCTTGGTCACGTAATCGCTCGCGCCGAGAGAGAGAGCGTCGAGGGTTGCCGACGCGCCGCGCTCGGTCAGGGTGCTGAACATGATGACCGGAAGGCGGGCGTGGGTCTTGCGCAGCGCGGCGAGCGTCGCGAGCCCGTCCATCTCCGGCATTTCCACGTCGAGCACGATCGCGTCGGGATTGAGCCCCTGGAGGCGGGCGAGCGCGATTCGGCCGTTGGACGCGGTGCCGACGACCTCGATCGCCGGATCGCTCGAGAGCATCCCGGTCACGATCCGGCGCACGACGACCGAATCGTCGACTATGAGGACTCGGATCTTTCGCATGCAAGCCTATATGTTCGGGATTCCCAGCAGCCGGAGTTTTTCAATTATCGCCTCACGCGTGAACGGCTTCATCAGATATTCATCCACCCCGGCTTGCAGCGCCCGAATCATCTGAGCGACCTCGGTCTGGCTGGTGACCATCATCACCTTCATCGTGCCGTAGGCCGGGTTTGCGCGCACCGCGCGAACGAACTCAAGCCCGTTCATTTCGGGCATGTTCCAATCGACGAGCGTAAGATCGACCGCGCCCGAGTTTCTTAGTTCGGCGAGCGCCTGGCCGCCGTTGCCCGCCTCGGTCACGTCGAAGCCGAGTTCCTTGACGAGCTTGCCGATAATCGCCCGCATCGTCCGCGAATCATCCACGATAAGTGCGCGCATGTGGTCCTGCCTGCCCCGGCGTCAAAGGTTACGCGTTCCCGCGCTGTCCGAGCGCCCTGAGCTCGGCGACCATCCGGGCGAGTTCGCGCGCGGCGGCCTCGGTGTTGCCCGCGCCGGTAGTCGTCTCGTTGGCCGCGGTCGCGACCGCCGATATGTTCTGCGCGATGTCGGCGGTGCCCTTGGCGGCTTCGGCGACGTTGCGCGCGATCTCGTTGGTCGTGGCCGTCTGTTCCTCGACCGCCGAGGCGATCGTGTTCGAGATGTCGTTGATCTGGTTTATGATTTGAGTGATTTGGCCGATCGCGTCGACCGAGCCCCGGG
>JAKAVC010000105.1 GCA_021817345.1 Deltaproteobacteria bacterium | reverse complement strand
CGATCTCCAGCGAGCATCACATTCCGCTCGCATGCGTTGCGCGCACGGCGCCGTGCAATGGCGCGGATGGCTCCAGTCAGGCGGCCGGCGGATGGAGCATTTTGTGACAGCCGCCGCTTTGCGTCCTGCGCGGCTCAGCCCTTGATAACCGCGAAAGGCTTGAGCCGCGCGACCCGCTGGGTAACGCCCGCGGCCTCCATCACCTCGACCACCTCCGCGACGTCCTTGTACGCGGCGGGCATCTCCTCCGCCACGCCGGCCCGGCTTTGCGCGCGTACGGTTACCCCGAGCGCGCGAAGTTCCGCGGACAAATCGCGCCCGCGCGCTTCCTTCTTCGCCTGGGTGCGGCTTTTCACCCGGCCCGCGCCGTGACACGAGGAGCCGAACGTCTCGCGCATCGCGGCCGCAAGCCCGATCAGCACGAACGAGTAACGTCCCATGTCTCCCGGAATTAGTACCGGCTGTCCGAGTTCGCGCAAACTCTCGGGCAGGGCCGGATTGCCCGGACCGAAGGCGCGCGTGGCGCCCTTGCGATGGACGCAAAGCTCGCGCTTTTGCCCGTTTACGACGTGTTCCTCGAACTTCGCGATGTTGTGGCAGACGTCGTAGATAAGCGAAAAGCCAAGCTCGCGCGGCCCGACGCCGAGCGCCTGCATGAACGCGCGCTCCGCCAGATGCATCATCACCTGCCGGTTGCACCACGCAAAATTGGCCGACGCCGCCATCGCTCCCAGGTACGATTGTCCTTCGGGCGAGGCGATCGGCACTGCCGCAAGTTGGCGGTCGGGCAGCGTGATCTCGTACTTCGCCATCGCGTTGCCGATTACGCGCAGGTAATCGTCGCAGGTCTGATGGCCAAGCCCGCGCGAGCCGGAATGAATCAGTACCGTGACCTGGTCCGCTTCGAGTCCGAGTGCGGCGGCGACCCTTGGCTCGTAGATCCTGTCGACGCGGCTAACTTCGAGAAAATGGTTGCCTGAGCCAAGCGTGCCAAGCTGCTTTCTACCGCGCTCGTACGCATGGACACTGATTTTCTCGGGGTCGGCTCCGGCGAGCCTGCCGCCCTCCTCGGTATGGTCGAGGTCGGCCTGCCTGGCGTAGCCGGTGCGCAACGCCCAATGCGCGCCCTCGACCACCAACTGTTTCATCTCCTCGACCGAGAGCCCCGGAATCGCGCCCTCGGAGCCGACGCCCGCGGGAATCGTCGCAAAAAGCGCGTCGGCGAGTTCCTCAACCCGGCCCTCGACGTCGGCGTATTTGAAATTGGTGCGGATCAGCCGCACGCCGCAGTTGATGTCGTAGCCAACGCCGCCCGGCGAGATGACTCCCGCGTGCGCGTCTATGGCCGCAACGCCGCCGATCGGAAAGCCGTATCCCCAATGGATGTCCGGCATCGCGAGCGAATAGCCGACGATTCCCGGCAAACAGGCAACGTTAGCGACCTGGGTCAGCGCGGGATCGTCGCGAAGCTCTTCGATCATCCGGGCGCTCGCATAAATCCGTCCCGGCACCAGCATCGCGCCCTGGCGCGGGATTTCCCACAGGTAGTCATGTATCTTGACGACTTCCATCAGGTCTCACTCATGCGCAATTGATATGCCATCGCGCGCGCATCTTTCGTGCAAGAGTGAAAGACTCGCGCGCGTGCTTTGCTCCGAGCCCGCCCTTGCGATGGCACGAAATATGTTCTGCTAAACGCGCGAGGAATTGCCGATGAACGAAGTGAGGCTCCTGCTGGTCGGCGACGTGATGCTTGGCCGGGGGGTCAACGCGGTCCTTCGACACACCCGCGCCGAGTATCCGTGGGGCGACACGCTCGGGCTTTTTGGCGAAGCGAATTTCCGCATCTGCAACCTCGAATGTGCGATCTCGAATCGCGGCGAACCGTGGCCGGACAAGGCTTTCCATTTCCGCACCGACACGAAGAACGTCGCGGTGCTCGGCGCGGCACATATCGACGCGGTATCGCTGGCGAACAATCATGCGCTCGATTTCGGTGACCAGGCGCTCGCGGACACGGTAGCCGTCCTCGACACGGCCGGGATAGCGCATGCGGGCGCGGGCGCGAACCTCGCCGAGGCGTTTCGGCCCGCGACGGCGCGCGTGGGCGCGCGCACGATCGGGATGGTCGCGTTTACCGACAACGAGCCGTCTTGGGAAGCCGGCGAGGCGCGCGCAGGAATCGCCTACGTTCCGGTCGATTTCGAGGAAGAGCGCGCTCGGCTCCTGTTCGAGACGGTCGAGAAGGCGCGGCCGCGATGCGACATCCTGGTTGTCGCCGCGCATTGGGGACCGAACTGGGGCTATGAGCCGCCGCCGCGCCAGATCCCGTTCGCCCATAGACTGATCGATCTCGGCGCCGATGTGGTCTTCGGCCATTCGGGTCACGTCTTTCGCGCGGTAGAGATCTATCGCGGGCGGCCGATTCTCTACTGCACGGGCAATTTTATTGACGATTACGCAGTCGATGAAGTCGAGCGCAACGACGAATCCTTCATCTTCTTCGTCGATTTTGGCGCGGCCGGACCGACGCGGCTTAGGCTCTATCCGACGATTATCTCGCAATGCCAGGCGCGCCTTGCGCCCGTGAGCCGCGCCGGCGAAATCGCCTACAAGATGCTCCGGCTATGCGAACGAACCGGTACGCAAACGCTCTGGCACAACCACGAGAGATACCTGGAGATGCCGATAGGACGCGTCGGGACGTGAATCGCGCGGGACGGCGGCGATTGCGCTCCCGCGCTCGAAAGCTCTACTGGAATTTCTGCAGCAGCACGACCGAGCGGTTCTCAAGCCGCACGCGCGCGCCGGCCTCGTAAATCTCGCCGCCCTCCGGAGTAATCGAGGCGCTGGCGGTGTCGAGCACCTTGCGCCATCGCCTGCCCCATTCCCTGACCGGTAGCGTGAAATCGAGCGCGTCGTAATGGGCGTTGAACAGCACGTAGAAGCTGTCGTCGACGACCCGGTTGCCATTCATGTCCGGATATAAAATGCCCTGCCCGTTCAGAAAAATTCCGATGGTCTTGGCGAATCCGACGTTCCAGTCCGCGTCGCTCATCATCGAGCCGTCGAACTTGAACCATCCGATGTCGGCCACCTCGTCGCCGTCGTGAATCGCGCGGCCCTGGAAGAAGCGTCTGCGATGGAACACGGGATGGGCGCGGCGAAAAGCGATCAGCGAACGGGTGAAATCGAGCAGCGTGCGATCGGCGCCGGCCCAATCGAGCCACGACAGCTCGTTGTCCTGGCAGAACGCGTTGTTGTTGCCCTTCTGGGTGCGCCCGAGCTCGTCGCCCCCGAGCAGCATCGGCACGCCCTGCGAGAGGAAAAGCGTGGTGAGGAAGTTGCGCTTTTGCCTGTCGCGCAGCCGGTTTATCTCCGGATTGTCGGTCGGGCCCTCCACACCGCAGTTCCACGAGCGGTTGTCGTCGCTGCCGTCGCGATTCTCCAGGCCGTTGGCCTCGTTGTGTTTCCGCTCGTAGGAAACCAGGTCCGAGAGCGTGAAGCCGTCGTGCGCGGTGACGAAATTGACGCTGGCGAAGGGACTGCGGTTGCTTGTTTCGTAAAGGTCGGAGCTTCCGGTGAAGCGCGAGGCAAATTCAGCGAGTTCCTGGTCCTCGCCGCGCCAGTAGTCGCGCACGCAGTCGCGGTATTTACCGTTCCATTCCGACCATAACGGGGGAAAGTTCCCGACCTGGTAGCCACCCTCGCCCACGTCCCAGGGCTCCGCGATAAGCTTGACGCGCGAGAGCACCGGGTCCTGCTGAATGATGTCGAAGAAGGCGCTCAGGCGATCGACCTCGTGCAGTTCGCGGGCGAGCGCCGCGGCAAGATCGAACCTGAAGCCGTCAACGTGCATCTCGACAACCCAGTAGCGCAGGCTGTCCATCACCAGTTGCAGCGCGTACGGCGATCTCATGTTCAGCGTATTGCCGCATCCGGTGTAATCCATGTAATGGCGCGGATTGTCCGGCCCCAGCCAATAGTAATTCGGATTGTCGATTCCGCGCATGCATAGTGTCGAGCCGAGATGGTCGCCTTCGGCGGTATGGTTGTAAACGACGTCGAGCAGCACCTCGATTCCCGCCGCGTGCAGCGCCTTCACCATCGCCTTGAACTCGCGCACCTGCTCTCCGAGGGCGTTGCGTGAGCGGAAACGAACGTCGGGCGCGAAGAAGCCGATCGTGTTGTATCCCCAGTAATTGGTCAGTCCGCGCGCGGCGAGCGCGCGCTCGGTCACGCAATGATGCACTGGCATCAGCTCGACCGCGGTCACGCCGAGGCGCGTCAGATGCTCGATCGCCGCCGGGCTGGCGAGCCCCAGGTAAGTGCCGCGAAGCTTCTCGGGCACCTCTGGATGGCGCATCGTGAACCCCTTGACGTGAAGCTCGTAGATGACGGTCTGATGCCACGGCGTCCTGGGATGCCTGTCGTCGCCCCAATCGAAACCCGGATCGATCACCACGCTCTTCGGCATCAAGGGACCGCTGTCGCGCTCGTCCTTCCTTAGGTCTTCGGCGGGGTCGCCGACCGTGTAGCCGAAAAGCGCGTCGCCCCATTCGAGCGTGCGATCAATCGCCCGCGCGTACGGGTCGAGCATCAGCTTGGCCGGATTGAAACGAAGGCCCTTCTCGGGGTCGTACGGTCCGTCAACGCGATAGCCGTATCTCTGGCCGGGGCGAACTTCGGGAAGATAGACGTGCCAGATGGCGCCGGTCCGCTCGGTCATCTCGACCCGCTCGGTCTCGCGGTTGCCGTCGTCGTCGTAAAGACAGAGATGGACTTTGGTCGCGTTTTCAGAAAAAAGCGCGAAATTGACGCCCGAACCGTCCCATGCGGCGCCCAACGGATACGGCTCGCCCGGCCGCGTCTTCATGCTTCAACTGTTACTCGCGCCCGCGCCCTGTTCAATCGCTCCGCGCATGCCCGCGCCGCGGCGTCGGCGGACCGAACGCGACCCGCTCATCTTTCCTTCATGAACAGCGACAGCCCGAAAAGCGCCGAGGCGAAGGTCACGACGGTGGGCCCGAGCGGCAGATGACGCCATGCGGCGACCGCCAGCCCGCCCAATACGGAGATCACGCTGGCCGCCGCCGAGATCGCCATGAAGTGCGAGAGCCGATGGGTCAGCCGCCGGCCGATCGTCGGCGGAATCATTATCAGCGCGCTGGCCAGGAGCGCGCCCAGGAACTGCAGCCCGAGCAGGACCGTTACGCCGAACAAGAGCATGAAAATCAGGTTCAATCGCCTGCCGTCGACCCCGAGGGTCGTGGCAAGCTCGGACGAAAAGAGGTGAAGGATCATCCGATGCCGATTCCACCATAGCGTGCCGATCACCAGCGCGGTCGCGCCCAGCCCGAGCGACAGTCCGAGCGGTGACACCGGCCGCAGGTTGCCGAACAGCGCCTCGGCCAGGTCCTGGTTCGGCGTGACGAGCGCGCCTATCGCCAGCGAGGCCGCAAACACGACCCCGATCATCGCGTCGGTGGTCAGGCCGGTCCTTTCCTCGAGCTTGGCGATAACGACCGTGCCGGCCAGGAGCGTGGTTGCGCCGCCAAGGACCGGATTGAACCCGAACAGAAACGCAAGCCCTATCCCGGGCAGCGCGATATGCGAGATGACGTCGCCCGCCAGCGTAATCCGCTTCATCAGGGCGAACGAACCCGTCAGCCCGGCCGCAATCGCGGCCACCGTCCCGAGCAGAATCGCATAGACCGAGAGCGCTTCGCCGCCGCCCATCAGGCTCGCCCGCTCCTGAGCGACTCACTGGCGCCCTCGTAGCGTGCGCCGTACAGCGCCTTCAGCGTGGCTGGCGTCAGCGCCTGGTCCGGCGTCCCGAAACATAGCGCGAGCGTGCTGAGGCAGAGCACCTTGGTCGCAAAATGGTATGCGAGACCGAGGTCGTGCGACACCAGTATCACCGTCACGCCGCCCGCTCTTAGCCGCCGCAACAAATCGTAGATGTTCTCGGCGCTCGGCTCGTCCAGTCCGGTCGTCGGTTCGTCGAGCATCAGCACCTCCGGATCGCCGAGCAGCGCGAAAGCGATCAGAATCTTCTGGAACTGGCCGCCGGAGAGATGCCCGATCGGACCCTCCATCAGGTCCCATCCGATCCCCGCGCGCTCAAGCGCCGAGTCGATCGCCGAGCGCTCGAGCCTGAGCAGCGCGGCCTTCGCTTCAAGCAGGTTGCGCCCGCATAGCGGCAGATGAGCGTCCACGTCCACGCGCTGCGGCACATAGCCGATCCGCAGGCCGGAAGGCGTCCAGGCGAAGTGGCCCTCGTGGGGCAACAACCCGAGCAGCGCCTTCAGCAGCACGGTCTTGCCGGCCCCGTTAGGACCGAGCACGAGCACCGCGTCGCCGCGCTCGACGGAAAGATTCACATCGCCAAGAAGCAGGCGCCCGTTAACACGGACGTTGAGTGAGCGGACTTCCAAAATCGTAGGCATCAGGACATCAGCACCATGGGCCGGTTCGCGGCAAGGATCATTCGCACCAGCCTAGCGCGGCAATCGCCGAGGGTCATCATTTCCGCGACGGCCGGCCGCGCGCACCGCGAGTTCATAGCGGCCGCTCCGAGCCGGCCGCCGATTGCCCGCCCGGCAAGCGAAGTCTATTTGACCCGTGGCCCTTTTCCGAACGTCCGGGCAGGATTTGTGTGCCTGCGCCGGGATAGTGGGATGCGCAGGGGTCGAGTGAACGCCCACAGGCGGCAATCAGCGCCGTCGGCGATGCTCAATGGAAAATCAGTGGCCCGCCGAGGCCGGATGTGAAATCCTGTGCCGCGCCCATGGCCAGAACGCCGCGCGCGGCTTCGCGCTCACTCGAAAACTATCTCCGGCTCCATCCTAATCGGCGTCGAAATCGAGGCCGACACCAGGCACGACTTCTCGGCCTTCTCGAGAATTCTGCGGGCGCGCTCCGTGTCGGTTCCCGCAGGGACTACGAGCCTCGCTCGCAGAACGACCTCGGTGAAGCGGGTCACTCCGGCCTGCCTGTCAACCGTTCCGGCTCCCGAAACGGCGAGCGAGGAGAAGTGCAGGTTCGAGGCGCGAGCGACCGCCCGCAAGGTGAATAGCAGGCACGTCTCGATCGCGGCCATGAAAAGATGCTCGGGACTCCAGGCGTCGCCCGGACCGCCGAAATCGGCGGGCGGAGCGGTCGTCAGGTCAGGCATCCCCGCCGCGGAGGCGATCGCATGGCCGATCGGAGTGCCGGAGAGTTCGACCTCGTATTGGTGTGGAAGGGGCTTCATTTTTCTCTCCAAGATTTCCTCCAAGCCGGAGCCCGGAAGCGAACATTAAACGAATACTTTAGCGATCTCTTGCGCCCCCTGCGTTGGGGCCATTTGCGACATCCGATACATCTTCCTGCCGCCATCGGATACAGGCGGCACTCCGGCCGCTAATCTTCCCTCCATTGTCTGCGCGAAACGGCACCGAATTTCTTTAGTGGCACATTTAATGCCAGACAACGCCGTCTAGATTGCAAATATCACATCGCTGAGTAGCCGCGAAAAAGGTGTCGGATGGCAAATCAGGGCTGGCTGACACGTGAACTCAAGGCTCATGGGGTTTCACGGCGGGAATTCGTAAAGTTCTGTGCTTCGATGGCGGCGATTCTGGCGCTGCCGCCTCCGGTTGCGGCGAAACTCGCCGAAACCATCGAGAAGGCCGAAAAGCCGACCCTGGTATGGCTCGAATTCCAGGACTGCGCAGGAAACACCGAATCGTTCCTGCGCGCGAGCCGTCCCACCGTCGCGGAAATAATCCTCGAAAAAATCTCCCTCAATTACCATGAGACCATCATGGCCGCCGCCGGCCATCAGGCCGAGGGCGCGCTCGCCGACACGGTCAAAAAATACGCCGGGAAATATGTCGCCGCGGTCGAAGGCTCGATACCGACCGGCGCCGGCGGCGCATATTGCACCGTGGGCGGAAAGTCCGCGCTTCAAATCGCGCGCGAGGTGTGCGGCAACGCCGCCGCCACCATCGCGATCGGCACCTGCGCGGCGTTCGGCGGAATCCCGGCAGCAAGCCCCAACCCGACGGGCGCCGTCGCGGTCGGCGACGCCGTGCCAGGGCTCAAAAACCTGATCAACGTCTCGGCCTGCCCCGCCAACGCCGAGAATATCACCGCGCTGCTGGTTTACTACATGACGATGAAGCAGTGGCCGCCGCTCGACCAGTACCGGCGCCCACTGTTCGCCTACGGCAAGCTGATCCACGACAACTGCGAACGGCGCGCTCACTTCGACGCCGGCCAGTACGTCGAAGCCTGGGGCGACGAGGCGCATCGTCACGGCTACTGCCTGTACAAGATGGGCTGCAAGGGCCCGGTCACCTCGCAGAACTGCCCGGTCGTGCGATGGAACGAGGGCACCAACTGGCCTATCGGATGCGGCCATCCGTGCGTCGGATGCGCCGAGCCGAATTTCTGGGACAAGATGACGCCCTTCTATCGCCATCTGGAGAATATCCCGGGCTTCGCGGTCGGCACCGACGTGGACAAGGTCGGCCTGGGCCTGACCGCCGCGGTTGGCGCGGCCTTCGCCGCCCACGGCGTCATCGAGATAGCAAAACACAAGCTCGGCCGCGGTTCCGGGCAGAGCAACGGCGAGAAGGGAGAATAGGCACGTGCCCCACGTCGTGGTTGACCCGATCACCCGAATCGAAGGCCATCTGCGGATCGAGGCGGAAATCGACGGCGGCTCGGTGCGCAACGCATGGTCGTCGTCGACGATGTTCCGCGGGATTGAGATAATCCTGAAGGGACGCGACCCGCGCGACGCGTGGGTCTTCACGCAGCGGATCTGCGGCGTATGCACGACGGTGCACGCGATCGCGTCGATCCGCGCGGTCGAGCACGCGATCGGCGCAAATCCTCCTCCCAATGCGCGCATCCTGCGCAACCTGATTATCGGTGCGCAATGCGTCCACGATCACGTAATCCATTTTTATCATCTGCAGGCGCTCGACTGGGTCGATCTCGTCTCCGCGCTTTCCGCCGACCCGGCGAAAACCGCCTCGCTCGCCCAGTCGCTCTCCGACTGGCCGCTTTCGGGCCGCGCCTACTTCACCGATGTGCGCAACCGGCTGAAGGATTTCGTCTCGGGCGGGCGTCTCGGGCCGTTCGCCAACGCCTACTGGGGCCATCCCGCCTACAAGCTTCCGCCCGAAGCGAACCTGATGGCGGTCGCGCATTATTTGCAGGCCCTCGACTTCCAGCGCCAGTTCATCCGCATCCACGCAATCCTCGGCGGCAAGAATCCCCATCTGCAGAGCTTCCTGGTCGGCGGGATGGCGACGCCGGTCGATCCCGATTCCCAGAACGCGCTAAACCTCGGAACGATCGCGGAGCTCAACAAGCTGGTCGCCAGCGCGCGCGATTTCGTAACCCGCGTCTATCTCCCCGACATCCTCGCGGTCGCCTCGTTCTACAAGGATTGGGGCGGCATCGGCGCGGGCGTCGGCAACTATCTGAGTTACGGCGAGTATCCTGAAGACGACAGCCCCAATCCCACGATGTATCTTCCCGCCGGCGTCATCCTGAATCGCGATCTGACCAAGGTCGGACCGTTTCAGCCCGACAAGGTGTCCGAGTACGTCAAGCATTCGTGGTACGACTACACGGGCGGCGACGACCATTCCCTGCCGCCCTTCAAGGGCGAGACCCTTCCCAACTACACCGGGCCGAACCCGCCCTACGAGCGCCTGAACGTCGCCGAAAAGTACAGCTGGCTTAAGTCGCCGCGCTACAACGACAACCCGATGGAGGTCGGACCGCTCGCGCGAATGCTGGTTGCATACGGGCACGGCCGGCCGGCCCGCGCCAAGGAACTGATCGACAAGACGCTCAAGACGCTCGGCGTCGGACCCGGGGCGCTGTTCTCGACACTCGGGCGTATCGCCGCGCGCGCGATCGAAACCCAGGTAATCGTCGAAAAGATGCAGGACTGGATCAACGCGCTGGCCGAGAACATGGCGCGGCGCGATTACCGGATCTGCGACAACTCCAAATGGGATCCCTCAACCTGGCCCGCGGAGTGCTGGGGCGCGGGATTCCACGAGGCGCCGCGCGGCTCGCTCGGCCACTGGGTGCATATCAACAACGGCGCGATCGCCAACTATCAGTGCGTCGTGCCGAGCACCTGGAACGCGGGCCCGCGTGACGTGGCGGGCCATCCCGGCCCCTATGAACAGTCGCTCGTCGGAACCCCGATCGCCAAGCCCGACCAGCCGCTGGAGATCCTGCGCACGGTCCATTCCTTCGATCCCTGCATGGCATGCGGCGTTCACGTTCTCGACAACGAGCGGCGCGAAATCGTCAAGGTGAGGGCCGTATGAGCGCCGCAGTGGCAAGGCCGATTCCCGAGAGCCGGAGAATCCGCGTCCGCGTGTGGGAACTGCCGGTCCGAATCGCGCACTGGCTTATCGTCTTCTCGATCCTGGTGCTCGCCGCGACGGGCTTCTACATCGGCCATCCGTTCATCTCGGTGCCCGCCCCGGCGCGCGATCACTTCGTCATGGGCACGGTCAAGGTGATTCACTTCTACACGGCGATCGTGTTCACCCTCGCGGTGCTGTCGCGCATCCTCTGGATGTTCATGGGCAATCGTTACGCGCGATGGAACCAGTTCGTCCCGACCACGCGTGCGCGATGGCGCGAATTGCGCGAAACCTTCAAGTTCTACATCTTCGTGCGCCGCGACCCGCCGCCAACCGTCGGACACAGCGCGCTTGCGGGCGTTTTCTATGCCGGCGTTTACGGCATCTGCCTGGTGATGATCGGAACCGGGCTTGCGATGTACGCGCCGCAGGCTTCGGTCGGCTCGCCGATGCGCTGGTTCGCGTTTTTGATCCCGTTCTTCGGCGGACTGCCGACCGCGCGCCTGATTCACCATATCGGGATGTGGCTGCTGCTCGCGTTCGCGGTGCATCACATCTACAGCGCCATCCTTTATTCGGCCGTGCAGCACAACGGCACCGTTGAGTCGATCGTCTCGGGCAACAAGTTCGTCGAGCCGGAAACGCTCGCTGCGGAATCCGAGGAGAGCGATGCCTGAGCGGACCGCGCTTCTGGTACTTGGCCTCGGCAACGTGCTGTGCGGCGACGACGCGCTCGGCGCAACCGCCGTCCATCTGCTGCAAAGGGATTTTCGCGCGCCCGAAGAAACGGTCGTGCTCGACGGCGGGACGCTTGGCCTCTCGCTCCTGCCGCTGATTCAGGACGCGGAGCGGGTCCTGATGGTCGACGCTGTACGGCACGCGGGCGCGCAGCCGGGCGCTTTGGTGCGGCTTGAGGGCGACCAGATCATGCCGGCGGTGCGCGAACGCCTTTCCGTCCATCAGATCGGCGTCGCCGACCTGCTCGACGGCGCGCGGCTTTTGGGATGCTGCCCGCCGAACATCACGCTGCTCGGCCTGGTGCCGGAAGACCTTGGCCTCGGCGTCGGGCTTTCGCCGGCGGTCGAACGCGCGATGCCCACCCTGGTCGCGACAATCGTCGCGGAAGCCCGCGCCCTCGGATTCGAGTTCGTCCCGAGGCCATACGATGAGAAATCGTCTCGCATGGATGATGCTCGCGACGTGGCTTCTGTTCTCGGGTTGTGGAGGCCCGGATGCTGACCTGCCCGCGCATTACCGCAACCTCACGGTTCCCGGAGAGCTTCTCGCCTCGGAGGCGGCGCGCGAACGCGGACACGCGCTGTTCCTCAAGCATTGCGCAATCTGCCACGGCGTCCACGGCGACGGCCGCGGCATCCGCAGCGAAGGGCTCGATCCCGCGCCCATGGATTTCACCAATCCCGAGTTCTCCAAATCGGTCACCCCGCGCCAGGTCTTCTACTGGATACAGAATGGAGTGCCGGGAACCGCGATGCCGGCGTGGAAGATTTTCACCGACCGCGAAACCTGGGAGCTTGCCGCCTACGTCCTCTCGGTCGGCAAGACCCACCGGTAGATCACGATGGAACGCCGCAGCGCCATCGGCCTCAACACCCCGCGCGACGACCGCGTGAGCGGACGCACAATCCGCCTTCGCGGAATCGTGCAGGGCGTCGGATTGCGCCCGTGGGTGTATCGCCTCGCGAGCGAGGAGGGAATTTCCGGCCGGGTGCGCAACGACGCGGCCGGCGTCACTATCGACGCGTTCGGAACCCCCTCCGCTCTCGACCGGTTCCTTGCGCGCCTGAGAGACGAACCGCCCAACGCCGCCGTGATTACCGCCCTCAAGTGGCGTCCAGCGTTGGCGTCTGAAGCTCCCGGCCATTTTGAGATCGCCGCAAGCCGCCCGGCCGCGGCACGCCGCGTGTCGATTCCCGCCGACATCGCGACCTGCCCGCAATGCCTCGACGAGATATTCGACCCGCAAAATCGCCGCTATCGCTATCCGTTTACCAACTGCACCAACTGCGGGCCGCGTTTCACGATCGTTCGCGAAGTGCCCTACGACCGCCGCTCGACCACGATGGCGGCGTTCGCGATGTGCGAGGATTGCCGACGCGAGTACGAGTCGGTGGAAAACCGGCGTTTTCATGCCGAGCCGAACGCGTGTCCACGATGCGGTCCGCGGCTTTCGCTGCTCGCGGCCGACGGCTTGGAGCTTGCCACTGACGACCCGATTCGCGCCGCCGCGCAGGCGCTTCGCCGCGGCATGATCGTCGCGGTAAAGGGACTCGGCGGATTCCATCTTGCCTGCGATGCGACCGATGCCACCGCCGTGTCCGCGCTTCGCACGCGCAAGCGGCGCGAGGAAAAGCCCTTCGCCGTGATGGTGCGCACGCTCGCTGAGGCGGAGCAGCTCGCCCTGCTCGACGACGACGAGCGCCAACTGCTCGCCTCACCCGAACGGCCGATCGTGCTCGTGCGCCGGCGCGAAGACGCCCGGATTGCCGCTCAGGTCGCGCCGCGCAATCCACTTGTCGGCGTGATACTCGCCTACACGCCGCTTCATCATCTGCTGCTCGCCGAATGCGCCCGGCCGCTCGTGATGACCTCCGGCAATCTGAGCGAGGAACCGATCGCGTACCGCAACGACGAGGCGCGCGAGCGTCTTTGCGGGGTCGCCGACCTGTTTCTCGTTCACGACCGCGAGATCGTCGCGCGATGCGACGATTCGGTGGTTCGCAAAATCGCCGGCGGTCCGTGCGTGATGCGCTGTTCGCGCGGCTACGTGCCGCGCCCGCTCCCGGTCAGACGCCGGTTTCCGCGCCCGGTGCTGGCGTGCGGCGCGCAACTCAAGAACACTTTTTGCCTCGGCGTCGGCGACGAGGCTTATCTCGGCCCGCATATCGGCGACCTCGACAACCTGGAAACCTATGCCTCGTTCGAGGAATCGATCTCGCGGATGGAGCGTTTCCTGGGCGTCGTGCCGCGAATTGTCGCGCATGATCTTCATCCCGATTATCTCTCGACCCGTTACGCGCTCAGTCGCCGCGACGTTGTCCACATCGGCGTGCAGCATCATCACGCGCATATCGCAAGCGCGATGGCCGAGCATGGACTCGAAGGCCCCGTGCTCGGCGTCGCCTACGACGGGACCGGCTACGGAACCGACGGCACCGCGTGGGGCGGCGAACTGATGCTTGCGGATTATGCCCGCTTCGAGCGAATCGCGACGTTTCGTTCTATTGCGCTCGCCGGCGGCGACCGGGCGATTCGCGACGTATGGCGGATCGCACTCGCCGCGCTTTGCGACGCGTTCGGCGGGGCGCCTCCGCTCGGCGAAATTCCGCTATTCCGCTCGGTTGATCAGAATTCGCTCGCAACCGTGCGCCGGATGTTGGACGCACGCCTGAACGCGCCGCTCGCGCGCGGCGTCGGACGCTACTTCGACGCGGCAGGCGCAATCATTCTTGCGACGGCCGCGTCGCGCTACGAAGGCCAGATCGCAATGATGCTGAATTTCGCGGCGCGCTCGGAACGGGCGCAGCCGTATTCCTACGAGCTCGCGACCGCGTCGCATCCGTGGGAACTCGATCTACGCCCCGCCCTTCGCGAACTTGCCGCCGACGTGATTTCCACCGCCGACCCCGGCGCGGTGGCGGCGCGTTTCCACGCGACGCTCGTGCACGCCACCGCAACAATGCTTCGCGAAATCCTTGGCCGCCACGGTCGGATGCCGATCGTGCTGTCCGGCGGATGCTTTCAGAACGATCTGCTCGCGCGCGGCGTGCTCGAAGCCTTGTCGCCCGATTACGACGTTTATCTCCATCACCGCGTTCCGCCGGGCGACGGCGGAATAGCGCTCGGGCAGGCGATGGTCGCGAGCGCGGCGGCGAAAAACCTTGCGGGAGAATGACGCGATGTGTCTTGGAGTTCCCGGCAAAGTCATTTCAGTCGATGGCGCGCTCGCCACGGTCGATTTCTGGGGCGTCAGGCGCGAGGTCAGGCTCGATATCGTTGATGAGCCGGTCGAGCCCGGCGACTACATCATGAACCACGTCGGCTTCGCGATCCGGCGCATCCCGCCCGACCAGATCGGCGAGACGCTCGCGCTCTATGACGAGCTGCTCAGGGCGATGTCCGAGGACGACCTGATGGCCGCCGACGTGCGCGGCGAGATAAACGCCACCGGGGAGAAAAAGCGTGTCTGAACCGCGCGCCGCAGGTCTGCGCTTCCAGGACCCGAAGACCGCGCGCCGGATGGCCGACGCGCTCGCGCGCGCGGTCGGCGAGATCGGGCGCGCTCCCGTCTCGGTGATGCACGTGTGCGGCAGCCATGAGCAGGCGATCGCGAAATACGGCCTGCGTGCGGCCTTTCCGCTCGGACTCAACGTCATAATGGGCCCCGGATGCCCGGTGTGCGTAACCGATTTGCCCGAAGTGGACGAAGCGGTGGCGCTCGCCGGCCAGGGCGTCAGGATTTTCACCTACGGCGACATGCTCCGCGTGCCCGGCACCGTGAAGTCGCTGGCCGACGTGCAGGCCGAGGGCGCGAAAATCGACGTGGTTTACAGTATCGGGCAAGCCGCCCAGCTTGCGCGAAAGAGCGCGGAGGAATGCGTCTTCTTCGCGAGCGGATTCGAGACCACCGCGGTTGCGACAGCAGCCGTTCTTCTGGCCAATCCCCCCGCGAATTTCTCCGTGCTGTCCGCGCACAAGTACATCCCGCCCGTGATGGAGATCGTCGCCGAGATGCCCGACACGCGCGTCGAGGGCTTCCTTGCCGCGGGCCACGCCGCGACCATCACCGGATGGGGCATCTTCGAGCGCTTCGTCGAGCGCCATCGCATCCCCGTCGTGGTCGCCGGCTTCGAGCCGCTCGACATCATGGCCGGCCTGCTCACGCTCGTCGAACTTATCCGCGACGGCCGCGCCGAGGTCATAAACGCCTATCCGCGATGCGTCACGCGCGAGGGCAATCTGCGCGCGCAGCAAGTGCTGTGGAAAGTTTTCAAGCCGACGGGCGGAAGGTGGCGCGGGATCGCGCACGTGCCCAACGGCAATCTTCGCCTGCGCGACGAATTCGCCGCGTTCGACGCGCGCCGCCGCTTCACGATCGATCTCACGAAACTGTGGGATTACGCGCCGCCGAGCCTCGCCCAGTCGTGCGTGTGCGGCGATATAATGGGCGGTATCGCCTCGCCCACCGATTGCCCGCTCTTCGGCCGCGAATGCGTGCCCGACAATCCCGTGGGCGCGTGCATGGTCAGCACCGAAGGCACCTGCCGCATCTGGCATCAGTACGGCGGCCATCTGAATCTCGGAGAAGAGCGATGAATGCGTCGTCGCGAAGCCCGGTCAACGGAAAAATCGCCCTCAAGCATGGCGCGGGCGGGCGCGCGATGCGCGAGCTCATCCGCGACGTCATCTTGAAGGGCGCCGCTCCGGCCGCGTTTGAGGGCGTCGGGCCCGACGCGATGGACGACGGCGCCGCGCTTCGGGTCGGCGACCAATGGCTGGTAATAACGACCGATTCCTACGTAATCAATCCGCCGTTTTTCCCCGGCGGCGATATCGGACGGCTTGCAGTTTGCGGCACGGTGAACGACCTCGCGATGATGGGCGCGACCGAACCGCTCGCGCTTACCTGCGCGGTAATCGTCGAGGAGGGTTTCGCCCGCGCCGACCTCGAACGCGTGCGCGATTCAATCCATAACGCATGCCGCGAGGCCCGCGCCGCCATCGCGACCGGCGACACCAAGGTGATGGGCAACGGCGAGCTCGACGGTATCGTGCTCAACACCGCGGGCGTCGCCTTCACCCGCCGGGTCGTTACCGATCGCGCGCTCACGCCCGGCGATCGGATCATCGTGACCGGCACGATCGGCGATCACGGGCTTGCCGTGATGGCGCATCGGCACGAACTCGGCTTCGACGCCCAACTACGCTCCGACGTCGCGCCGCTCAACGCTCTCGTCGCCGCGGCGCTCGACGCCGCGCCCGACGGCATCGTCGCGATGAAGGATCCGACGCGCGGCGGGCTTGCGAGCGCGCTTCACGAGATGGCGGAAAAGAGCGGCGTCGGCGTCGTGCTCGACGAAGCGAAAATTCCAATAAGCGACGAAGTTCGCGCGGCAAGCGAGCTGCTCGGCATCGATCCGCTCCACGCCGCCAACGAGGGCAAGGCCGTCATCGGAGTCCGGGCCCAGGCGGTTGACGCGGTTCTCGCCGAGCTCCGCGCGCATCCCCTTGGCCGCGACGCTGAGGTAATCGGCGCGTGCGTTGCCGAGCGGCCGGGCTTCGTAATCCTCGATACCGGCTTCGGACGCCGGCTCGTGACCGAGCCAGAAGGCGAACTTCTGCCGCGAATCTGCTGAATGCGCGCGAGGGATCTGCCGATGGCCGACCGGGAAATGAATCATATCAAAATGGAGCGCGACGGCGCGGTCGGCATCATCACGATCGACCGGCGCGAGCGCTTCAACTCGCTCGACGTCGCAACCGCGCAGGACTTGCGCAAGGCGGGATTACGCTACGCGCGCGACGATTCGGTTCGCGCCGTTATCCTGCGCGGCGTGGACGGGGTTTTCTCAAGCGGCGCCGATTTGAAGTACGTCAACGCGGGCGGCGACGCCGGCGATCTCTCCTATCTCAAGCCCGAAACCGGCCGGCCGCCCGAGGCGGGCTTCGGCGAACTGTTCAAGCAGATTCTCGAATACATCCACAGCGCCATCTCGGAGATAAAACGCGCGCCCAAACCTTTTATCGCGGCAGTGGACGGAATCGCGGCGGCGGGCGGCTTCGGGCTCGCGATGGCGTGCGATCTGGTGCTCGCCTCGGAGCGCGCGAGCTTCGAATGGGCCTACGCGCGCACCGGGCTTACCGGCGCGGAAAGCTCGACCTTCTTCCTGCCGCGGCTCGTAGGGCTTCGGCGCGCAATGGATCTCGTGCTGCTCAACCCGCGGCTCGACGCGCGCAAAGCGATGGAGATGGGACTGGTGAGCGCGGTCTATCCGGTGGAAAATTTCGCCGCCGAAACGCTCGCGATCGCGCGAAAGCTGGCAGACGGCCCGACCCGCGCCTACGCGCTCGCCAAGGAGCTGATCAACCAGGCCGCGGGCGTGGACAGGCTCGACTACCATCTCGATCGCGAGCTGGAAAACCTGGCCCGAATCGCCGACGGCGGCGACTTCGCGAGCGGAATCGCGTCGTTTTTCGCCAAGGACACGCCGACCTTCCGGGGCAAATAGAAAGGCGAGCCGATGCACGAGTATTCGATCGTCGAAGCCCTGATCTCCCGCGTCGCCGAGGAGGCGCGTGCGCGCGGCGCGGCGGGCGTGAGTCGGCTTTACGTGAAAATCGGCGCGCTCTCGGGCGTCGAGCCCGAGCTTCTCGCCTCGGCCTACGAGACATTCCGCGAACGCACCGTGTGCGCCGGCGCGGAACTCAGGATCGAGCGCGTCGCGGAGCGATGGGCGTGTTCGGGATGCGGGCGGACGGTCGAGCGCGCGGGCGCGCTGCTGTGCCCCGAATGCGGGAGGCCGGCGCGGCTGGTTGAGGGCGACGAAATCGTGCTCGAACGGATCGAAATGGAGGTGCCGTGATGTGCCTGGAATGCGGATGCGGCGACACGGAAATCGTTCGGGTCGACGTGCACGAAAAAATCCTCGCTGGAAACGAGCGCGCCGCCGCGCACAACCGCGAGCACTTCGCCGCCAACGGAATCCTCGCGCTCAACCTGATGGGCTCGCCGGGGTCGGGAAAAACCGCGCTCCTGGAAGCCACCGCCGCGCGAATCGGCGGCGATTTCCGCCTCGGCGCGGTGAGCGGCGACCTCGCGACCGAACGCGACGCGGAGCGGCTTCGCGCGGCCGGAATTCCCGCGCGCTCGATCACGACCGGCAACGCATGCCATCTCGACGCCGCGATGGTTCATCATGCGCTGCACGATTTTTCCGCCCACAGGCTCGACATCTTCGCGATCGAAAACGTCGGCAACCTGGTATGCCCCGCGGTTTACGACCTCGGCCAGCACGCCAACGTGGTCGCGCTCTCGGTGACCGAGGGCGAAGACAAGCCGCTCAAGTATCCGGTGATGTTTTTGAAGGCCGACCTCGTGCTCCTGACCAAGGTCGATCTGCTGCCGCATCTGAAGGGCGTGAGCGTGGCCGGTTTTGCGGATGCGCTTTCACGGGTGATGCCGGCGCCGAAGATGATCGCGGTTTCCGCGTATCGGGGCGACGGACTCGACGAGTGGATCGGATGGCTTCGCGAGAGGCTTGCGCTTCGCGCGGGAAAACACTCCGGCGCGCACGCGCACACCCACGCCCCGGGCGCGCCGCGGAGTTAGCGTGGTGTCCCGCAAATACGTTTCCGACCGGGGAGCTGTGGAATGAGATTCTTCGCTTTGCTCAGAATGACGGAAGCGGCCATTTTCTTCTTGTCATCCTGAACGGAGGCTCTTGCTTTTCGTCATCCTGAACGGAGGCTGCCGGAGTGAAGGATCTCGCGCGGTCCTGCGCGCGTCCTCCCGCGGCCAGACGCCCGGGAAGCCGGGCGAGATCCTTCGCTAACGCTCAGGATGACGAGAAAGCACTTCCGTAAGGCTCCGCACCAGGCGCTCGCCGCGCCGCCCGCGTATTACTTCGGGCTGTTGTCCGGTTTGACCGGCTTCGCGGCGGAGGCGTCGGCCTTCGGCTTCGAGGCGGCCAATGGCGTAACGACGATGATACCGCGATTCTTAAAAGCCTTGTCGTAGTAAAGCTTGAACTCGCGCAGTGCGGCCTGCTTCTGGCCTATGTGCATATCGATCGCGGCGAGAACGAAATGGATTGAGGCATTGTTGGGCTTCAGCCGCGACGCATAGGCCGCCTGGCGTGCGGCTTCCTTGAAATCGCCGCGATCCATGAGCGCGCCAGCGAGCGACATCCTGTATTTTGCCGAGTCTGGAAAGTTTGCCACGCAACGGCTGAAAAGCGTCATATTATCATGCCAGACGGGCTCGACTCGCCACAACATCACCGCATACAGAGCGGCAAGCGCGGCCACTGCGGCGATCGCGGTCCTCTTTCGCATGGCGCTGCCGCGGGCGAAGCGGACGGCAACGTCCGCAAGCAACAGGCAGAACGCGAACGAAGCAAGATAGTCGTACCGATCGTGCACCAGACTCGTGGCCAGTTTGACCGCCGGCGCAGGAGCGGTGCCCAGAGACACCAGCCACCAAACCGCGCAGAAGAGATAAAGCCGTGCGTGCGGGCTACTTCGAAAGGAGAACCAGCCCCCTACCGCCAGCACGAGCAGAAGCGCGAGCGGCGCGTAAAAGTTGGCAAGCGTCGGCACTAAAACGAATGTTTCGGGATGAGCGGGACCGGCCAGCCAGGGAAGCACCAGCAGCTTCAGATACCAGAGCAGCATCGACGGCAAGGTCAGAAGAATCTGGCCGACTTTGTGGTGGATAATGGTCCAGCGCGGGACCACCTTGCCGCGCACCAGAGCGGCGTGCTTCAACTGTATCCCCAAGCCGAACAACCTCGCCCTTCCGAGCACGACCGCACGGACGCCCAGATAGACAAGCGCAACGCCGAGAAACGGAAGCGCCCACGCGAGCGACTTGCCGACGCGCGTCCGTAAGGAAACCGCGCCGCCAGGCTCGGCGGACGCCGCCGCGCTCGATTGCCGCTCCTCGAGGATGAAGACGTACCCCGCAATCAGCGCCGGAAACACCACCGCGCTTTCATGGGTGAACACGGCCAAAGCGTACAGAACGAGCGGCCAGACAAGGCCGCGCCATCCGCGCTTTCCGCGCTGGATGAAAAGGCAAAACGCCCCGAGTTCGAACGCGGTCGATAGCGGCTCGGGAATATCCGTCGCCCACACGACAGCCTCGGCATGGACCGGCAGCAGCGCGAAAAGCAGCGCGGCGAGAAGGCCGACGCTCACGTCGCCGCTCAGGAGCTGGACGACCCTAAACACCAGTACGACCGTGACGAGCAGAAGCGCGATCTTGGCGAGATGCCATCCGAGCGGATTGGTCCCGAACAGATGGTAGCAAAAGCCAATCCAAAGGTTTTGGACTGGCTGGTACCACGAGGTCGGCATGCCCTGGCTCAGATCCTTGCTGTTGAACCACCACAAATCCCTCGTCAGCGATTTCCACAAGAACGACCACTGGCCGATGTAGCGGTTCTTGACGATCATCACGGTGTCGTCGGAGACGAAACCGTTGGCGAGGCATCGCAGATATACGGCGGCGGCCAGCAGGAGCACTCCCGCCAGCGTCAGGGTCTCCGGGCCGGTCATCCCCCAACGCCGCAACGCTGGAGAGACGGAGTGCGATTGCGCCGCACCGGTGGACCGGGACGTTCCTGGCTGCGCGCTACCCATTAGCGCTTCCATACATCATTGACGGCTACTGCGGATCTGCTTCGGCATCGGACCTGCCTCGGCCCCGGATGAGAGGGGGCTGAGCGTTCTTGCCGCCCAGCCCCCGATTCTTCCGACAGGCACCAGAGCGTGGCGCCCGAACCCTTCAAGCCGTTACTGGATGCTGATGCCGCTGTCCTGGCTGAAGTTCTGCACCTGCTCAACCGTGACCGACCCCGGACCGGCGCACCCGGCCGCGCTGGTGCTCCCCAAGACCTGCGAGCATGAGATCGATGTCACGCCGGTGTCCGAAACCGTGTAGCAGCTGAGGGTCCAGCTCACGGTTACCGTGTGGTCGCCACCGCCAACGCTAGGCGCGACGAAGTTGAAGCTGTGCGCGGAAAGCGTGCTGAGCAGCAGATTGAGGTTGCACGGCGTGGCGGTCGTGCACTCGCTGATCACGCTGAACAGGTTGGTGCTGATTTCCTGGAACCGCGCGTCGTACATGACACCGCTACCCATGTCCGGCGCAACCGGACTGCCGTCCAGGTCGACCTTAACCGTGATCCCGGCGTAGGAACTGGCGGAAGTCTGGCTGTTTTTGCCGCCGCCGTTGCCGCCGCTGATGTTGGTGTCCGTGAAAAGACCGGTTACCAGCGAAGGCGTGATCAAGAGCGCGGTCTGGCTGCTGTTCGGCGTCTTGATTGTGGTGCTGAAGCTGCCGATGCAGTTGCCGTCGCTGCCGTCCGGGCAGCTAAGCCCGCCGGTGCCGTCGCTTAGCATGCACGCGGCGTTCTGAACTTCCGCGGTAAAGTTGCCGCTCGATTGGGCCAGTGCGGGCAATGCGGATAGCGCGATTGCCATCGCGGCGCCGGCTGCCACTGCCAATAACCTGCTTCTCATATCTCCCTCCTGTTCGAAAAAGTTTTTTCAAAGTCGCACGCGCGAGCAGGCTTTCCACCTGATCGAGCCTGCTACCGTCCTACACGCCGCAAAACCGACTCAGAGCCGCCTCCATTGGCGCAGTCTCTGTCTAAATCAGCCTGCTCAATAACAAGATGGACAACCGGATGTCAAGACAACACGCATTAAGCGTGCATGAACAGTTTTTGAAAAAAATAAGTGAAATTAGTCCCAAAATGCGATATAAGGTTATTTGAACTAAGCAAGGCTGATTAAGAGGTACAAAGAGTCGCGTCGGCGACGAAAGAAATCGAGCTTGCGCTTCGGCCTCCGGCACGCGCAACGACGAACCGCCGCGCAGGCTATCGGAAAAAGAGGATACGGGCCGTTACCGTTTATCGAAACAGGAGCGGCCAGAGCGTCGCGGCGACGAAGATCGATTCGTCGAACAGGACGTGCGTCGCTATCGCCGTCTCCAACCCGTAGCGAATCGCCGCGTACCCGAACACGATCGCGACCACGGTGCGCGGATCGACCAGCGCGCCCAGCATCGAGAAGTTCCCCACCGAGCCGGTGAGCGCGAGCGCCTGATGCATCAGGCCGAACAGGTATGCCTGCGCGAGGTTGGCGATCCATAGAATCGCCCTGCGGTCCGTGACCGGCCCGCGGATTCGCGCCGTGCGCGCGAGGATCCAGATGAAGACCGAGAGCAGGCCGAGACGAAACATGATCTCTTCCTGAAGCCCGGCGCCCACCCCGGAAAGCATCGTGAGTCCGAGCGCCCTGGGCGCGAGCACCCGCGACAGCCGAGCCTGGTCCGGCCCGCCCACTACCCTGAGCCGAAGCGGCAGGATCGGAAACGACACCGCGAAGGACACGAGGGCCAGGACGACGGCTCGGACAAGAAGCGGACGGATTTTCCCGCGCACGGTTTGTCGCCCGAGCATCCTGTCCAGCAGCACGGCACCGGGAAGGCCGAGATCGGGTATCACGGCAAGGCTTAACGGGACGGTCGCGAGCAGGATTGAAACGACAACGAGCGCGATTTGGGCGTCGCGAGTGGAAACGCGCGGTCCCGCGTAACGGGCGACCGGAATAACCATCGCCTGGCCTGCGACGATCGCGCCGATAAGGATAGCGAGTTTGAGCCGCGGATATCGGCGGCGCGGGGGTGCGGCTTCGGCCTGCGGACTCGGTTCCATCGGGGCGCAACGCTAGCGGGTGCGGGAGTCGCGCGCAATTCGCAAGGTCCGGGCTTGCCCGGGGCTGAATCTGCGTGTTCAGGTGGACGGGCGCGGCTATGGACTAATCGCAAGCTTTTGGCCGACGCGTACTGGTTTTTGCGGTTTTGGACTCTTTCTCGCTTTGTTTGTAAACGCAACGCTATTTTGCTAGAAGATGCGCGTTACGGGTTCTCTTGCTTTGGGGAAGATCTCAAATCCCGCAGGCCGTGGGGTTTCGAGAAGACAGATGGAAATTACAAATCGCCTCCGATCGGGGCAGAGGAGGGTTCCGAATCATGAAGGGTAACCGGTTCCGCAAAGTCGCGATCGCGGCCGCAGTCGCGTTGTCGTTCGCTCCGATTCTGCCCAGGATGGGCAGGGCGCTTGCACAAACAATTTCGGACTTCTCGTTGACAAGCGGCAAGGCCGAGGTCACATACGAAACCGCAAGCTGCGAGAACGAAACGTCGTCAATCATTAGTTGCCAGGCACCCCTCTGGGACAGCGATTCATACGAGGTGAACGCCGCAGCCAACGTGACGGATATGACCGAACTCGGGCAGGACGTGACGACCAACGGGCTGGTGCTGGCGTTCCTGTCTGGCACCGATTGCAGCGCACTGGAAAGCGGCAACTCCAGCGGCAACTCGACCGGCGACCTGATTTCCCTGCAAGTAATTCCGGGCAACGCCGTGCATACAACCACGAACCGCAAGTGGACCATCTACTCGTTCGAAGGCAATGTTCCCCAGTTTGCCGCCGCGCTCCACGACGAGGCGCAGACCTCCCCGGGCACCTATGATCATCTGGAAATGAACCTCAAGATTCTCAACAGCAATCCGGCGAACTCGTCGCTGCATGTCGAGGGTAACGCTGACTTCTGCGACTGGTCCAACTCCAACAACCCCGCTGCCCTGACCGGGCAGCCGGTCAGCATGGTCTTCGATATCGCAGGTTTAACCGAGGGCAGCTCGCTCACTTTTTCCGATGATAACGATACCGACCTCGGCTGCGTTGATCTGATGCCCGAATACAAGACCAGGGACGTCAGTTCGGCGGCCTGTGTCGTCCCTGTCCCCTAACCGGCCCTGACAACGCTCAGGCGAGCGGGTCCGCGAATATTCGCGGGCCCGCTTTTTTTTGCCGGGAAATGTGCAAGTCTTGCGCGCAGACCCCCCTTCCGGGCCTGCGGGCGCAACGGAACGCGGGGGGAGGAGAAGGAAAAGGGGCGTTCCTCGCAACTAAACCGCCCGGACGTCGCGCCTTAACCCTCACCCGGCGCTTCGCGCCGCCCTCTCCCGACCGGGCGAGGGCTTCCGCGGACTCCCCGCGCAACCAGTGTGGTGTTTCGCAGATAAGTTTATGGGATGTCGCTCGGTGGAATGAGATTCTTCGCTTCGCTCAGAATGACAGGCGCGCGCACTGTTGTTGGTCATTCTGAGCGAAGGCTCCCGAAGCGAAGAATCTCATGCCACGGGCGTCCGCTGTAAAATCATTAATGGGACGCCACACTAGCCGGCGAGCTTCTTCTTCAGGATCTCGTTGATGACCTTGGGATTGGCCTTGCCGCCCATCGTCTTCATCGCCTGCCCGACGAAAAAGCCGAACAGCTTGTCGCGTCCGCCGCGATATTCGGCGAGTTCCCTGGGATGCGCGGCGATTATCTTGTCGCACGCCTCGGCGATGGCGGCCTCGTCGGAAACCTGGGCAAGTCCAAGTTCGGCGACGGTGGCTTCGGCGCCCCTGGCGGATTTGCACATCGCGGCAAACGCGGTCTTGGCGGCGTTCAGGCTGATTTTCCCGGCCTCGACCATCGCGAGCAGCGCGCCGACTTCCGCAGCCGCGGGCGCGGCCTCGGCGAGCGGCTTTGCGCTCTCGCGTATCGCGCGCAGCACTTCGGTCATCACCCAGTTGGCGGCGGCCTTGCGATTCTTAAGCCCGGGCAGCGTCGCCTCGAAGTAGTCGGCGACCTCGCGCTCGGCGACCAGCACGTCGGCCTCGTAGGGCGAGAGCGCATAGTCGCGGATATAGCGGGCGCGGCGCTCGGCGGGCAGCTCGGGCATCGCGGACTTGACGGCCTCGACGAGGTCGGGCGGGATTCGAAGCGGCGGCAAATCGGGCTCGGGGAAGTAGCGATAATCGTTGGCGTACTCCTTCGAGCGCATCGGGCGCGTCTGTTCGCGGACCGGGTCCCAGAGATGGGTCTCCTGCGGGACCCTGCCGCCCGACTCGAGGATTTCGACCTGGCGGCGCACTTCGAAATCGATCGCCTTTTCGACGAAGCGGAAGGAGTTGAGATTTTTGATTTCGGTCTTGACGCCGAGCTTGTCGGAGCCGCGCGGACGCACCGACACGTTGACGTCGCATCGCATGCTCCCCTCCTCCATCCGGGCGTCCGAGATGTCGGCGTAGCGCAGGATCGCGTGGAGCGCGCGCAGGTATGCACCGGCCTCTTCGGCG
>JAKAVC010000050.1 GCA_021817345.1 Deltaproteobacteria bacterium | reverse complement strand
ACTATGTGTTGGCGTTGTCGTTTTCATGGGCCGCGCTGTGGGCGTCGATTCCGCTCGGATTCTTGGTTGCCGCAATCCTCCATACCAACAACATCCGCGACATCGAGAGCGACCCCGTTCATGGCAAGCGGACGCTGGCAAGCGCGCTCGGGCGAAGCGGGGCGACTGCCGAACTCATCGCGCTCGATGCCGCCGCCTACGTGACGACGCTTGCCGCGGTCGCAACGCGGGTGTTGCCGTGGACGATGCTTCTTGTGCTGCTCGCGCTGCCGCGGACCCTTGCGGAAATCGCAATCGTGAGGCGGGAGACGAATCCGAAGAGGCTCAATCTTGCGCTGTTTCGTTCGATACAGGTTCACATGGAGTTCGGAATCCTGTCGATTCTGGCGTTCCTTGCGGCCGCATTCTTCGGCCTTTAGGCCGGAGCGGGAGGAGGTGCGGGCAGATGCAATCGGTGGCTTCCACGCGCGAGGAGATTCGGACCCGGGCAATCGAGATAGAACGGCAGGTTGACGAGGGCCGCTACCGGCCCGGAGCATGGGAGGCGCTGCTGGAGGCGGCGCGCGCCCTGCCGCGCGCGGAACGCGAGTCTCTCACAGAGGATTTCTCGCGGGCCAGCCGCAAGCTCCACCTGCGCGGCGGACGGCGCACGTTGCCGGTCGGGCCGGCCCTGGTGCTCGAAGGATTGGCCGCGCTGGTCGGCGCGATATTCCTTGTGCTTGCGGTCGAGCGCGAGTCGAACCTGTTCGGGATCCTCGCAGTGCTCGTGTGGGTCGTTAGTTTCCAGCCCCTTCTGAAGGTCTCGGTCGGTTACCTGGTCGGTATCGATTACGACTACGCCTACCTGTACGGGATGGAGCCGCGATTTAAGATGCGCTACGGCGAGTACCTGGCGGCGCCGCGATGGGCGCGGATTGTGCTGCATGTCGCCGGGATGGCGGGTTCGCCGCTCGGCGCGTACCTGGTCGCGATCAGCCTGGGCGACACGACCTGGGTTGCGCGGCTGGTGTGCTGGTTGATTTTCTGGCTGACCGTGGCGATCAATTTCGCCTCGCTCGGCGCGGGGCTCGCGGGCGTTCGGCGGCTTGGAAAATTGAGGCTCTCGCTGAGCAGCGGAGGCGTTGCCGGACAGGAGCTTCGCGAAGCACTGGAGATCTGACGCGCCTTCGCGTCGAACGCCCGAAGGAACCAGGCGCGGCCGACAGGGCGTACGGTCTATTTCGTGTCGAGATAGGGCAGCGCGGGCGGCGAGGTTTCAAACTCGGAAACCAGCGCGCGGTACCTTTCGAGATCGTCCACGGTGCGGAAGTATCCCCCATGCGGATAGCCGAACACGGGCAATCTCTGCGCCACCATCGGGCCAATCAGCCCCGTCATCAGGCTCCACGGCGGCGACTTGGGAATTAGATCGAGAACCGCCGGTTCGGCAATCCACGCCCCGCAGTACATCCACGACGTCAGCGGGGCGGGATCGCAGTCTTTCGGCTCGGCCGGATAATCGTCGAATGACGCGGGCGCGCGGCTCTTCAGCAGCCGTATGCGCCGAATGCGCCGGTCAGCGTCGATCTCGATATGGCTGTATGCTTCGAGATTGCCGGGGCGATGGAGCGCAAGCGTTGCGAGTGCGCCGCGCTCGCGATGGAAGCGGAGCATCGCCGCCAGGTCGAGATCGAGAATGCTGTCGCTGTTCGCGACCGCAAAGGTTCCGTCGGCAAGGAAATCGCGCAGCGCGTTGAGCGGGCCGCCGGTGCCCAGCAGCGTCGGTTCGGGCGAATAGACAATCTCAAGGCCGAGCGAGGAACCGTTGCCAAGCCGCTTCTGAATTTCTCCGGCCAGGTGATGAGCATTGATCACCACGGTGGTGAAGCCCGCGTGGCGGAGCATCATCAGCGGATAGTGGATAAGCGGGCGCCCGCCGACTTCGAGCATCGGCTTGGGGACGGTGTCGGTGAGCGGCCTGACGCGTTCGCCAAGCCCGGCGGCCAGAACGAGAGCCTTCATCGTGATCGTATCCGTATCCTACGGCGCCAGCGCCGCCGCAAGGCGCGGAAATTCATCGCGCACGGTCGTGAGCATCCGACGCGCCTGCGCGAGCGCATACGGCAGGTAGCGTGCATAGCCGGTGGTTCCCTGACGTTCGAGATAGACGAAGCGTCCGATTACCTTGAGCGCGTGCTGCAGGACGCAGAGGCGGTAACTTTCAAGAAATTCCTCGTACGAGAGGCCGAGACCGCCCGCGCGAATCCGCCCGGCATAATAAAAATCGAGGATGCGGCTCTCGATCGCGGGACCAATCAGCTCCGACGTGTCACGCGTGGTGAGGAGAACCGCGAGGTCCTGCGCCGCGGGCGCCATCAGCGCGTCCTGGAAGTCGATGACGCGAATGCGGCCCTCGCCTTGTACGAAGAGGTTATTGCCGTGGAAGTCGCGATGGGAGAAAACCCGCGGCAAACGGCCGAGCCGGCGCGCCAGGCGCGCGACGTCGTCACGCAGCTCTGTTGCAGCGGTCCCGGGCGCGACCTCCGCAAGCCCATATTCGATAAACTGTTCCATCTCCCACGCGAAGAGCCTCTCGTCGTAGGCGACGCCGAACGCGACGCATCGCGGGTCGCGCCGCGCGGTGCCTTCGACGTGAATCCGGATTAGTTCGCGCACCGCGTCGCGGTAGAGATCGGCTGCGTCGCCAGTGCGCGCCGTGTCGGCAAGCGGGGCCGACCCGACGTCTTCAACCAGCAGCGCGCGCTCGGTTGCCGACCATCCGTGGAGCTCGGGCACCGGGACCTCGAACGACTTGAGAAAGCGATGCACGTTGATCCACGGCGGCTCGCGCATTGATTTCGGGTAAAGGCCGAGCGCGCGAGCGTACAGCGGGAGGTCGTCGGGGCCGAGATCAACGACGATCGCGCTCTCGGGCGTGTGCTTCTTGCGCTGCGCGAGCACGACGCGCCAGAAACGGCGCGAGGACGCATCGCCCTTGAGCGGGGTTTGGGAAACGATCTCGGCGCCGGGCCATTTCGCGGCTATTGCCGACGATGCCCACGCGAGCGCGCTTTGCTTACGCGGTTGCTTCACGCCGATGGATTGTATCGGTCCGCGCGCGCGCCTGCACGCGGCCCGGGGCGCCGCGAAAAAACCGGCTCGCCCATCGCGGGGCGAGCCGGCCGTCGAAGCGGGACGGATTTTTTCTCAGTCGCCGGACAGCGCGTGCCCGCCTTCCGCCGCGGCCGCCATCGCCTCGGGCGTAAACCAACTGCGATCCACCGCGCCCATATTGATGAACCACGCGTCGCGAGAGGGCGCCTGGGACGACGGATGGTAGCACACGGTCGAGAATCCGCTCTGCACGTTGATGGTTGAAGAGCCGACCTGGAACTCGCGCTTGAAAGGATAGATCGCGATCCGCGCGCCCGGTTCCGCGCGATCCGCGTAATGCATCCACGATGTGTAATTCATGAACAGTTCGCCGGTGCCGCGGTCGTACATGTCGTCGGACATCACGAAGTCGGCCTCGGAATCGACGTAAAGGACTTCGTACTTGTACAGCGAGCCGCCGCCGCCGAAACGGCTCGGGCGCGGCCGGGCTTCGACGACATACATGTTGCGAAGCTCCCAGAAATCGGGGCAATGGCTCGCGCCGCCGTCGGTCGGGCATCGTACGTCCGGCACCTTTGCGACGTTGATCGCGGCGAGCATGTTCTTCTCGCCAAGGAAGCGGAAATTGTAGTCCTCGTTCTTGCCGCTGAAGCCTTCGTAATGATTTGGGTCGTAGGCTTGCGGCCCGCTCGCGGTGTCGAGAATCGCGTAGTTCAGCCGTCTTACGCGGCGCGCTCCCGGCGTCCAGGTCCACGAATCGTCATCCTTGTTGGGATTTGCGTAGCGGAAACGGATGATTCCCGTCCCACGCGAATCTTCCGGCGCAAGGGTCGGATACAGCAGGCTCAGGAAGTAGCGGCCGGTTTTCTTGAAATCGGGATCGATCGGGAGCGGCTCGACTTCGGTGCGCCCCACCTCATTATAGCCGGCGTAATGGCCAATCTCGTAATCGATTATTTCGCGGAACGGCCGATTGCGTCCCCAGTAAACGCTGTCGCAGTCGAACCATCGGAGATCGTAATCGTCGCTGGAGATCGGCCGGAACGCGACGTTCCACATTACCTTGTCGCCGGCGTGCGGGTCGTTCGCGTCGATGAGCGGAAACGGCTCGCCCGCGACGTAGCCGACCAGGCTTCGGCCGTCGGCTGAGAGCCTCACCTGCGAGGAGTACTTCTCGGTTGCGTCGCGGTACGGAGGCGGCCACTCGATCGTCTCGTGCTTGTGGATGATGATCGACATCCCGTTCATCACGCGCAGGTACTGGCCGGGCGATATGAGATTCTTGATTTTCGCCGCGTTCTGCCAGGTGATCATCTCACCCGGCGTCAAATGGACATCTTTCAGCGTCAACTCGGCGCATGACGCGCTTCCCCCGAATGAAAGCGCGAACCCCGGCGCCGCGATCAACGCCGCGAGCCAGGCCCCAAAATGTCCCCGTATCTTCACCGGAAGCACCTCCCTTGAATTTCAACCATGAAGGCCGAACTCCAAGCCCGCAGTGCCACCAGACGAGATTACAGCTATAATAATATTGAATGTCAATTATTTTCATCCACAAGAGATTGCCGGAAGCTTTTTCCAGGCTTTGGAAACGAGCCGAAGTCGCTTAGATAGCCGATGAATTCGCCGCTTTTAGTGCCCAAGTGTGTGGCTTGAGCGAAGCCATATCGCAAGGCCGGATTCGCTCCGATTCCGTTTGGTAAGGCGATTGAGAAAGTGTAACTCATTAATTTATCTGGATTTATCCACATTTCTGTTTGCCTTAACCGGAACCTCGCGCGCAAATTCGGGCAATACCCGGCCGGAGCCGGCCGTGTCCTGTCGATTCAACCGTTGGAAAAGGCTGCCGGCTCGGGTATGGATAAAGAAAGGCTCTGATTCTGGATTTGGAAGAAATCGGATGGAGATCTGGTTCCCTATCGTTGTAACGCTGGTCGTCGCGGGCGTCATCGTCGGCGTGATGGTGACGATCAACAGTATTCTCGGACCCAAGCGGCCTTCGGCAATCAAGGGCGAGGCGTTCGAGTGCGGCAATCCGCCGAGCGGCAGCGCGTGGGGCCGTTTTTCGGTACGTTTCTATCTGACAGCGCTGCTGTTCCTGGTCTTCGACGTCGAGATCATCTTCCTTTATCCGTGGGCGGTCGAGCTTAGAAAGCTCGGGATGTTCGGTTTCGTCGAGGCGCTGATCTTCATCGCGATTCTCTTCGTCGGCCTGATATACGCATGGGAACGCGGCGCGCTCGATTGGGACTGAACCCGGGCGGGCGAGCGCCTTTTCGCCGCCCGCGCGCTTGGCGCCTTTGACGCTCGGAGGCGCGGCCTGGAAACGGAAACGATGCTTATCGAAAAACTCAAACAACGCTTTGGCGCCGATATCCTCGACTCGCACAGCAATCACGGCGACGACACAATCGTGGTTGGGCGCGAGCGCGCGCTCGATATCATGCGCGCGCTTCGTGACGAGGCGGGCTTCGGCTTCGAGTTCCTGATCGACGTGACCTGCGTTGACTGGCTCGGACGGGAACCGCGCTTCGACGTCGTCTATCATCTGAAGTCGATGGCGCGCGGCCATCGCCTGCGCGTGAAGATTCTCGTGCCCGAGAACGACGCCTGGGTGCCGAGTCTCACCGGTCTTTGGAAGTCCGCCGACTGGCTGGAGCGCGAATGCTACGACATGTTCGGAATCGACTTCCGCGGGCATCCCGACTTGCGCCGCGTGCTGCTGTACGATTCGTTCAAGGGCCATCCGCTGCGCAAGGACTACCCCTATCAGCAGCGGCACCCGATCGTTCCCGAGACCGATCCGATCGTCAACCCGCTGCGCCCGTCGCGATGAGATCGGCGGGGCGGCACACGGTTTTGCTCATAGGCGCATAATGGCACTTCCCGCACGTTGGCAGCAGAAGCTCGAAGCCGCGGACCCGGCCGAAGAGATAATGCAACTCCAGATGGGGCCGTCGCACCCCGCCTCGCACGGCACTATCAAGTTCAACTTGAAGCTCGATGGCGAGCATATCGCCGACTGCGATATCGAAGTCGGCTTTCTCCATCGCGGGTTCGAGAAGATGTGCGAGCAGGGGACCTGGACGCAGTGCTTCCCCTATACCGACCGCCTCAACTACGCCTCGCCCATCATCAACAACGTCGGCTTCGCGCTTGCGGCGGAAAAACTGTGCGACGTCGAGGTGACGGAGCGATGCAAGTATCTGCGCGTCATCATGAGCGAGGTCTCGCGCATTACCGACCACCTGACGTGCCTTGGGATGGCGGCGGCCGAGGCGGGCGCGCAGACGGTTGCATTCTACACGCTTGAGGCGCGCGAACTTCTCTACGATCTCGTTGAGGCCGTAACCGGGGCGCGGCTGACCGTCACGTGGTGCCGGATCGGCGGCCTTGCCCATGACCTGCCCGCCGATTTCAACGAGCGCCTCGCCAACGCGCTTAAGAATCTCGACGGCGTGCTCTCGGATTGCGACCGGCTGCTGTCGCGCAATCGCGTGTTCATCGATCGGATGTCGGGCGTCGGCCCGCTCTCGTCCGAGGACGCGATTTCCTACGGCATTACCGGACCGCTGCTTCGCGCAAGCGGCGTCGCTCACGATCTGAGAAAGGCCGATCCTTACCTGGTTTACGACCGTTTCGATTTCGAAATTCCGACCGGCAAGCACGGCGACAACTACGACCGCTTCAACGTCCGTTTTCGCGAGATGTACCAATCCAAACGGATCATCGAGCAGGCGATGGCGCAGTTGCCCGGAGGTCCGGTGATGATCGACGATCCGCACCTGGTTCTTCCGCCCAAGGAACGGGTTTACAACTCGATCGAAGGGCTGATGAACCATTTCAAGATCATCATGGAAGGGGTCAAGATTCCCGCGGGCGAGGCCTATCACGCGGTCGAGGGCGCGAACGGCGAACTCGGCTTTTACCTGGTGAGCGACGGGAGCGGACGTCCGTACCGGGTGCGCGTCAGGCCGCCGTGCTTTATCGCGATGTGCGCGCTCAACAAGATCCTGATGGGGCACATGATCGCCGATATCATCACGACCTTCGGGATGATCAACATGATCGGCGGCGAATGCGACCGCTGACCCGGCGGCAAACTCAACAGACAGCCAGCTGAAATGTAAAACGCCCGCGGCCTCAGCCCCCGCGGGCGTTTTTATTTCTCTTATTCCTTCCCTCACGTTTTGTTGCGGTTCCCGGCCGAATCGGTATTCGCTACAATAAACGCTCGCGGGGATGCGCGCCTATACGAGTTGCGGTTCCCGGCCGAATCGGTATTCGCTACAATTGGATGGTGCCGGAACCCGCTGCGAAGATGGTTGCGGTTCCCGGCCGAATCGGTATTCGCTACAATTTTTGCCGACGCGATCCGCTTCGTCAGCGCGTTGCGGTTCCCGGCCGAATCGGTATTCGCTACAATGTTGGTCTGCTGGTCCAGTTCAATTTTCAGTTGCGGTTCCCGGCCGAATCGGTATTCGCTACAATAGGCTGCTGGAGGACTCAGGCTGGAGGACTGTTGCGGTTCCCGGCCGAATCGGTATTCGCTACAATGATGGTCGGCGAGCTTAAATGTCCCACCTGGTTGCGGTTCCCGGCCGAATCGGTATTCGCTACAATACATAGACACGTCGAGCGCCGATGAGAATGGTTGCGGTTCCCGGCCGAATCGGTATTCGCTACAATAAAATAACTCCGAGTCCCCCCATCCCAGTGTTGCGGTTCCCGGCCGAATCGGTATTCGCTACAATCGGCAACCGCAGGCATCCGTCCCGCAGGAGGTTGCGGTTCCCGGCCGAATCGGTATTCGCTACAATTGCCCCAGGTTGCCTCGACCAGGCTGCCCGTTGCGGTTCCCGGCCGAATCGGTATTCGCTACAATTCGTGGCGCGTGGATGCATCGCTAAGCGCGTTGCGGTTCCCGGCCGAATCGGTATTCGCTACAATTGTCGCGGCAGCGGGGCCGCACCACCATCAGTTGCGGTTCCCGGCCGAATCGGTATTCGCTACAATGCATTGGCAGTAGACTGACCCGCGATTTATGTTGCGGTTCCCGGCCGAATCGGTATTCGCTACAATACACAAGGTTTAACACTACCCATTATGGTAGTTGCGGTTCCCGGCCGAATCGGTATTCGCTACAATACGCGGCGCCTAAGTACCTGAAAACACGGGCTTTTCCGGCAGACCGCAGCTAGAAAAACTCGAGTTGAGAGGGCGACGGCGCCGCCGCCTTCCGCTTTCTCCCGACGAACGTCACGATCTTCTCGAACTGCTTGTCCGTGATGATCATGAACCTGACCTCGCCCTCGGCCGGCACCCGCGCGCCATTGCGCTGCACGTGGACGGCGGCGTTCTCCGGGCTTGCACAGTGTCTCTGATAGACGGAGTACTGCATCATCGTGAAGCCGTCGTCGAGCAGGTCCTTGCGAAAACGCGCATAGGCTCTGCGCTGGGCCGGGGTGTCAACCGGCAGGTCGAACATCGCGATTAGCCACACGGTCTTCCAGCCCAGCGGGTTATAGATCGGGGAGGTCATCGGACTCGTCGTCCGGCGGAATGCCGGACTCGGCGCACGGCAGGCCCTCGGGGAAGGCAAGCACCGCCCGGCGCTGGGCAAAGGAGTGGGCGAGCGACGCGGCCGTGGTTTGGATGGCCAGCAACAGCGGATTGGTACGCGCGCCGATTCTCACGCGATGGTTGAAGAGGCCGAGTAGGTGGGCCTTTTCCTCGCGGTCGAGGATCAGCGGCGCGCCATTCTCACGGACCATCTCCACAACCCTCAAATCGACAAACGGGCGATACGGCTCCATCAGGTCGTCGGCGAGGCAAAAGGCGTTGTAGCGGTTGCGATGGTGGATGCCGAGGGTGGGAAGCAGGCCCGCACCGCACAGCGCCCGGGCCACCGCCGCACGCATCGCCATGTACCCGTAGTTGAGCAAGTTGTTGGGCGGGTCGCCGTCGCGCGCGCGGCGAAACTCAGGACCGAGCAGGCGCGGCCAGTAGCGTTGCGCGGCCTGCGCCTCAAGATTGCCCGCGTCGCCCGAGCGCACCCGGCGCGCCATCGCGCGAAGCCCGGTATCCGAGCCCGCGACGGCCTCGAGCACGGCGGCTTGCTGCGCAATCTTGCATGCGACCGCCTGCCGCCAGAGCTGTTTTCGGAGCGGAACAGGGGCTTCGATCTGCGCGCGAAAGCGCTCGGTCTGGACGGTGTTGGCGGCCAGCGGCATCACCATCGCGCTCGGCAGATGCGCGCCTCCGCAGAGCACTATCGCCGCGCCGTGCTCGGAAAGCGTGGTGAAGACGGCGTGGGTATAACTCACGGCGGGATGGTCGACCAGCAGGAGCCCTATGTCCTCGGCCGGGACAGTGGCCGGGTCGCATCCGTTGCGCTCGATAAGAAGCTGGCGGTTGCGGATGGAAAGCCGCGCGGGGCCGGCGGAGATTTCGATGGTGCGCTTAATCATTGGCGTAGCTGATCCGTCCGATCGGATCGACAGCGACCTTCCTCGCGCCCTCCCTGACAAGCGTTGTGACAAGCGGGCTGGTTCGCCCCCGGTCCCGCGCGAAATTATGCGGCTGGATGGTGATCTGGCCGGCGGCGCTGAGTTTCTCGACGGTCCAGTAGGTCTTGCGTCCGTTTATAACGCGCTCCAGGACGTCGCCAATGCAGAGCGAGCGGAACGGCGCAGCGGCCGGGAGGCTGCGGTCCACGATGGGCTGACGCTTGGAGATGCGCATCGCCGCGTCGAACATCGGAACGGCTTCGTACCGCAGTTTTCCCGCCTCGTCTTTGTAAATGAGCATGTGATGGTTGGAGTTCGTGGCGACCCACGCCGCGCGATCCGGGCCAGTTCCCCTCATCAAGTCCTCCCGCTTTTTCTTCGGCTCTCGCGGCTTTTCCTCGTTACGCTTGCGCTGCGAATAGAACCGGTATGCGATTCCCCGCTCGACAACGCCGCGGCCGGTGTCGCCCCACGGATTCTCGTCGTGAAGCGCGCCCGATACCTTGCGCTGGGCGCGGTGCGAGACCACGATTTCCGCGACCGCGCGCTCGGCGTCGGCGCGAAGAGATTTCCACGGAACGGGAAACCGCTCCGGATCGGGCGTCTTGCCGGCGCCGTAATAATCGCTCAGGCGTTTGACGAAGGCCGGGGTGGTCAGGGCAACGGCGAGGGCGTCAACCGCGTGGTGGCGATGGTCGTCGCGGTTCTTGCCTTCGGGCGCATCGGAAAGAATTGTTTCGAGCCCCCACAGATGGCGCAGGTTCGCGGTAACGCGGCCGTTGGTGGGCTCGACCTTGACGCCGAGGGTGGCGAGGTAGTCGCGCGCCGTGCGCGAGACGTAAGCGGTATCGACGAGCTGGCGGCTGGTAAAGTCTTCGTCGCCCAGCGCCGGGTAGTCCTCCCTTTTGATTCTGTCCGCCTTGGGCATCGGGAAGTCGGCGCGTTTCTGGATATCGGAGAGCACGCGCAGAATCGCGTCCCACCGGCCGGGATTCCCGCCCCACGCCTCGAACGGGGTGCGTTTGTCCTTCTCCTTGTTGGCGTCGCGATGGCATACGACCTTGTTCGCGAAGGAATTTTCGAACGACCGGCTCCGGGGAAGGATGTGGTCGACTTCGAACAGACCATTGCGGAATAGGCCGTCCCATGAGATGTGCTCGCCCGAGTAAGGGCATCGCCATCCCTGGCTCTCCGCGAGAAGATACTTTTCAATGTTTTCGCCGACGTCGGGCGGCCCGTGTTCGGCGAGCGCGGTGCGCGCCTTCTCGCGGCTTGCGGCATTGCGGCGCTGGTCGGCCATGATCCTGAGGCGCCGGGCGCGGGGCAGTTTCAGGTCGCGGGCAAGTTCGATGCGAATGAGATCGGGCCGCCCGTCGGCGCGCAGCAGGTTGTTCACGACCTTCTGCAGCTCGCCCAGCGTGCGCATCACGGTTGGGTTTCGAACACGCTCGCCATCCGGCTCGGCAAGCTTGTCCGCCGGAGCGCGCGCGGCAGGCGGGTCGGGGTACGCGAGGGCCTTGGCTTCGTCGTAGCGAAGCCCCTGCTCCAGACGCGGGAGCATTTTCTGGATCGCAAGCCGTGAGTGCATCGCGTATCCGGCGGGAAGGTCCAGTTTCGAGAGAGCCTGGGCCTGCTCCGCGGTTATACCCCACTCGCGCGTCGCGCCCTCGACGAAAGCCTCGCGCTCGGCCTGCCATTCGGCGGCGACCCGGATTTCGGCGCGCTTGTTCCCGATCTGCCGGTATTCGAGATGCCAGAGCCGTTCGGCGATCTCGTCGCGGATGCGATCGCGCGCCGGAAGCGCCTCCCACTGCTTGCCAAAAATCCGCGCAAGCTGGTGCTCGGTCGCGTTGCCGAGCATTTTCTTTTCGCCGCCGGATTCGAAGTTGAAACGCTCGTCGCCGAGGCCGAGCTTGTTTCTGATCTGATCGAATGTCAGGCTCGCCTTCGCCTGGAGTTCCTGTAACAGGCGTTCGCGCTGCTCGGCGCTGAGAGGACGGTCACCCGAGAGGCGTAAATTGTTGAGCATCTGGAGCATGACGGAACGCTGGGCGTGCCAGTCGCCCTTGAGGCAGCGCAATTCGTCAGGCTCGAGTTCGCATTTGCCGACGGTCTTGAGGCGGTAGAAGGTGGGCCGCTGGCTGAAAAGAATGTGCCAGACCCGCTCCCTGAGATCGCCGGTTAGAAGGTCGGGGTAGAAGGAGCGCTGCTTCTCCCATATGCGGCGAAATTCGTCCTCGATCATGTCGCGGTGGGTGTGCCGACGGCGTTTGGCCGCGGCCGGGGGCAGGCTGTGCAGATACTCGCCGAGCGTGCGCCCGGCCAGTTGCATCCACAGAGCCTCGATCTCCTGCTTGGTTTGGCGCTCTTCGTTTGCCTGCTTCTTGTCGTCCTCGCGCGATGCGTCGAATTTGCGGCTGCCGGTGAATCCGCGATGCTTGCAGAGATGAAAGAGGACGCGGCCAATCTCGAATGACTTGATTCGCTCGTTCACAGCGCGGGCGCGCAGCCGATACGGGTCGGCGTCGTCGCTGTTTAGGAAGAAATCCTCGCGGCTCTGGTGCGCCCTCGGTTCGCGCTCGGAGGCGGGCAGGAGCCCGGCGCTTACGATCAGGTCGCGCATCGCGCGCTTGCGCCATCGCCTGCGTCTGAACTGACGGCGCGCTAGACGTTTAGCGCGGCGCTCAGCATTGCGCGGTTCCTTCTTCTTTTCGTCCACACCCTCGGGAAACACGCGGACGCCGATGCGAACGAGCTTGCCCTCGGACGATTCCTCGTCGTAGTCGAGCACCGCGAAACCAACCGAGCCAGTTCCCAGATCGAATCCCCAGATTCGCGCCATGAGGGCCCCCTTGTTAACTGTGAGTCTTGAAACTTATCTTTATCTCTTATATGCTTGAGTGTGTAGCGAATACCGATTCGGCCGCGGGATCGTAATAAAATTTACGCGTCCGAACGGTGAGGGCTGGGCGACCCTCCGGACGCATCCGCCCACCAACGAACCCCCGGCGACGGGGGTTCAGTGTTTTTAGGGAAGTGCGTGTCGGGAGCGCCTTTGCGCCGCTCCTGTGCCTGCCTAGCCCGCCTCTTTCATTTAAAGAGGTATGTGTGATACACGTTACGGCCGTCCGGACGGTGAGCCGAAGTCTCCGGGGCTCTCACGCCGCGCGGTAACCCCGGAGAGCGACGGCCCGATAGTGAACTGAACGGCCATCGGACGGAGCCCGATTTAGGATCGGGCTCCGCGAAGAGGAGTGGCAGATGTACACTCGGGATCCCGCCTTCTGGAGAGCCGGCGCAATCGCCAGCACTCTCTTCATGAGCGCGGTTCTGGTCATTCTGGCCGTCAATTCGCTTGACGCGATCACGCCCGGCGGCTCCCATGTGCCGCTCTACGACGTGATCAATAATCAAATCTCCTATTCCTACGACAGCGCGCGCGGCGAGTACGTCCCAAAAATCGGCGGTCAGGAGTTGCTATTCAATCACGAGTACAGCGAGACCGAGGCGAAGGCACTGATTGGCAAAGGCAAGATGGTGATCCAGAGCCGGGCCTGCATGGATTGCCACACCTTCTTCGGAAACGGCGCCTATTACGCCCCTGACTTGACCCGCGCGTGGCTCGACCCGGTATGGGCGGAGTATCCGGGCACGAAACGCGGCGACGCGATGGCGGCGTTCCTGATGCATCCGTTCAGGCTTGGCTATCATGAGATGCCAAACCTGCATCTGAGCCGCGACGAAGCGCAGGCGGCGGTTGCGTACCTCAAGTGGATGTCCGCCGTTGACACCAACGGGTTTCCCAACGGATTCGGCGTCGCGCAGGCGAAGTAGGGAGGCGTCAATGTATCGCTCACAGCGGCTCGCGCTTAGATACCTTACGGCGGCGATGGTGTTGTTCGGCTTGATGGTGGTGTTCGGGATACTCGCCTCAATCTACTACGTTCATCCGACGTTTTTGCTAAACACATTTAACTTCAACACCGCGAAGATTCTTCATATTAATACACTTATTATCTGGCACCTGATGGGATTCTTCGGCGCAGTGTACTGGTTTTTGCCGGGCGAGACCGGACGCGAGGTCGAGGGTATCGCGCTCGCCGAGATAATGTTCTGGGTTTTCTGCGCGGCGGTCGCGATCGTCGCCGCGGTGTTCATCTTCGTGCAGTACGGCGCGAGCGACGAATTCAGCATGTGGTTCATCAACCAGGGGCGCAAGTACGTCGAGGCGCCGCGGTGGGCCGCGATCGGAATTCTCGCGGTCGCGCTCGTGTTCGGCTACAACGTGGTCGCGAGCGCCGTCAAAAGCACGCGGCGAAGCGGTATCCTGATGGTTCTCATCTTCGACCTGATACCGCTCGTGGTGCTGTATCTCGACGCCTTCCCGGCGATGACCGACATGTCCAAGGATCTCTTCTGGTGGTGGTGGCTGGTCCATCTGTGGGTCGAGGCAACCTGGGAGATCCTGATCGGATGCATCATGGCGTGGGCGCTGATGGAGTTGCTCGGGACCTCGCGCCGGGTGGTGGAGAGCTGGCTTTACGTTGAAGTGGCGCTGGTGCTCGGGACGGGCATCCTCGGCCTCGGGCATCATTATTTCTGGATCGGGACGCCCGGCTACTGGCTCGGGATCGGCGGATTTTTCTCGGCGCTCGAACCGCTGCCGCTGCTTGGGATGGTGATTCACGCGATTTACGATTCCGGCACGCGCCATCTGCGGGCCGGAAACCGCCCCGCGCTCTACTGGACGCTCGCCGAGGCGTTCGGCAATTTCATCGGCGCCGGAGTATGGGGCTTCATGATGACGCTGCCGCAGATCAACCTGTACTCACATGGGACGCAGTGGACGGCCTCGCACGGGCATTTCGCGTTCTGGGGCGCGTACAGTTGCGGAGTGATCGCGGTGCTCTATCTCGCGGTCGCGGGGAGCCGGGAGAGAAAGGCCCTCGACGGGCGGGCGTGGAAATGGTCGTTCGCGCTGTTGAATCTTGGGATGCTGGGGATGGTCGGCGGGCTGCTGGTGGCCGGGATGGACCAGGCGTTCTTCGAGCGGGCGCTGGGCGGCTCGACGTGGGGAGCGTTTATCGCCTTGCAGCATCGCCCGTGGTACGTCGAAGGAATGTGGACCCGGATGGGCTTCGGGGTGCTGTTCGCGGCGGGTTACGCGATGCTCATGTACGACGTGCTGACGATAGGAAAACGGCGGCGTGGCGAGGCCGAGGAACCGCTCAAAGAGGCGGCCGCATGACGGCCAGCGCGATGATTGAGACGGCGCTCCTCTTGGGAGCGTTCGTCCTGCTCGCCGGGATGTATGGGCTGTTCTATACGCTGGCGATGCTGTATCGCGAACCATATCTGAAGCCGGCGAGCTTCGCATGTTACGCGGCTCACTTCGGCGTGATGATCGTGATAGTGACCGCAACACCGCTCGGCCCGTGGTGGAAGGTGCTGATCGTCGCGAGTTGTCTCGCCTATTTCGTGATTCCTCCAGTCACCTGGCGCTACCTGGTGCGGCTTCATCAGGAAGAGGGAAGGGCACATGATCGCAAGCGTGTTAAACACATTGCTCGGGCTGTGGCTGGTATACGCGGCGGTTCTTGATCCGGGTCTTCTGGAGACGAGTCCCTGGATGCTGCTGGCATCGGCGGTCGCGCTGGTGGTTCTGGGCCTGTGGGCGTGCAGCGCCGACTACCTGAAATGGCCGGGAATCACATGCGTCGTGCTGGGTGCCGGGCTGATCGTGCTGCTCATTTCGGGAGCGCGGACGTTCTCGATGACGCTCACTTTCTGGGTGACCTTCTGGACCGGGGTGATCGCGGGCGTGCTATCGGCGTGGTCGGTTGTCTATCGACGCGAATCGGAGGAATCGCCCGACGTCGAGGCTCGCGCGGCGGAACCTGCGTCGCAATCGTAATTTCGCCTCTCGCGCCCAGCGTGTCGGGCTAGTGCGGGAAAAGCACGACAGGATTTGGGGAGAGGAATTTTCATAGCAGTCTGTCCGGCCGTCTCGTGAGAGCGCGAGGTTAATCGGCGCGCAAACATTTCTCGCCGGGCGCGCGCCGGCTGAACGCCGGTGCGCATAGCCCCCGCATTTGGGCAGGTAAGCCCGCTTTCCGGCGCCTCTTTGCGCGGTTATCATCCCTTGACGGGAGGAAATCAGCGCTTTTCCTTTGATGGTTCCCGCTGAAACAGCCGAGGCTGGTAAGACCCCCGCTCCGAAACGCATCCTGATCGTCCTGCTCGGCGCGATCGGCGACGTGGTGCGCGCGCTTGCGCTGCTCGGGCGGATTCGCCGCGGATGGCCGTCGGCGCATATCGCGTGGGCGGTCGAGCCGAAATCCGAGCCGATTCTCCGCCACCATCCCTGGCTTGACGAGATCATCCTGTTCGACCGAGGGCGGGCCCCGTACTCGGTCTTCCCGTTTCTTTCAAAAATCAGGGCGGGGCGTTTCGATCTCGTGCTCGATCTTCAACGTATCCTGAAGAGCGGCGTGATCTCGCGCTATTCGGGTGCGCCCGTGCGTCTTGGGTTTTCCGCGGCGAACACCAAGGAGATGAATCATCTGTTCTCGACGCGCCGAATCGAGCCGCAGGCCGAGATGAGCCTCAAGCTGCTCCAGTACCAGGCGTTTGGCGACGCGCTCGGGCTTCCCCGATGCGAGATCGAATTCGGGCTCGTCGCGACCGAGGAAGAGCGTGCGCGTGCGCGGGAGCTCTTGGGCGGCGCGCCGCGTCCGATTCTCGGCGTGATCCTGGGCTCGTCGTGGCCAAGCCGGCTCTATTTTCCGGAGTCGATCGCCGCCGTTATCCGCGGACTTTCGCAAAAGAACGGGGCCGGGCCGGGAATGTTTCCGGTTCTGCTCGGCGGTCCCGACGATGTTGCGCTTGCGCGCGCGGTCGCCGAGGAGATGCGCGGCGCGCCGATGCTCAATCTTGCGGGCAGCACCTCGCTCCGCGACCTGGTCGCGATCTTTCCCGAGTGTGCGGCCGCGTTCGGTCCCGATTCGGGGCCGATGCATATCGCGGCGGCCATGGGATGCCCGGTCGTGTCGCTATGGGGTTCGACGTCGCCGATTCGTTCCGCACCATGGGGGTTCGAGCGGTTCGCACTGCGTGGCGAGATCCCGTGCCATCCGTGTTACCTCAGGCGATGCCCGATCGGGCGTGAGTGCATGCACCGGATCAGCCCCGAGGCCATAATCGAGGCAGTGAAATCCGCCGCCCGCATGCGGACGGGCGACGCGTTGTCCGCGGCCTGCGCGCAAACGCCTGCCGGGGAGTCTCGATGATTTCGGGACCGGGAGCGGGAGCTCGCGCAAAAGATTCGCGATGGCGGTTCAGGTTTCCGGACGCGGAACTGAACGCCGAGTCGCGCGAGCGGCTGCTTGCGTGTGCGATGGAAGCGGTTTCGGGCGCTCGCGGCGAACCGCTTAGGCGCTCGCGGCATGCCTCGACGTATCGGATCCGGATGAACGGCAGTCCGCTCGACTCAGGCGCGGATACCGTTTTTCTCAAGGTGCTCGACGCTCCTTCGGGAGCCGCCGCGCTGCTTAAGTGGGTATGGCGCGGCCCCGTCGCGCATCACCTGGTCCGGATTGTCGCGAAGCTCCGGCGAGACGGAGTGGAAGTGCCTCGCATTCTGATGACCGGCTACGACCGCGCTTCGGGACGGGAGTTGGTGGCGTTCGAGGGTATAGCGGGCAGGATGGTCTCGTATTATATGGATCGCCGCTCGAATACGCCGGGCGCGACGCGGCGCAACGTCCTGCGCGCGCTTGGGCGCGAGGTCGCCCGGCTCCATCGCCTGGGCTACGTCCACGGCGATCTCACCCCGTATAATATCATCGTGACGTCTGTTTCACCGCCGCGCTTTGCGTTCATCGATCATGAGCGCACCCGGCGCCGAAGCGTGTTTGCCGTCGGCCGCCATCGGATGCGCAATCTGGTGCAGCTCGGGCGTTTCGACATCCGGGGGCTTTCGCGCAGCGATCGGGTGCGCGTGCTTGCCGCGTATGCCGAGGAGATGGGAATCGACAGGCGCACCACGCTGCGGGTTGCGGCGCGGATGCTTCAGGCGCGGCTTGCCCGCGACAAGGCGGCGCGCAACGGCGGCGGTTCCAGGGGTTCCGCCTGCGCGATGGCGGGCAACGGCAGAGTGGGAGGGAGCTGATGGCTGAGGAAACGCCGAAAATATCCGTCGTCATCCCTGTTTACAACGAAGTAAAAACCATCGGCCAGGTTTTGGACCGGGTTCTCAACTGCGGATTTGACGCCGAGGTCATCGTGGTTGACGACGCCTCGACCGACGGGACGCGCGAGTTCCTGCGCACCTTCGAGCATCCCCGGGTCAAGGTCCTGTACCACGCGAAAAATCGCGGCAAGGGCGCGGCGCTCAGGCTCGGCTTCGCCGCCGCCAGCAATCCCTATGTCTTTGTTCAGGACGCCGACCTCGAATACGACCCAAAGGATTACGCGCGCGTCGTCGAACCGCTGCTCGACGGGCGCGCAGACATGGTTTACGGGTCGCGCTTCCTCGGCGGACCGCATCGCGTGCTCTTCTTCTGGCATTACCTCGGCAACCGGCTCATCACGCTTGTCTCGAACATGATAAGCGATCTCAACCTGAGCGACATGGAAACCGGGATGAAGGCGTTCTTGCGGGAAAAGCTCATGGAGATAAAATTGAGCGCCAACCGCTTTACGTTCGAACCCGAGATCACGAGCAAGGCGGCGCGCGCGCGATGGCGCATCTACGAGGTGCCGATTTCCTATTCCGGACGCACCTACGAGGAAGGCAAGAAGATCGGGTGGCGCGACGCAGTGAGCGCGATCGTCGCAATCCTCTACTACCGGTTCCTCGATTGAGTCGAGCCCGCGACTGAACCACGATGCTCGAACAAGGCGCCGGCGCAAACGAAGACGAAGCTTCGGACGACTCGCGCGCGATAAAGCGTGGCGAACGCCCGCTTAGCGTGCTCGGAGTCGATCCCGAGCTTGGATTCGCCGGCGGCGAGACGCAGGTCCTGGGACTCACGCTCGAACTGCTCCACGCGGGGCATCGCGCCGAGCTTGCCTGCGACCCGCGCGGAGCGCTTTACGCGCGTGCGAGTGCAAGCGGCGTCGTATGCCCCCCGCTCACGATCCGAAACGCATTCGATATCCGCGCCGCGCTCCGCCTGCGCGCGCTCGTTGCGCGGGGCCGGTACGATATCGTTCATTTCCATACCTCGCGGGCGCATTCGATGGCGCCGGCGGTCGGCGGGATGGCACGCGCGACAATCGTCACCCGGCGGATGGATTACCGGCCAAATCGCCTGTTCGCGCCGTATCTCTACAATCGTGCGGTTGACGCCGTCGCCGCCATCTCAACTCCGGTCGCGCGAGCGCTGGAAGCGGCGGGCGTGAAGCGCGAGCATCTGGTGATTATTCCTTCGGGCGTCGATTGCGACCGGTTTCGTCCGCCCACGCCCGCGGAAAGACAGGCCGCGCGCGCACGTTTCGTTATCGCGCCCGGGGAATTCGCTATCGGTACGGTCGGCGCGCTCGAAGAAAGAAAGGGCCATCGCTACCTGCTCGAAGCGATCGCGGGGCTCGGCGCGGAGCCTGGGACGGAGCGCGTGGTATGCCTTGTCGCGGGAAGCGGCTCGCTCCGAAGGGAGCTTGCCGAGGTCGCCGAACGGCAGGGCGTGTCGGCGCGGGTGCGGATGCTCGGGCAGGTGGAAGACTCCAAGCCGCTGCTTGAAGCGCTGGACCTGTTCGTGTTTCCCTCGCTTAAGGAAGGTCTCGGCGTTGCGATGCTCGAGGCGATGGCGTCGGGGCTGACGGTAATCGCGAGCGCCTCGGGTGGCGTCGTCGACGCTATAGAGGATGGTGTCAGCGGCGTACTGGTCCCGCCAGCCGATGCGCGGGCGATCGCGGGCGCGATAGCGCGCCTTTCGCGCGATGAGGCCGTGCGGCGCAGGATCGGAGTTGCGGCGCGCGAACGGGCGTGCGCGCGGTTCTCGGTTGCGGCGATGGCTCGGCGAACGATCGAACTCTACCGCGCCTGTCTTGAGAAAAATGACGTCTCGGGAGGAAGGAACTGAACATCAGATGCGCAGCATGACCGGCTTTGGACGCGCCAGTATCGAACGCGACGGCGTGCGGGTGCTCGCGGAGGTGCGCTCGCTCAATCAGCGCTTCTTCGAACTCAAGATGAATTTGCCTAGAGGATGGGGCGAGCATGAGGCACAGCTAAGAAAGCTCGTGCAGGCGGCGGTGTCGCGCGGGCGGGTCGAGCTTTTCCTGCGCCACACAACTGTAAAGCCGCCGCCGGTCGCGCTCCAGGTCAATGAGCGGCTTGCCGCCATGTACCTGAACGAATTGCGCCGCCTCGGAAAGAACTTTCGCCTCGAAGGTCCGATCGGAATCGAGGCGATCATGCATCGCCCCGAGATATTTCACGTCGTCGAGGACGAGAACGACCATGCGCACGGGGTAAAGCTTGGCTTCGAGGCGGTCGGCAAGGCGCTCAAGCGTCTGGAGGCGGAGCGTATTCGCGAGGGCAGGAGCTTAAAGCGTGACTTCGAGGCGCGGATCAGGAAAGTGTCGCGGGTTTTGCCGAAGGTCGAAGAGCTTGCCGAAAAGACCCGCCAGGAAGTGATCGCAAACTTCAGGCTTCGGATGCAGGAATTGCTCGGCGAGTTGCCGCTTAACGAAAAACGGCTCTACGAAGAAGCCTCGGCGGCTGCCCAGCGCGGCGACATCGCCGAAGAACTGACCCGGCTCAGAATCCATCTGGCGGCGCTGACCGAGCTGCTCAAGCGCGAAGGTCCGGTCGGAAAGCCGATAGAATTCCTTCTCCAGGAGATCAACCGCGAGGTCAACACGATCGGCTCGAAGTCGCAGAACGCCCAGCTCTCGCAATTGACGGTGGAGATGAAGGGCGAGGCGGAAAAAATGCGCGAGCAGGTGCAGAACGTCGAGTAGGCGATAAAAGCGCCATTTGCGTCGCACGGGCGCTTTATATTAGGCTGTTTAATGAAGGACTTCGTGCCGCCAAGACGCGGTATAGTGTTTATAGTTTCCGCTCCGTCCGGAGCCGGCAAAACCACGATATCGCGTGCCGCGCTCGATCGGATACCGGAGCTTGCCGCCTCGGTATCGGTAACGACCCGCCGTCCGAGGGGAAGCGAGGTGGAGGGGACGGATTATCGATTTGTGACCGAAGATGAGTTCAGACGAATACGCGAGCGCAACGAACTGGCGGAGTGGGCTCAGGTCTTCGACGCCTGCTATGGAACCCCTAAACAGCCCCTCGACGAGGCTATCGCCTCGGGCCGCGACATCCTGCTTGATATCGATGTACAGGGCGCGCGCCAGATAAGAGCCGCTTACCGGCGTGACACGGTTACGATCTTTGTCCTCCCGCCCACGTTCCAGGAACTGGAACAGCGCCTGCGCCGACGCGGCACCGAATCGGAGGCCGCAATCCAAGGCCGGCTCGAACGGGCGCGCGAGGAAGCGCGAGCGTACGTCGAGTACGACTACCTCATTATCAACGACGACGTGGACGAATCTATCGAGATGCTGCTTTCGATCGTCACTGCCGAGAGGTCGAGGGTGACGCGGCTTAGCCCGGGCTTCGTACCGTGGAAGAGTTAGCGCAAAGCGAACCTTCAGAACTGGACGAGATCATAAGCTCGGTTCTCGCCTATAACCCGCAAGCCGACACGGGACTCATTCGGCGCGCCTACGATTACTCGGCCCGGATGCACGCCGAGCAGAAGCGCGAGTCGGGCGAGCCCTACGTGACCCATCCGCTCAACGTCGCGATCATTTCGGCAAGGCTCAAGCTGGATCTCCCGTCAATCGTGACGGCGCTGCTTCACGACGTGGTCGAGGACACGCACGCGTCTCTCCAGGAAATCGAGTCCCTGTTCGGCGCGGAGGTTGCCCGGCTGGTCGACGGGGTGACCAAGGTTTCGAAGATCACGTTCTCGAGCCGCGAGGAGAAGCAGGCCGAGAATTTCCGCAAGATGATTATCGCGATGGCGCAGGATATCCGGGTCGTGATGATCAAGCTTGCCGATCGCCTGCACAACATGCGCACGCTCGGCGCGCTGCCGCGCGAGCGCCAGCGCGAGATCGCGCGTGAGACGCTTGAGATCTACGCGCCCATCGCGCACCGCCTCGGCATCTACTGGCTCAAGTCCGAACTCGAAGACAACGCGTTCCGCTACCTGAATCCCCAGGCGTACTCGATGCTGAAGACGCTGGTCGCCAAGCGCAAAGCCGAACGCGAGGCGTACATCAGCGCGGTTATCGACATTCTTTCCAGGCGCCTTGCCGAGTCGGGCGTGACGGCGGAGGTGACCGGCCGGCCCAAGCATTTCTATTCGATTCACACCAAGATGCGCGAGGAGGGCCTCGCCTTCGATCAAATCTACGACCTCGTCGCCTTTCGCATCATCGTGGACACGGTGCGCGAATGTTACGAGGCGCTCGGCGTGGTGCATGCGAACTGGAAGCCGGTCCCCGGCCGGTTCAAGGACTATATCGCGCTGCCCAAGCCCAACATGTACCAGTCGCTGCACACCACGGTTATCGGGCCTCACGGCCAGCGCATGGAGGTGCAGATTCGAAGTCGCGAGATGCATCGCGTGGCCGAAGAGGGAATCGCCGCGCACTGGACCTACAAGGAAGGCGGTTCGGCCGAACGCGACACCCAGCGTTTCGCATGGCTCAGGCGGCTGGTCGAATGGCAGCAGAACCTGAAGGATCCCGCGGAATTCCTCTCGACCGTGCGCGACGATCTCTTTCCCGAAGAGGTCTTCGTGTTCACGCCCAAGGGCGACGTCCTCGATTTTCCCAAGGATTCTTCGGTCATCGACTTCGCCTACAGGATCCACTCCGAAGTCGGCAACCATCTGGCCGGCGCGCGGGTCAACGGGCGGATGGTGCCGCTGCGCTACCGGCTCCAGTCGGGCGACACGGTCGAGGTGATCACCAACGATCGGCAGACCCCGGGCAAGGACTGGGCGAACTTCGCGGCGACCGCGCGCGCCAAGAGCAGAATCCGCCAATGGTTTCGCCAGCAGCAGGCCGACCGCTCGCGCGATCTTGGAATCTCGCTCCTCGATCGCGAGCTCGAACCGCTCAAACTTAGCGTCGCGCAGCTCAGGAACGAGAAACGCCTCGACGCGGTGCTGAAGGAATTTTCCCAGCGCGATCCCGACGCGCTGCTTGCCGCGGTCGGCTACGGAATCATCACTCCTTCCCAGCTTCTGGCGAAAGTGCTCAAGCCGGAAGAGCTGAAAACCTATCGCGCGGAAAAGCAGCCCGCGCCGGCGGGCGAACGCGCACCCGCCCGCGAGCAGCGCAAGGCAATCGGCAGCGCGGTCGTCGTCTCGGGGGTGGGCGACGTCCTGGTGCGGTTTGCGCGATGCTGTAATCCGCTGCCGGGCGAGGCGATAACCGGATTCATCACGCGGGGGCGCGGTGTCACGGTGCATCTGGCGGGATGCACCCACGCGCTGATGAGCGATCCGCAGCGGCGCGTCCCGGTGGTATGGAAGGATGGAGAACTGGCGCCGCGGCCGATTCGCCTGGAAGTGTTGTGCGTGGATCAGCCGGGGCTGCTCGCCGCGATGTCCAAGGCGATCGCCGCGGCCGGCGTCAATATCACCACCGCCGAGGTCAAGACCACGGGCGTCGACGGGCGGGCCCTTTCCATCTTCGAGCTTTCCGTCACCAACGCGCGGCAGTTGAACACGTTGATGAGTTCAATCGCCGCGATCGACGGCGTGATGCGGGTTTCGCGCCTCGGCCAGCAAAACGGCCAGCATTATTAGCCCCTGGCCGGCTTTCGACACGCGTCTTACGCCTTCCCACAATCGCACATTGCCGAGCGCTTCGCTTTGCGCGCGGGGCGCGATAACCTCGATGCGGCGCGCGCGCCGCGCAGGCGCGGCGCGGTCGAGCCGCCGCTGTTTGCCGGTGCCACAGGCGTCGAAGCGGCTCTCGCCGCGATTCATGAGGAACATGCACGATGAAGACGGCGGTCGAAACCAGGCAGGCTCCAGCCGCAATCGGTCCTTACTCTCAGGCTGTCGTGGACGGGCAATGGATGTTTTGCTCGGGGCAGATTGGACTGGATCCGCAGACCGGCGCGCTGGTTGAGGGCGGAGTCGAGGCCGAGAGCCGGCGCGCGCTGGAAAATCTGCGCGAGATTCTGAGCAAGGCCGGGCTTGGCTTCCAGGACGTCGTCAAGACCACGCTCTTCGTCGTCGATCTCGGCGAATTCGACGTGATCAATCGCGTGTACGCCGAGCATTTCGCCTCGCCTTATCCGGCACGTTCCACGGTGCAGGTTGCGGCGCTGCCGCGCGGCGCTCGAATCGAAATCGAGGCGATTGCGCTTCGCCGCGAATAGGCGAAGTCAGTGCGCGGTGAGAATTTCGCGCGCGGCGGCGTCGATAATCCTTCCTTCGGGGTCGAGTTTTCTTGCCGAGCGCAGCAGGCGGTCAAAATTGCGCCGGCGAATCGGCGCGGGCGCCGGGTACGCGAGCAGGCAGGCCTTGTCGAGATCCAGAATTGCGACCGAAAAGCGTTCCGCGCCGGTTGCGACCAGCAGATTGTGCAGGTTCAGGTCCGCGTGAACCAGCCCGCCCGCATGCATCGCGTCGATCGCCTCGCGCGCAAGGCCGAGCACGTGTTCGCGCACGTGCGGATCGTCGTCGGTGCGCAGGAACTCCCATAAGGTGATACCCGGGATCGCGCGGGTGATGAACGCGCCGCGATAAACACCCGGGCATGTCCATTGCACGATCGCGCCGAGCGGTTCGGCGATCGGAATACCGCGTTTTGCGGCCTCGGCCGCGATTGCAAGCTCGCGCACCGGGCGCGGATCAAACCCGAAATAGAGATCGTCGAGTAAAAAGCGGGCCATCCCGCCCCGGCGCGAGAACCGAACGATCATTTCCGGGGCATTTTCTACCGCAAGGCGCATCGCGCTCAGGCGATTTCCCGAGCCCTCGCGTCCGGCGCGCGCGCGCAGTTCCTCGATACGCGCGATTATCCGGGGCGCGAGCGGAACAAGATCGCGCCTTAGGTAAACCGTCCGCCGCCCGAGCATCAGTCGGTCGAAAAACGGGCCGGGATACGGCCGCGCGGGTCTTGAGCGGAAACCTTTGGGAAGGTTCCTGCGCATCATCGCCTAGCCGTTCGCCGCGCAACGCGCGCCGATACTTTGCGCCGCCGCGCCGCCGCGCGTCCATCGCGCGGTCACCACGATCGCCCCGAGCACGAGCAGCGAGGCGACGAAGTGCACCGAGTAAAACAGCGCGATCCGGTTGACCATCTTGCCCGGAAGCCAGTTGATCACGACCGACAGCATCAGCATCGCCCACGCAAGCCGCGGCGTTTTGCGGTTGTCCGTCCGCTCGCGTTCCAGCCACAGCGCCGCCAGCAGAACCGCGTACGGCACGAGCAGGGCTGAGTAGTAACTTTTCCATGAAACCGGCGCGAACGACGGCATCAGGCAGAACAACGCCGCGAGCGGAAATCGCCGCGGCAGTATCGCGCCGCGCCGCTCAGCAGGGCTCATCGCGCACCAAATCGCGACCGCAAGCACGAGGGTAAGTTCCACCGCCATCCCGGCGTAAAGCGAAGCGCCTGCCGCGCCGGCTCCGGGAGCCCCGCCGAGGCTCAGGATTCGCGCGAAGGCCGAGCTCGCCGACTGGTTGGTCAGCATCAGCCGGTAGCGCCCGGTCATCGAGAGCACCACCTGCACGTAGGAAACTGTCTGGTCGATTGCGCCGCGCGGACCGAAGAAAAGCGCCGGGGCAGCGAGCAATCCGAACGCGGCGACGAGCGTCCATCCGAGCGC
>JAKAVC010000005.1 GCA_021817345.1 Deltaproteobacteria bacterium | reverse complement strand
GTCGCGCACCCGGAACGGTTTGTTCGCGGCCGGCCGCGCGTCCTCAGACCCCCGCAAGAGGTCTGGATCAACCCGCCCGCCCCGGCCCGCTTGGAGGTCGTTTGCTCCGCTAATTGCGGAACCCAAGTGTCTCAACCTTCGTTGACACAGAGGGCTTTCGATAGCGAGAGGGAGCACCCGGCGAAAACTCGGGCTTTCCCCGTTGCTCCCGTTTACGATGAAGGCTGCGGGACAGGCGAGCACTGGGTGCCAATTGACGCTCGGCGCAGACGGCATCGGACCGCTCATCGGGGGCTTTCAGCCAAGGGCGAATCCCTGTAATTTCGATCCCCCTGAATCCTCGCGGTGAGCCGTTAGCTCAGGCCGGTAGAGCATCTGACTTTTAATCAGAGGGTCCCGGGTTCGAGTCCCGGACGGCTCACCAAAAAACCCCCGAAATTCAAGCCATTCTCGAAAACAACGCGGACATTCAGCGTCACCAACGAACGAATTGTCCGTATTCTGTCCGCATTTGTCAAGCGTGCGAGAGTGAAAAGCATGGCGTCGTAACGACGCGACCCTGCGCGCCGCGCGTCATTGAACCGACGAAGCCTGAAAGAGCGCGAGCGTCTATTTGCGCGGACGCTTCGGCCGAAGCGAAGTCACCTTGCTGCTTGCTGGTTCGCCCACGAGATGCGCCTGGAGCCGCTGTGTGGCATGGACGAGATCGGATTCGCTGACGATGTTGTAGCGGTCGAAGACGCTTCGTGTTTTATGGCCTGAGAGCGCCATCGCGACGCGGTCAGGAATCCCCGCGCGCACCATGTTGCGAACCGCGGTCCGGCGAAGATCGTGAACCAAGATCCGCCCCAAACCTGATGCCTTACAGGCGTTCGACCAAGCTTTGCGGAAGTCGCCGATCGGCTCGCCATTCCGATGGAATACGTACGGACAATCGAGACGGCGCTTTACCTGCGCTCGTTCCATGATTTCGAGCAGCTCACCGGAAAGCGGTAAGAGCCGGCCATCTTTGTTCTTGCTGATCTCAGGTCTCAAACGGACGACTTTGCCGCCGAGATCCACGTCGCGCCACTCAAGCGCCTTCATTTCGCCTAGTCGCCAGCCCGACAAATAGAGGAAGGTCACAGGGTCTTTAAGATATTCCGGCAGGTTTTGCCGCAAGGCCACGAAGGCACCGTGATCGACAAATCCTTGGCGGACATTATCCTCTTCGAGCGTGGGAATGAACGGCATCGTGCTCAACCGGCCGTCTTGAACGGCGAGGCTGAACATTCGCTTCAGGGCCGCAAGCTCCCGGTTGATACTCGCATTGGCTGCTCCCTCGCCTTGGCGCATTGCGGCGTAGGCTCTGACGCGATTCGTGGTGATGTCCACGGCGTGGTCGATGCCGAAGAATCTCCGTAGATGGCTGATCGAGAGGCGGGCGGCAGAAAGTGAGCGGCGCCGATTGATCTGGTAGTCGCCGAGAAGTCCAGCTGCGAGGTCTTCGAACGTAACTCTATCTTCACGGCTTCCGCTAAACCGTCCGGTTGCAGCCTCGCCGATCCGCTTCTTGAGCAACTGGCGTGCTTCTTTTTCGCTGTCGGAACGCGAGCTTTCGCGGAACTCTTTGCCGCGATGATAGTACGCGATCCAGTAGATCGGGCCGCGCTTAAAGATGCGGCCCATTCCTCTCATCGATTTTCGCTCTTTCGGTTCCAAACCGCCAAGAAGTCCTCGGTCTTGCAGATCGGCTCAGGCGCGATAGCCTGCATGAGCGCCCGACGCCGTGGGTGAGCGGCGGTCGAATCGGAATCGCGCCACCACAATAGATCAATGTTTGGAATGTGGCCGTGTCAACGACCCGGCTGAAGACTCTTTAACCGCGCTGCTTGCGGACGTGCTCGTCCATCGCGCGCTCGGAAAATCGCAGTGACCTGCCGCACCGCACAGCCAGACCGTATTTCTTGTGATTGCGGTAGAGCCAGTCCTCGGTGACCGAGAACTTCTCCGCGGCTTCCTTCACGCGGAGCAACCGCTCGCCGCCTGTCGCGCGAGCCGCCTCGACCTCGCGCCGAAGCAGACGCAGGTCGTGAGCATTTAGAAGATTAAGCGCGGCAATCGCCTGCGCCCGCAACGCCCATGTGGCGTAGGCATCGAGCACCCTCACCTTTTCAGGGTCCGCAACCAGCTCCTCCAGCCTGGGGACTTCGAACAGTCCCGCCCCGCCCGACCTGCGCGGCACACGGGCCAAGATTCCGTTGGCCCTGATCCGCATGCTTCACCTCTCCGGTCGGCATGGTTGACCGAGTTACGCGGCGGCTCCCCCTCCCCATGAAAAGCGCAGCCGTTGGTTCCGATGTCGGTAAATCCGGCCGCCCGCGATCACCGCGTTGCAAAGATACGAGGTCGGGTAACGAAAGGAGTCGGGCAGATTGCAGCAGTGAGCGGCGGCGCATGGTTGCTAACTGCCAGTGTGCTCGAAGGTGATGTGCGGCAGATTTTAATAACCTCTCGGTCATTTGACCAGAACAACAGGGCTGATTTTCTGTCCGATCGTTGTTCGCGTTGTGGACAGTTATAATCGTCAATCGCCAGAAAATTTTCGTCCTGCCCGGCAATGCTGAGCAGGAGGTTCGTCTGCCGGCGCGTCGGACGCAAGAAATTTTCTTCCTCAGATCGGCGCTTCGACCCTCGAATGGTCGAGCTTCCGATGCCGGCGGCGGTTGTCCGTCTTCGGCGACCCTTGACCTTGCACCTGCATACAGGGTGTAGGCTCGTCGGTGTAAGGAGGCAGGACTTGGACCTACCCCGTTTCAGTAGACGGTGTTGGGCTGCGGAAATCAGCCTTCGCTGAGTAGCTCCTTTCGTAGTTGATTGGCGATAGATAGTCGAGGGCGGAGTGGCGGCGGTGGGGGTTGTACCAGCCCTCGATAAAATCGAAGATCGCGATCCGTGCCTCGACCTGGGTCTTGAAACTGCGTCGGTTGAGCAGCTCGCATTCGAGCGTGGCGAAGAAACTCTCGCACATCGCGTTGTCGAAACAGTCGCCCACGGTTCCCATCGACGGCCGCACTCCGGCCAGCTCGCAGCGTTTGCCGAACGCCAGCGAGGTGTATTGGCTACCTTGGTCGGAATGATGAATCACTCCGAGCGCGTGCCGTTGCTCGAGCGCCATGTCGAGCGCCTTGAGCACCAGCTCGGTGCGCAAATAAGTCTCCATCGCCCAGCCGACGATCCGGCGGCTGAAGACGTCGAGCACTACCGCCAGATAGAGAAAGCCCGCCCGGGTCGGGATATAGGTGATATCGGCGACCCACAAGCAATTGGGCGCCGCGGCGGTGAAGTTGCGCTCGACCAGATCGGGCGCGGGACGCGCGTGGCGGTCGCGCACCGTGGTAATTATCCAGTTGCGCCGGCTTACGCCCTTAAGCCCGGCCGCGCGCATCAGCCGCGCTACGCGCTTGCATCCCACCCTAATGCCCTGCTCCTTGAGTTCCGCGTGAATGCGCGGCGCGCCGTAGGTCTGGCGCGAGCGGCAATGGATCTCGGCGATCCTGGCACTCAACTCGGCGTCTGCGCGAGCACGCGCCGAGGGCGGGCGCGTCAGGTGCGCGTAATAGCCGCCGGGGGAGACGCCCAGCACGCGGCACATGGTCGCAATCGGATGCATGGCCTGGTTGGCTCCTACGAATGCGAACGCCGCCCCGGCGTCGCGTTGGTCTCCTGAGCAAACCAGGCCGCGGCTTTTGATAGTATCTCGCGCTCTTCGCGCAGCACCCGGTTCTCGCGCCGCAACCGGTTGAGCTCCTCGCGCTCGCTAGTGGTCAGGCCGTCCGTGCGCAGCCCTTCATCGCGCTCGGCCTGCCTTATCCATTGCCGAATCGTCTCAACCGTAGGCTCGAACGCGCGCGCCAGCTCGCTGATGCTGCGTCCGCAGCGCGCCAGCTCGATAATTCGCCGCCTATATTCCGGCGCGTATGGTGGATGAGTTCGTGGCATTGGCGTCCTCCTTCTCCGTCTTTCCCCAACACCGTCTTCCAAACCGGGTCAAGTCCACCTTTCATCCTTGGGCTCGGCGTCGAGGTCTTCCGTCTCCTCCTGCTTCGCGTCGTCGATCTTCCAGAAGGTCACGATCGTGCTCTCCTCGCCCTTGCGGATCGATCCGCCAAGCTGGTTGGCCTGGCGCATCGTGAGCCAGAACGGGGAGACGTATTTCGACGCGGATAGCAGAAAGTAATTGATCCCTCGATACGGCTTCCTGGTGATCAGATTGCGGGGCAGTCCGGCCGAGGTCCACGGCCGGCGCCACGGCACGACGCCGCTTTCGAGCAGGTTGACGATCTTATCGGTGACAATCGCGTAAACGTCCATGGTCCGATGCCTCCTCTCTCAGTAGCCGTCTTCATCGATTCGGTGGGCGGTGAAGTCGCGTTCGGCCTTCTCGCCGTGACCGCAGCGGGCGCCATAGAGGGCCTTATCGCCGGGGTAGTAGAACGCCCGCTCGCCGGGATTGATTTCCGTCTGGCAGTTCGGCTCCGCGCATCGGGCCGGATACCTGGCGGTGATCCACCTGGGGTCGCACTTGAAACGTCGCCGCATCGCTGGTCCTCCTTTGCCTTCGCCCGCTTCCGCGTAAGCGGCAGGGCGCTGTCTGCTTTCATCCCCGCGCCACTTTTTCGGGCGGCTCTCTCACCCGAACCTGGAGAGCCGCACGCGGACTCCCAGATGCGTGGGCGAAGCGGGCGGCAGGACGTGCCAGAGCGAAGCGTCCCGTCAGGGCTGGCGCGGCGTGCTTGTATGGTGTCCACTGCCGATGCTGCTGCTCGCTCATAGTGAAAGAGGAACTGAACATTTTTTCCCTCGGCCTCTCACCCAATCTGGAGGCCGAGGGGAAAAATGTG
>JAKAVC010000043.1 GCA_021817345.1 Deltaproteobacteria bacterium | reverse complement strand
GCGGCGCTGGAAAGTCGAACGGCTATTCGCCTGGCCGCATAACTTCCGCCGCCTGGTGGTGCGCTGGGAGCGTTACCCGGAAAACTTTCTCGGCTTCGTCCACCTCGCTTGTATCCTCATCCTGCTTCGACGGTATTTATGAGACCGCTTCTAAAGTTATTAGTGGGACACTGCACTAGTGGTCGTTCACGGACGCGGTCGGAACGCTGCTCAGGGAGTTTCCATTATCGGCGTCGGCGCCGATCGAGATTATCAGCATCCCCTGTTCGTAGCGCGGCCCGCCGACGATGAGGACGCCGTGGTTCTTCAGCTTCAGATCGGTGGTCATCAGTGGACGCGCGCCCTGGAACAGCACCAGCTCCATCGCGATCATCCCGCCTTCAACCGCGCGCGGCTGTATATGGAGGATCCTGCCGCCGGGCAGCATGAACGAGATCAGCTTGCCGCATTCGGTGTGCCCATCCTGATGGCTGATGAGACGGTAGGTGCTGTAATTGAAAAGCGAGCGCAGGCGCTTGTCCATCCCGCGCAGCCGAGTGTCGACACCCTCATGCGTGTCCGAGGCGACAACTGAATCAACGTGGAGGTTGATGCGCGCCGGAACCCCGTTGCCAGCGGCGACCGAGACTCCCTGCGCCGCCATCGCGAGAAGAACGACGGCGAGCAGTGTGAGATTAACGCGCCAGGCAAGCATCGGCTGTTAAATGCTATTGCTGCTGCTCCGGCAGCCAGATCACGGTGGTGCCGTCCTGCGGCGCGCTCCAGAGTGCGACCGAAGGAATGTTCGATTCCAGTCGCGAGATGATGGCCTGTGAGTTCCCGGGCGTGCTGACCGCCGCCGGAGTTTCAGCCGATGCGAGCTGCTGGGGTTGTTCTCCTACCGTGGTTTCGACCCGCGCCAAAGACGTGGCGGGCGCCTGGCGATTGGAATTGAAATAGTTGCGCGTCAGCGGAGTCATCAGGAAAACGGTGAGAATTGCCGCGGAGGCCGCCACCACCATCGAACCGAGGGCGGCTCCAAACTGCCCGCTCCATCCGTCGAAAACCAGCGCGAGCCGTTCGCGCCACGGAAGCCGCAATTTTCGGATGCGCGCGTCAACCCCCATCGCGAACTCTTCACTCGTGGGAAGCGTCGCCTCGGCGGCCAGGCTTCGAAGCTGGCGTCCGATTGCGGCGTACTCTTGGAGCAGATTCTCACAGTTAGGACAGCGAGCGAGATGGCGTGCGACTTCCTGCATCTCGTGCGGTTCCAGCTCGCCGTCCTCGAAGGGGCCGAGCATCAGGCTGATTTCGCTGCATTCCGCCATCTTTCGCTCAGCTCGAAGTGAAGTCCTTGAGGATTGCGCGCAGCCTGCTTCTTGCGTAGTGCAGGCGGCTCATCACAGTGCCGCGCGGGCAATTCAATACTTCACTAATCTCGTCGTAAGACAATCCTTCAACTTCCCGCAACAGTATCACGGCCCGATGTTCGGGCGTCAACTCTTCCAGCGCGTTGCTCAACCGTTCGCCCAATTCGCTGCGCGTTGCGGCGGTAAACGAATCGCCGCGCCCGCTCGGCAGCCGTCTCATTTCGTTTTCGGCGTCCTCGCCGCGCAGCACGCTGTATCGTCCCTCCCTGCGCCAAAAGTCTATCGCTAGATTCGCGGCGATCCGGTAAAGCCATGTCGAGAAACTCGAGCGCGACTCGAAGCTGCGCAGGTTCTCGAAAGCGCGTACGAAGGTTTCCTGTGCCAGTTCAAGTGCGTCATCCTGATTGTGAACCACCGCCAGCGCGACTCCAATAACCCGCCGCTCGTAACGCTTTACGAGAATCCCGAAAGCTTCGCGGTCGCCTTTTTTCGCCCGCTCTAAGAGTTCGGCTTCGTCGCCGTCTGGGCGGCTCTTGTTTCTCAATGGAATTAGACGCTGGTCAGGTTGGTTTAATTCAGCCCGGCTGCCTTCAGGACACGGCCAATTCGGCCCAATTGCGGCCCCATTTCATGTCAACCTTGAGCGGAACCGACAGCTCCGCAGCTTGTTCCATCTCACGCCGGGCAGCCTCCCGGGTCTCATTTAGATGATGGTCGGCAACTTCGAGTAAGAGCTCGTCATGCACCTGGAGCACGATTCTGGCCCGGAGCTCCGCGCGCTTCAGTTCCGCCCCCAGACGCACCATCGCGACTTTTATCAGGTCGGCCGATGTTCCCTGGATGGGCGTGTTCACGGCGATCCTTTCCGCTTGGGACCGTGCGCCGCCCTCAGGCGCGTGAAGCTCGGGAAGATATCGGCGTCTCCCATACATTGTTGTTACGAAGCCAGTCTGGCGGGCTTTCGCCAAAGTTTCGTCTATGAAGTTGCGAACCCCCGGAAGCCGGTCGAAATAACGCTTGATGTAGTCCGAAGCTTCTGACGTCGGAATCCCCAATGCGGTTGCAAGGCGCTGTGGCCCCATCCCATAGATGATCCCGAAATTGATCGTCTTGGCGAGGCGCCTCGCGTTCGCGTCGACCTTGTCGGGGGTCATTCCCAGCAGTTCGGTCGCAGTCCTTATGTGAATATCTTCGCCCTTGCGAAAGGCGCTGGTCAACGTGGGGTCGCCGGACAGGTGGGCCAGTACGCGAAGGTCGATCTGCGAGTAGTCGGCCGAGAGGAGCATGAATCCGCGCTCGGCGACGAAAGCGCGCCGGATACGCTGCCCCTCCGGACTGCGCGCAGGGATATTCTGCAGGTTCGGGTCGCTCGAGCTGAGCCGCCCGGTCGCGGTGAGTGCCTGATGGAAGGTCGTATGGATTCGCCCGGTCGCCGGGTCTATCAGGCTGAAGAGCGCGTCGGCGTACGTCGATTTGAGCTTGGTGAGCGTCCGGTATTCGAGCAGCTTGCGCGGCATCGGATGAGTTGCGGCGAGCTTTTCCAAAGTGTCGGCATCGGTCGAATAGCCGCTCTTCGTTCGTTTGAGCCCGCGCGCGGTGAGCTTCAGCCGGTTGAACAGCACGTCGCGCAGTTGCATGGGCGAGTTCAGGTTGAACTCGCCGCCGGCAAGCTCGTAGCACTCGCGCTCGAGTCTCGCCGCCTCTTCCCCGAATTCCCGCGAGGCGGCCTTGAGCGCCTCGGCGTCCACCTTGACGCCGGTAGCTTCCATCTCGGCCAGCACGAGGGCGGTCGGCAGTTCAACCTCGCGGAAAAGCTTTTCGAGACCGTCCGCCTGAAGCCTGGGTGCCAGCGCTTCGCGAAGCGCCGCCACAACCTCTGGTTCCGATCCGGCGGGCGCGCCGGGCCGAAGTCCCGCCAGATGGTCGTGATAAAGATCGACGAGCGAAGGCTCGGGGCGTCCCGGATTGACCAGGAAACCCGCCAGCATCGTGTCGAAATCGACGCCCGCAAGCGCCACGCCGTACGCCGACAGCCGCCGGACGTGCGTCTTCAAGTCGTGGCACGCCTTGGGCGGCGCGGGCCTGGCCAGCATCGGGCCGATCTCGGCGATAAGATCCCGCCCCGCGACGAAAATCTTTCCGTTGCCGCAAAGCTTGAGCCGTGCACCTGATTGGTCGTCGACGAGATGAAACGCGAGCCGCTCCGACGCTTCCAATTGCTCGCGCGCCCGCGCCACGCTCTCGCGCGTAAGCCCGGTTTCCTCGCCGGTTCCAATCGGCAGGCTCGCCTGCGCGGGCGTCAGTTCCTCAAGCAGCGAGGTGAACTCAAGTTCGCGAAGCAGGGCCGCGACCGCCTTTTCGTCCATTCCGGGCCATGTTAACTGTTCGCACGTCACGTCGAGCGGAACGTCGGTCTTGATCCGCACCAGCTTGCGTGCGAGATCGGCGTCGGCGCGATGCTCGGCGAGCAGCGCCGCGAGACGCCTGGCCCCGCGGATTTTCGTCTGTTCGAGCTTGTCGAGATTACGATACAGATTCTCGACGTTGCCGAATTCGCGCACCAGGGCGGCCGCGGTTTTCTCGCCAACGCCGGGTACTCCCTTGACGTTGTCGATCGGATCGCCCATCAGGGCCTGGATTTCGACAAGCGCCGCCGGTTCGACGCCGAAGCGCTCGCGCACTTCGCGAACGCCCACCCGCCTGTCGCGCATCGTGTCCCACAGCGTGGTATGCGGGCCGACGATCTGCATGAAGTCCTTGTCGGCGGTGATGATCACGGTCTCGAAGCGCTCGCGCGCGGCCTGCGCGGCGAGAGTCCCGATTACGTCGTCGGCCTCGTATCCGTCACGCACGAGGCTCTTTATGCGGAAAGCTTCGACCGCGCGATGAATATAGGGAATCTGGACGGTGAGGTCGCTCGGCGCTTCGGGGCGATTGGCCTTGTAATCCTCGAACAGGTCGTCGCGAAAGGTTTTCTTCGGCGAGTCAAACACGACCGCGATATGGCTCGGATGCTCTTCCTTGATCAATTTGAAGAGCATCCTGATAAATCCATAAACCGCCTGCGTCGGCATCCCGCGCGACGTTGACAGGGGCGGCAATGCGAAGAAGGCCCGGAAGATGTATCCCGAGCCGTCAACCAGATACAGAGTGCGGCGAGTCTCCGCCATGGAACGAAACTACCCGAACCGGTTTGCAAAGAAAAAGCCGGGGCTGATCTTCAAAACTCGATTCAGTTGAGGGCACGGACTCCCACAGCGCGCTCATTTGATCAAAACTCCCACGGGTGATGATTCGCTTGGGAAAGATTATTCTGATGCTTGCCGCGGCTGTCGGGCTCGCGATTCTCATGTTGACTCTTCTGCTGGCCGCGGTCGTACGTGAGCGCCAGACATTCGCGCGCCGGGCGTTGGTGGAAATCGCGGCAAAAAGCGGCGCTCACGTCACCATCAAAGGCATCGACCTCGGCGTCTCGACCCGCGGTCTCGAACTGGTCGCACGAGAAGTCAACGTGGCGTTCAAGGCCGATCACATCCACGCGCGCCGGTTGCGCGCGGTCGTCGGTTACGGCGAGCTCGCGCGCCTGCGCGTGCTGCCGCTCAAATCGTTGACCCTGTCGTCGGCCCTCGTCGAGTTGAGCCCGCGAAAGAAATCGCAGCCCATCGATTTGCGTCGCTATATGGCGAAGTTACAGTTGGCGGCTGCCCGGTTGGCGCACCTATCACGGCACACGAGCCTGATGCGCGTCGCGATCAAGCCGCGTGGGCATCCCGGCGCGCGCCTCGCACTCGACCTTCGCATCGACGCCAACCCGCGCGAGGCCCGCCTTACCGTCGCGCACCTCGCGTGGAACGGTGCGCCGCTCGACGGGCTGTCCGCCAGCGCCGCCTTCACCGTGCCGTACGCTGGCGCGCAAGGTGCGCGCGGTCGAGTCGCCTTTGTCCGGCGCGCCGCCGACCTCGTGCATGGCCGGACGTCGTTGCGGCAGGCTCGAACGGGCGCGTTGGACGGGAAAATCGACCTTGCGCTGTCCGCGCCCGGTCTCCCGGGGCCGACGCGGTTCGCTGGAACGTATTCGGTCCGGCAAAATCAGATCGAACTCAAAGGAATTCTCAACGCCGACGGTTCGCTCGAATTGGGTGGCCCGGTCCCGCTGCGGCTCGCGCTCGACAAGCCGTTTTCCGGCAATCCCAATCTCACCGCGCAGGCTGGACCGCTCGAACTCGAGCCCGCCTCGCTTGCCCATGCGATGGGCGCGCCCACACCCGCCATAAGGGGCCGCGCGGAAATCAGCTCCGTGACGCTGGCGCTTGCTCTCGCGCCGGTGCGCGGCGCGGTTGCCGAATGCCGCGACGCGGCCTGTACGACCCATCGCGCGCTCGAAGCGATAGTCAGGGGCGCGATCGCGTCGATGACAATCGCAAACGCACGTCTGCAAAGCCGGAGACCCGGCCTTGGCATGTTCGAATTCAACGCGCCGATGACGGTGACGCTGCGCGACGGCGTTGCACAAGCGGCCGGCCTGAACGCGCGCGCTGGTGCCGTCACCATCAAGAACGGTGAATTCAACGCGGATCTGCTTCACGCCCTGAGCTCGGCCGCGCCGTCGGTCAGCTACTCGGTGCGGCTATTTTCCTCTCTCGACCTTGAACGGTTCGATTTGCGCAGCCGGATGCCTCCTCGTGTGCTTAAGATGGTGCCGCACAGGGGCATGGCCTACGCGCGGGTAAGCATTGACGGAACGCTCGCGAAAGGCGGCGCCGGATTCAAACCGCGGAAGCTTGAAATCCACCTGCGTCAGGGCTTCCTCTCGCTGCGCGATCGCGAGATACACGAAGCGATACTGTTTGACGGTGATGGCTCGCTTGCGGGAGGTAATCTGACCTGTGCGGCGCGCGCCTCGCTGTCGGGCGGCGGAACGCTTTCGCTCAACGCGCGCTACGCGCTCGCGCGGCGGACGGCCAGGGCGCGGCTTGAAATCAGCGCGCTGGATTTGCGCCGATGGACCGCCGCGGTGCTGCGCACCGGCGCCAGCAGCGGGTTGACCATCGCCGGACAGGCCAATGGGAGCGCCGCGCTTGAGTGGTCGCCCGCGCTCGCGCATCCCCGCGTGTCCGGAAGTGTCGCGCTCAAGGCGCTGACCCTGGGGTCGCGTTTCACCAAGTCGCCGGTCTTTGTCCCGGCCGCTCGTGCCGTGGCCAGCAATACGGGCTTAAGGATACAGGCGGAGCATGCACAGGTCGGGGCGGGCGACTTCAGCCTGCGCGGGTCGGTGGCGGATTTTGCCGCGCCGAAAATCAACATCGCCGTCACCGGGAAGGGCTTTGACTTGGACGTCTTCCGCACCGGCGCGCGGGTGCCCGCGCATGGCGGCCGGCGGAAAGCGATTGCCGCGCGGCTTCCCGCCCGTCGGATCACGCTTCACGCCATGGTCAGGCTCAAGCGCGTATTTGTTCATCATGCCGAGCTACGCGATTTCTCCTGCGTCATTCACGGCCGCGGCAGGCGCTGGGAAATCACCGACCTGTCGGCGCATGCGATGCGGGGAGCGGTCAAGATGCGCGCCGCGTGGGACGCGCGAACCGGCCGAGTTTACGTCACGGCCGACGTTTACCGGATGGACATACGGCGCCTGGTTGCGAACCTTTCGCCTTCCAAACCGCCGCCGGTATCCGGCCTGCTTAGCGCCCGGCTGAACGCGGGCCTGGCACTTATCGGCGGCGGCCGGCCTAAGCCGCTGTGTGGCGATTCAACGATTGTCATGACCGACGGCTCGCTTGGAAGAGTCCAGGTGCTTTCCGAAATCGTGCAACTGGTCAGCGTCGCGAGCTGGCTTCGCTTCAACGCTCCGGACCTTGACACCGGGATGCCTTACGACCGGATTACGGCGCAAATGATCCTGAGGCCGCACGCGCTCAAGATCAGCCGCCTTCAACTTTCCAGCGACCTGATGGGCCTCGCCGGGCATGGCAAAATCACCCTGCCCGAACGCGTTCTGGATCTGCACATGCAGGCGCTGCCGCTGGCTTCGCTGCGATGGATACTCAGCCATGTGCCGCTTGCCGGCGCCCACTTCGGCAAGGTGCTCAACCGGGTATTCGCCGTGCGAATCCGGGTCACCGGCGCCGCCGGTTCGCCAAACGTTTCGCCGGAGTTGTACAGGAACCCGCTGGAGGCGCTCACCGACGTCATCGAGTTGCCGCTCGACTTTGTGCCGGACTCCGACCTGCCCAACGACATGTTGTTCAAGCCGCCGCACAAGCTGAGTTATCGGAAGAACTGTTCGCCCTATCAATGGTGATGTCGGTGGGACGGTGAAGAACGCGGGCATGCGGGCCTCAACCGGGTTCACGCCACCGCCGCGTGGTTTTGGCTCCGGAGAGGGACGGCGGTTTTCAGGCTGTTCGCCCGCACTCTCCGAAGTTGCCAGCCGACCCGGAAATCGGCCTTCAATGAATCCATGAACGATAAAAACAGCCCAGTTCCGCCGGACAGCTTCCGCGACGCCGTCCGGCTCTCTATGAAAAGGAAATGCGGGCCTAGCACTGGCCCTCTTAACATCAGCGAAGGCTTGTAATATTGATCCTGTATTAAGATTTCCTTTCGGTCGGCGCCGATCCGCACGGTGCGCTGAATACCCGGGGGAAGCTTTCGTCAAAGAATTCGCTTGGGTTTCGGCGTCCGCTTAAGACGCGAGGGACGTCCACGGTCAGATGATAGAAGTCAGGAACCTAACCAAACTCTACGGCGAGTTCGTTGCGATTCGCGACGTTTCCTTCACCGCCGAAAACGGATCGATTCTTGGCTTTCTTGGGCCCAACGGCGCGGGTAAGACCACCACGATGCGCATAATCACCGGCTTCATGCCGGCCACTTCGGGCACCGTGTTGATCGACGGGCTGGACATCTTCACCCAATCGCTCGAAGCGCGGCGGAAAATCGGTTATCTGCCGGAGAATCCTCCGCTTTACGCGGACATGCGGGTGGACGCCTATCTGCGGTTTGTCGCGCGGCTTCGCGGCGTTCCGCGTTCGAAGCTTGCCGACGCTCTCGACCATGCGATCACCGTATGCGGACTGGAGAACGTCTCGCATCGCATCTGCGGGCAGCTTTCCAAGGGCTACCGCCAGCGGGTCGGTCTCGCCCAGGCGCTTATCCACGATCCGCCGGTGCTGGTGATGGACGAGCCGACGATTGGACTCGATCCGCGCCAGATTCACGAAATCCGGGGACTGATCAAGACCCTTTCGGGCTCGCGGACGGTCGTTCTTTCGACGCATATCCTGCCCGAGGTCTCGCAGATCTGCGACAAGGTCGTGATCATCGCGGACGGGCACGTGGTGCTCGAAGAGAAGCTGGCCGCGCTTCCCGAGGGCAGTTCTTTGGAGGACGTTTTCCTCAAAGCGATAACCAAGGAGCGTCATGACCTCGAACAGGCCCGTGAAGAGACGCTCGAGGAAGTCGATGCGGGGCGTGGATAGCGGCTTTCGGAATCGCTGATGAAGAATTCCCTGATTATCGCAGGCAAGGAACTGGCGGCTTTTTTCGTCCAACCGGTCGCCTACGTCGTGATGTCGGTTTTTCTCCTGCTCGGCGGGTTTTTCTTTTTCGCCCTGCTGAGACGCTTCGACCTGGTGCTTCAGATTTACGCGGCGATGCAGAATCCGCAGGTGCTGGAGCACCTGAACCTGAACAGTTGGGTCATCGAGCCGATGCTCCATAACCTGTCGATTGTGCTCGTGATCCTGGTGCCGGCCATCACGATGCGTTCGTTTGCCGAGGAAAAGCGCACCGGAACCTACGAGCTGCTTTTGACGGCCCCGATTCGGACCGGCGAGATCGTTGCGGGAAAATTCATCGCGGCGGCGCTCTTCGTGCTGATCATGATTGGGCTTGCCGCGATGTTTCCGCTCATTCTGATCCTGTTCGGCAATCCGGAAATCGGCGTGGCCTTCTCCGGCTATCTCGGGCTTTCGTTTCTGGCCGTGGGTTTTGTCGCGGTGGGGCTGTTCACCAGTTCGGTGACGCAGAACCAGATCATCGCGGCGATTAGCTGCTTTGGCGTCCTGCTGATGCTCTACGTGATCTCGTGGCCGGCCGAATCGGGCGGCGCGGCGTTTGCCGGCCTGCTTCGCTATATCTCGCTGCCGGAGCATTTTTCGCGGATGGTCAGCGGGATCATCGACACCAAGGATATCGTCTACTTCCTGAGTCTCATCTTCGTGGCGCTGTTCCTGACCCAACGCTCGGTCGAGTCGGCGCGCTGGCGGTAGGCAGGAAGGGGAAGCGCAAGGATGCGGCGTTCGGCGACGCTATACGGCATACTCGGTCTGGTCCTGCTCGGGTTCGGGATACTGGAGTACTTCTTCACCGGGGCGGGGTTTCGGCTCTTCGTTTACACCAACCTGATCGGCGGCCTGTTCTTCATCGTGCTGTGGGCCACTTCGAGCCGCTCGGCGCTGGCCTCGGTTGCGGGCAGCAGATCGGCCAGATACGGCGTCAACGCGCTGCTGTATTCGATCATCTTCATCACGATCCTGGTCGCGGTGAACTACATTTCGAGCATCCATCACGTCCGCTTCGATCTGACTTCGGAGAAGATTTACAGCCTTTCCACCCAGTCCCGGAAAGTCGTCGAGCATCTGCAGAAACCGCTCAAGTTCTATGGCTTCTTCTCGGGCGGCGTCAGCCCCAAGGCGCGCCAGCTCTACAGCGAATACGCCTACTACTCGCCCAAGATCAGCTTCGAGATAGTCGACCCGGACACGCATCCCGAGCTTGCCGAGAAGTACAAGGTGAGCGTGAACGGAACGACTCATATCCAGTACGGGGGCGAGAAGGGGCAGGGCACCAACGTCACCGATCTCAGCGAAGCGGCGCTCACCAACGCGATCCTGCGCGTTGCCAAGGCGGGTACCAAGGTCGTTTGTTTCCTCGATGGCCACGGCGAAGCGAATCCCGACGACGCGGCCAAGGCCGATGGGTATGGCAAGCTCAAAACCGCGCTCGAAGGCGAGAACTTCAAGGTCAAAAAGTTCCTGCTTGCCAGCCAGCCCGCCGTGCCGAAGGATTGCTCGCTGCTGATCATCGCCGGACCCGAGCGCCCGCTCCTGCCGCATGAAGTCGGGGCGATAAACACCTATCTGAAGAACGGTGGACGGGCGCTGGTGACTTTCCGCGTGCCGCGCCCGAACTCCGACATCGATGAAACGGCGCTTGCGAGCCTTGTCAGCCAGTGGGGCGTCAACGCCGGCGATAACGTCGTGGTCGACCAGGTGCTGAGGCTCTTTGCCGGGCCGGCGCTCGGGCTGACTCCGCTGGTCAACGACTACGGGGTTCATCCGATCACCGAGAATTTCACCCATCGCACGGTCTTTCCGATGACCCGGTCGGTCGAGCCCGCCAAGGGGCTCAAAACCGGGCTTTCAGTCACACCGATCGCGATGACCAGCCGCACGTCGTGGGCCGAGACCGATCTGGTGGGAATCTTCGAGCACCAGGAAGCCAAGCTCGACGCCGCCGATCAGCGCGGACCGATCGACGTGGCCGATGCGGTCACGGCGGACCTGAAAAAGCTCGGATGGGGCGACGGCGAAGCGCGGCTGGTCGTGCTCGGCAGCACCGAGTTTGCCGACAATCAGTACCTGAACGAGTTTTTCAATCGTGACTTCGTGCTCAACAGCGCGGATTGGCTGGTCGGCGAGGCGAACCAGATTTCGATTCGCCCGCGCGAGATGCGCGCGTCGCGTTTCAGGCTGACGGTAGGCCAGTTCAGCATCGTTTTTGTGCTTTCGGTGCTGCTCCTGCCGGAGCTGTTGCTAATCATGGGCATCGTGGTTTGGTGGGAGAGACGGCAGTAGCCGGTGCTCCCGCGCTATCGGACAGGGATGCGGTTTCGTAACACGGTCATCGCATTCGTCGTGCTGCTGATAATCGGCGGCTACGCGTTCGTCAACTATCGGTTCTCCAGGCCCGTGCCGAAGCCAAAGCTTCTTGGCATCAAGGCTGACGAGATTGCGCGGATCGATCTTAAGTATCCCGGCCGCGAACTGGTGATCGCGCGCGACAAACCGGGTGCGCCCTGGATGATAACCAAGCCGATCGGGACCAGGGCCAACCAGACGGCCGCGAACAATCTCGCCAATGCCATCGCCGACTGCCAGAGCACTCGCACCATCGACGAACATCCGAAGCACTTCGCGCCGTTCGGCCTTGCCAAGCCGGCCGTTACCGTCGTCGTAACCACCTTCAAGGGCAGGACGCTTCCCGGAATCGAAGTCGGCAAAACCACGCCGGTCGGGTTCAATGCCTATATCAGGATGACCGACAAGCCGGCCGTGATGCTCGTGTCGTCGGCCTTCCCGCCCGGGATGCAGAAGACGGTCGACGAGATGCGCGACCGCTCGCTGATGAACTTCAATATCGACGACGTGACGAAGTTCACCCTTCAGCCCGACGACGGACCGCTTATCGAGGTTGACCACGATAGGAAGACCGGCAAATGGGAGATCGTCGAGCCGCGCAGGTATCCTGCGGACCCGACCCAGGTGCGCCAGGTGCTTTCATCGCTCGCCGACGCGCAGGTCTCCGATTTCGTCAACGACGCTCCGGCCGACGTCTCGCAGTACGGGCTTGAGAAGCCGCATCTGACCGTCACGGTTTACACCACGCGCAAGGGCGCCGCGCATATCCAGTCGCTGCTGTTCGGTTTTAGGGAACGCGGCAAGGGCAAGGACGGCATCTACGTTCGCCGCGGCGAACGCGCGCCGGTTTACGCGGTCCACTCCTTTGTCCTGACCAACGTGAACAAGACGCTGCTCGATCTTCGCGACAAGACCGTGATGACCTTCGAGCCCTCGGCGGTCGAGACTATCGAAGTGACTTCCGGCGCCGGGAGTTTTTCGCTAAGGCGCGCGCCGCACGGCAAATGGGATGTGATCGTCGGCGGGAAGACCTCGCCGGCCGACGTTCCCGTGGTCGAGCGCTTCCTCGACCAGTTGCGCGATTTCACCGGCAACACGATCGTGATGGACCCGATGTCGCATCCCGAGATGTTCGGCCTCGACAAGCCCGCCTGCCAGGTCACGCTCATCGCGAAGGACGGCAAGCCGATCGGCACGATCAAGCTCTCCCGGGTCAAGGTGAAGCAGATGGCCGCCGCGACGGTTCCCGCCGCCGCGCCTGAGAAAACCGAGTATTACGCGGTATCCAGCACCGGAACCGCGCTCTACAGCACGGACAAGTTCATGTTCGGCCAGCTCGACAAGTCGGCTGACGAATTCATGTCTCGGGCGAAGCCGGCGGCTTCGCCGTCACCCGAAAAGAAGTAGCCGCACCTCAGGCTCGCCGATCGCCGCGCGGCGGGATGTCGCGCGATCCGGCCTGGCGCGCCGCGCTATTCGTCACCGCTTTCGGCGATAACGTGGGCGGCGGCGTGCTCGTGGGTGTGCGTGATGCTCAGATGGAAGCGCGCGATATTCCTTCGCCGCGCGTAAGCGGCGGCCTTGCCTGAGAGCGCGATTGTCGGCGCCTTGCCGCGCTCGCGCACGACTTCGATCTCGCTCCATCCGACGTTGCGGTTCCATCCCGTGCCCATCGCCTTCATCACCGCTTCCTTGGCCGCGAATCGCGCCGCATAGCTCTGATAGCGCGGGAGTCCGCGCGACTCGCAGTATTCGACCTCGGCGGCGGTGAAAACGCGGGCGCGAAAGCGCTCGCCGGTCAGCGGGCGGTTGAGAGCGCGCTCGACGCGCGCGACTTCGATTATGTCGATTCCGGTGCCTGCGATTGTGCCCATCGTGGTTTCGCCCGAAAAGTATGGCCGCTCCGCCCGCCCGGGAAAAGCGGCGCACGCGGCAAAAGCCGAGTCATCGGGATAGCCGCTTGCCGGTGGGGTGGGGCGGATTCTATCTTCATTGACGGGGTCATCGTCAGGGAGGGCGTGATGGCGAAGCTCAGGATTACTGTCAACAAGGCGCGATGTATCGGGAGCGAGGATTGCGTGGAGACGGCGCCCGCCGTCTTTCAGCTCGACGCCGACGGAAAATCCGAAGTCGTCAATCCAGCCGGAGCCCCCGACGCGACCATCCTTGCCGCCGCGCGGGGATGCCCCGTCAAGGCGATAACCGTTGTCGATGAAGGGAGCGGCGAGCAGCTTTTCCCGCCGCCGAAAAAATAACGGAGCTGCGGCCGTGAAACGGGAGCATCCGGTCTTCGCCTGCTTTTACGAAGCGATGAGCTGGCCCGCGGAATGGCTCGGCGCGAAGAGCGGCATGAACCGGATGCGCTCGCGGCTGGTCGCGAGACTCGGCGGCCGGATTCTTGAGGTCGGCGCCGGAAACGGAATGAACTTCATCCATTACACCGACGGCGCCGAGGTCGTCGGAATCGAGCCCGACTGGGAGATGCTGCGCCGGGCGATTGCGCGCGCGCACGGCGCGCGGGCGCGAGTCTCGCTGGTGGCGGCCGATGGCGAGGCGCTTCCGTTCGCGAGCGGAAGTTTCGACGCGGTAGTCTCATGCCTCGTGCTGTGCACGGTGCCCGACGCGCGCCGCGCGCTTTCCGAGATGCGCCGCGTACTGAAACCCAGCGGGCAGCTTCACTTCGTTGAGCACGTGCGCGCGCGTCGCGGATGGCTCGCGTCGATACAGGACGCGCTCGATCCCGCATGGGCGCGCGTGTTCGCCGGATGCCATCCGAACCGCGACACGAAAAGCGCCATCGAGGCGGCCGGATTCCGTATCGAAAAGATGAAGGAGGGCGCCGGCGGCATGATGATCCGCGGGTGCGCGCTGGCGGTCTGACGATGGCGCTTCGAAAGCATCGCGAAGGCGAGCTGACGCTCGAACAGGCGCGCGACCTTGCGGTGGTTCGCGCGATACTCGCGAAGAACGCGGTGTCCGCCGACGGTGTCGGATGGGCGCCGGGATGCTATATCGTCGCGTACCTGGGCTACGAGCCGGTCGGGGTGGTCGGAGTCGAGCCGATGCTGGATGCGGCGCTGATGCGCTCGCTGTGCGTGGCCGAACCGATGCGCCGGCGCGGCGTCGGCGCGGCGCTGGTGGCCGCAGCGCGCAAGGCGGCCCATGCACGCGGGGTGAAATCGCTCTATGCCTTCGGATGCGGCGCGGGCGATTATCTTCGCCGTTTCGGTTTCACGGAAGTCGCGGTGGAGGAACTGACCTCGGCGCTCGCTGGCACGCCCGGCGTGGCCTGTTACGAGGCGCGTCCGAAGCATCCTGATGGTGAGACGGCCTTTCTGCTCGATATCTCACGTGATGGAATAATTTCCCGGTAACGAACCACCCGATTACAAGGGAGCCGGCGGTTCTTCCGACGCGCGTTCGAGTGGCGCGCCGTAGAGTTTCTGGTACGAACGTTCCGCGCGGAAGGCCGCGCCCGACTCGGGCTGCTCGCCGCTTGGTCCGAGATCGAGCACCATACATTTGATCGAGCCGCCGCCCTTGGCCAGAAACTCGCTCACGTCGGCGGTGACCGGCTCGATTCCGCGTTCGCGGATGGCTTTGAGCAGCCCGCTGGAAACGCCCTCGGGCAGGAAAAGATAAAGTTGTCCTTCAAAATCCGTCTGGAATGCGTTGGCCGCATAGATCGCGGCGTCCGCCGCCGACAGCTCCACCAGGTTTCGCCCGAAGAAGTCGCGCAGGACCGAGCGCGACGTCGGCGAAAGGCCGTCCATGTAGGCGAGCAGGAACTCGCGCTCGGGTCCGAACGAACACAGCACCGTGTCGCCGTGATAATGCGCTTCCAGACGGAGCTTGAGCGGCAGCACTTCGCGAGGGGCCACGATGTGCCTCAACTCATCGAGCGCGCCAATCTCCGAACGGAAGCCGTACACCCGCTTCCACGGCGGCCATCCGAGCCGCGGAACGAAACGCTGACGCTCCACATCGCCGTAGGTGAACAGCATGAAACGCCCGGCCGGAAAGAAGTCGGCTTCGCCCTCGAAACGCGCGCGGATGTCGGCGGTGGCATAGCCGAGCTTCTCGATAAACGGGCGATAGACGGCGCGCTCGCGCGCACGAGTCGGCAACAGATGGCTCAAGTAGAAAACCTTGCGGGCATCGCCGCTCAGCGGATGGAGGAAACCAGCATTCGCCGGGTACACGAGCCCACTCAGCCCGCGATGCGGTTCGATTACGCACACCTCGACGCCGTGAGCGATGAATGCGCGGGCGAGACGATGCCATTGCTCACGCGCCAGTTCGGGGTTGACCCGCTTTTTGAATCCGAATGCGGTCCGGGTGTGCGGATTGGCGCCTCCGATCACGGAGAAGTAGCGCGGGTCGCCCATCAGGATGGTGCGCGGCATCACCCCCTATTATGACGGAGCGCCGTGGTTCTGTCTCAGGGTGGCGGCAGGCCGGTCGCGAGGCGCGTTGGCGAGGTAAACTGAAAGTTTAAGTTGAAATGTCCGCGGAGCGCGGGCTTGGCGATTGCCCGCGCCCCGCGTGAGGCTTACTTGCGGTCGATTTCGGTCAGGATATCAATCTGCGGACGCCCGTCGAGCAGCGGCGCGATGGCCGCGCCCAGTTCCTTCATGTACGGGGTCTTGCCGTGCGCGTCGAGCGCGGCCTGGTCCTGGTAGGTTTCGTAAAAGACGAATGTCGTGGGGTCCTTGACCGAGCGGTGAAGGACGTAGCTGAGCGTGCCCGGCTCGTTGCGGACGTTCGGGATGTTGTTGCGGAACGCCTGCTCGAGCTGGCCTTCGCTTCCCGCCTTGGCTTTGATTTTCGCGACAATGGTGATCGGCATCGGGTTCTCCTTTTGCGCGGTGCGGGGTTCGTCGCCGCCGGTATCGCAAGCGACGGCCGAGCGCGAAACCCGCATGCCGCAGCCGAGTTGCGTCTTAACGCCGCGTGGCGCTTTTTTCAAGGAAATCGCCGCCGCGCGAGACAAAACCTCTTTCCTTGCGGCATACTCTCGGCTAACCAGGAGATGCCCAAAGCGCGCGCGAGAATTTCTCGCCAGGCGCGCGAGTCTCAGGAGAATTTTCACGATGCTTGGTTTCGAACTGACCGACGAACAGCGCGAGTTGAAGGAATTGGCCCGCAAATTTGCGGAGCAGGAAATAATCCCGCGTGCGCGTGAGTACGACGAAAAGGAAATCTTTCCGCGCGACGTGTGCGAAAAAGCGTTTGCGGCCGGACTCATGAACTTCGGCGTGCCGCGCGAAATCGGCGGTCCCGGACTCGGCGTGCTCGACACCTCGCTTATCGTCGAGGAACTCAACTACGGATGCGCCGGAATCTCGAACGCGGTCGGCGCCAACGACCTTGCCACGCTTCCCGTGCTGATCGCGGGAAACGACCAACAGAAGAAAACCTATCTCGGGCAACTGGTCGAGAAGCTGACCTTTTGCGCCTTTGCGATTACCGAACCGGGGGCGGGCTCGGACGTCGCCTCGATGAGCACGACGTACCGGCGCGAGGGCGACGAGTTCGTCCTCAACGGCACCAAGCATTTCATCTCCAACGGTTCGGTCGCGGACTGGTACGTCACCTTTGCGACCTCGGACAAGCGGCTCAAGCACAAGGGGATTTCCTGCTTCGTGTTTCCCGCCAACCTGCCCGGAATCACGCGCCGGCGCATGCACGGAAAGCTCGGACAGCGCGCGGCCGACACCGGCGAGATCTACTACGAGGACTTGCGTATCCCGGCCAGCGCACTGGTCGGACGCGAGGGCGAGGGCTTCAAGTACGCGATGGCGACGTTCGACCGAAGCCGCCCCGAGATCGGCGCAATCGCGATCGGGATAGCGCAGCGCGCGCTCGACGAATGCCTCAAATACTCGCGCCAGCGCAACGCCTTTGGCCAGCCGATCGCAAGCTTCCAGGCGATCCAGTTCATGATGGCCGACATGGCGATCGAAATCGAGGCGAGCCGTCTGCTCACCTACAAGGCCGCGTGGCTGGTCGATCGCGGCGAAAGCCCCAACGTGATTTCGAGCTATTCAAAGGCGTTTTCGGCCGACGCGTGCATGAGAATAACCACCAACGCGGTGCAGATTTTCGGCGGCTACGGCTACATGAAGGAGTACCCGGTCGAGAAGCTGATGCGCGACGCGAAGCTGCTTCAGATCTACGAGGGCACGTCGCAGATCCAGCGGGTCGTTATCGCGCGCAACCTGCTCAAGGAGTGACGGCGGGCGGCTCGGGACCGTTCGCGCCCGCCTTGTGCGGCATCGGCGGATCGCCCGGTTCGTTGCCGGTGATCACGCCCATGTACTTGCCGTTGTGGTAAACCGCGATCTCGCCGGTCGTCGGGTCGGGAAAGATGTTCCAGCCGTTGTCGGCTTGGCCGGATTGTGCGGGCGCGACCGGCACTGGGGTGGCCGAAACGTTAATCGGCGGAGCCTCGGGCCTGGGCGCGACGGGCGCCGTCGCCGCGCATCCGGCGAACCCGTACGCAGCCGCCGCGAGGGTTGCGAGCGCTGCCGAAAGTCGAAGTCTTCTCATCGCCAGTGCGCGGCGCGGACGGGAAACCGAACTGCCCGGCCGCGACTAATTGTCGCGCGCCTTGCCGAGTACGCGCAAGGGCGCCTATTCGTCTTTGCCGCGGAACATCGCGCCCGCGATTCGCGCGGCGAGCGAGCGCGGCGCAAGCCTTGTCGATTCGGCGAGCAACAGGTTCGCAAGCCCGGCGATCTTTACCGCTCTGCCGCGGCTTGCCGCGTCGAGCGCCTGTGCGACCACGGTTTTCGCATCCATGTAGCTGAACGAGGGGACTCCGACTTCGGCCGTACCGGCGACCTGCTGAAATTCGGTGCGGGTCGGCCCCGGGCATAGCGCCGTTACCACAACTCCGGTTCCGCTCAGTTCCTCGGCAAGCGCTTCGGAGAAACTCAGCACGAAAGCCTTGGTCGCGCCGTAAGTCGCCATAAAGGGAACCGGCTGGAACGCGGCGGTCGAGGCGACGTTGATGATGGTGCCGCGCTTGCGCTCGAGCATCGCGGGCAGGAACAGCCGCGTGAGCGCGACCAGCGCGGTCACGTTCAGGTTGACCTGTTCAATTTCGCGATCGAGGCTGAGGCTTGCAAAACGCCCGCGCGTTCCGAAGCCCGCGTTGTTGACCAGGTAATCGACCGCGAGCTTTTTGTCGGTTATGCGCCGATAAAGCGCCTCGGCGGAGCCGGGGATGGACATGTCGAGCGCAATTACGTCCACGCGCCCGCAGCCAAGCGATTTGGCTTCCTCGGCGATTGCGCGAAGACGTTCCTCCCGCCGCGCGGTTAGAACCAGGTCATACCTTTCGCGCGCGAGTTGGCGGGCGAATTCCTCGCCGAGCCCGCTCGACGCGCCCGTGATGAGTGCTGTGGCCACGCTTTCCTCCGGTCGGTCGTGTCCGCGCCGTCTGCGGCCCGTGCCTGGCAGGGCGTCGAGACCATGCTTCCACTCAGATTGCGTTTTCCACTTTTCCCAACAGCCCGCTATGCCTGCATGAGGCCAAGTTCCTGGCGGAAATATCCGATGCTGCGCGCAAGCCCGTCGCGCAGCGCGACCTTCGGCTGCCATCCGAGGTGCTTGCGGGCGAGCGTGATGTCGGGCTTGCGGCGCACCGGATCGTCGGCGCGCGCAGGCTTGCGGACAACCTTGGAGGAGCTGCCCGTGAGCTCGATGGTGATGCGGGCGAGCTCCTCGACCGTGAATTCATCGGGATTGCCGATATTGACCGGGCCGGTGAAATTCTCGACCTCCATCATCCGGACAATCGCCTCGATTATGTCGTCCACGTAGGCGAAGGATCGGGTCTGCAGCCCATCGCCGTAAATCTCCAGCGGCTCGCCGCGCAGCGCCGCCACGCAGAAATTCGACACCACGCGTCCGTCGTTGATCGCCATGCGCGGCCCGTAGGTGTTGAAGATCCGCACGATCCGCACATCGACCTTGTTCTGCCGATGGTAGTTCATCATCAGGCATTCGGCGACGCGCTTGCCCTCGTCGTAACAGGAGCGCTCGCCGATCGGGTTGACATGGCCCCAGTAGTCCTCGGTCTGGGGATGGACCTCGGGATCGCCGTAAACCTCGCTGGTTGAGGTGAGCAGGATTCGCGCGCGCACGCGCTTTGCGAGCCCGAGCATGTTGATGGTGCCCATCACGCTCGTCTTGATCGTCTTGACCGGATTGTACTGGTAATGGACCGGCGAAGCCGGGCAGGCGAGATTGTAGATGCGGTCGACTTCGAGAAGAATCGGCTCGACCACGTCGTGGCGGAGCATCTCGAAGTTGTCGTAATCGCGCAGATGCATCACGTTGGCGCGCCGCCCGCTGAAGTAGTTGTCCAGGCAAATGACTTCGTGGCCTTCCTTAAGGAGCCTTTCGCACAGATGGGACCCGAGGAAACCCGCGCCGCCGGTAACCAGTGCCCGCATGTGAGCCTCCTAGCGAGACGCCGCTGCGAATCTCAGCGGCGATTGTCCCGCACCAGGTCGAGAACCGTTTCAATCACGTAGGCAACATCCTCGTCGCTCATCGAGGCGTATATTGGCAGCGAAAGGCATCGGCTGAACACGTCCTCGGCGACGGGGAATTCGTCTCCGCGATAGCCGTAGTTCTTCCTGTAGAAGTGCATCGTGTGCAGCGGGATGCAGTGGACCGAAACTCCGACGCCGCGCGCCCGCAGCATCTCGACGAACTGGTTGCGTCCGACCGTGAGCGTTTCGGGTTTGAGCCTCAGCACGTAGAGATGCCACGCGTGCTCGATCCCCGGTTCGCTGTACGGCGTCTGGAGCGACGCGTCGCCCCGGAACGCGTCGTTGTAGGCGCGCGCGATGGCGGTGCGGCGCTTGAGGAAATCGTCGGCGCGCTTCAATTGGGCGACGCCGATCGCCGCATGCACGTCGGAGAGATTGTATTTGAAGCCGGTGTCGTGAATCTCGTAGTACCACGAGCCGCTCTTGTCGTAGCGCTTCCACGCGTCGTGATCCATCCCGTGCAGGCTCGCCACCGCGATCCGATCGGCAAGCTTGTCGTCGTCGGTCGTGATCATGCCGCCCTCGGCGCTGGTGAAGTTCTTGGTCGCGTAGAAGCTGAAACAGGAGAGCTTGCCGATCGTGCCGATACGGGTCATCCCGCGGCCCTCCAGATGGCGCGCGGCGCCGGCCGCGTGGGCCGCGTCTTCGACGATCTCGAGTCCGTACTGGCGCGCGACGGCGCCGATCCGATCCATGTCACAGGGATGGCCGGCGAAATGCACGGGCAGAATCGCGCGCACCCGCTTATGCTCGCCGCTTTCGAGCGCCTCTTCGATCCGCGCCGGATTGATATTGAACGTGCCGGGATCGATATCGACGAAGACCGGACGCGCTCCGAGGTAACCCATTACTTCGGCGGTCGCGGTGAAGGTGAACGGAGTGGTGATCACTTCGTCGCCAGGGCCGATTCCGAGCGCCCACAGCGACAGATGAAGCGCGCCCGTGCAATGCGCAACCGCCAGGGCGCGTTTCGCGCCGACGTATTTTGCGAATTCGCTCTCGAAGCGCTTGGCCTTGGGGCCGGTGGTTATCCATCCGGATCGCAGGGTATCGATTACCTCGCGCTCCTCCTCCGGGCCCATCGCGGGACGATGAAAAGGAACTTGTCTCATTTTATCCTGTCGCGGCGCGCTCTGAGCGCGCGCCATCAAATGCAAAAGATGGCTTTGTCCGCCGCAAGTGCCGATAAAATCCGGCGAAAGGGTTTGCAATGCATCAGAGTGGAACAGCCGCGCGCAAAGTATAAGGGATAGCTCGAAAATGGAGCAAGGCGCCGCCCGCTCAGACGCAGTTCAGGCGTTGCGTAAGCAAAAGGAAATCGGCGCGGCGTCTGTTGAGCGTGCGGGCGCCGGACCGCCCGCGGCTTAACTCGTCTTGGCCTTCTCGAGATCGGCTTCTTCGGTGTTGTAGCTGCCCGGCGGCGGAGGGCCCGGCATGACGTAGGTCGGCACGCCGGTCATCGCGGCGACGGCCTTTTGCAGCTTGCCGTAATCGACGACGCTCTGCAGATGCTTGGCGTCCACCAGCCTCTGGGCGAGCTTCCACAGGCCCGGATAACGATTATAAACGTCGCGATGCACCTCGACGTACAGCGCGCCTCCGCGCCATCCGAACTTGATCGGCTGGTAAACGATCTCGCCCTTGGTTCCCACCGGAACCAGGTGCCACAGGCGATCGATATCCTCGGGATACAGGCGGATGCATCCGTGGCTGACTTCCATCCCGACACCCCACGGATTGTTGGTGCCGTGTATCGCATATTCGGGCAGGTTCAGATTGAGCCGCCAGAAACCTTCGGGATTGTCAGGGTCGCCGCCGGGAATCATGTGTTCGGCCCAACCGTCGCGCTCCAGATGCTCCTTGTAGATGTCCGCGGGAACGATCCAAGGCGGATTATGCTGCTTGCCGGTTACGCGGAAAGTCTTGCCGACGGGAGTTCTCCAGTCGTATCGCCCGAGTCCCACCGGGAACGTGTAAACCACGCGCCCCTTGTAATAGTACAACCGAAACTCCGGAACATTTACGACTATACCGGTACGCGGCCCGTCGGGCAGGATATGCTCCGTCGGCAGAACGATCTTTTTGCCCACCGGCGGCAGCCACCAGTCGAGATGATTGTTGGCGTCCGAAACTTCCGTTCCAGTCAGCCCGAACCATCTCCCGACGTCGAGCAGCGTATCGCCCTTGTGAATGTGATACGTGATGAGGCTGCCAATGATATTGTCCTTGCCGTGGGGCAAAGGATAGGCGTAAAGAGGACTGCGCGAGAAGTCGCGGCCATCGGCGGCGGATACGGCCCGAAGGGTCGCACCAAGACCGACCACCAGGCAAAGTACCGCGACAAGACACCGGGCTGATCTGCGTGCAACCACCTTCAACTCAAGGCGACAGCTACCCGGCTGGCCACCTCATCCTCACCGCGCCGTCGATGCATGATGAAAAATCATACGGTACAGGCTATCGCTCGGCAATCGGTTGCAGGTTGGCAAATTTAAGCACCAGCAACTTGACTCCGCCGCGCTCGAAGTTCACCCACACCTTCGCGTTGTCGCCGCGTCCTTCGCGCCGGCGCACCACGCCGCGGCCGAACGTCTGATGCAGAACGTGAGTGCCGACCCGCAGGCCGTCGCTGTCCAGTTCCTCCCGCGGCAACTGCGAGTCGCTCAGATCGACGTAGGAGCCGCCCGGCGTGCCGTTTGAGAGCGGACGGATGAACGGCGTGGACCGTGGCTCGGGCGAAATCCGCCGCGTCAGTTCCGGGTCGATCTCGCGGAGAAACCGCGAGGGACGCGCTTCGCTTCGCTGGCCGTACAGTTCGCGCGAAACCGTATTGGTCAGATACAGAAGCCGGCGCGCCCGCGTCATCCCGACGTAGCAAAGCCGCCGCTCCTCTTCGATGTCGTCGTCGTTCTCGCGCGAGCGCGCGTGCGGGAACAAGCCTTCTTCCATCCCGGCGATAAACACGACCGGGTATTCGAGCCCCTTCGACGTGTGAAGCGTCATCAGCGTGACGCGGCCCGCCTGCGAGCCGAGTTGATCGCTGTCGCTCACCAGCGCCACGCGTTCGAGGAATTCGAGCAGGCCGCCCGGAGTCCGTTCGGCGTCGAACGCGCTTGCCGCTGCCAGCATCTCGGCGACGTTCTGCCGGCGCGCAGTCCCGTCGGGCAGGCCGCCCAGGAATTCGAGATAGCCCGAATGATCAATCACGCGGTCGAGTATCGAGCGGACGGTTGCCTCGGGCGCCGCCGCGATCAGCTCGCGCATCCATCCGTAAAGCGCGCCGGCCTGCTTGGCGGTCTTGAGCGCGACCCGGGATTCCGTTTCCAGCCGGCCCATCGCCTCGAACATCGAAATCTCTTCGCGCGCGGCGATCTGCTTCATCAGTTCGACGGTCTTCGCGCCGATCCCGCGCGGCGGCGCGCCGATCATCCGCTCCAGGCTGATCGCGTCGGCCGGGTTCGCGATAACCCTCAGGTAGGCCAGCAGATCCTTGACCTCGCGCAGTTCATAGAAACGCATCCCGCCGACGACGTAATAGGGGACGCGACGGCGGACCAGGGCCTCTTCGATCACGCGCGACTGCGCGTTGACCCGATAGAAAACCACGATATCGGCGGTCCGCGTCTCTCCCGACTGGGTGAGGCTCGCTATTTCGCGCGCGATGTAGTCCGCTTCGTCGCGCTCGGTCATCCCGGTGTAGCAGGTGACCTTCTCGCCGTCGCCGTTTTCGGTCCAGAGATTTTTTTCCTTGCGCTCGCGATTGTTGCGGATCACGCCGCCGGCCGCGGCAAGGATCGTCCGGGTCGAGCGATAGTTCTGTTCGAGCTTGAAGATTCGCGCGTTCGGAAAGTCGCGTTCGAAATCGAGGATGTTGCGGATGTCCGCGCCGCGCCATCGGTAGATCGACTGGTCCTCGTCGCCGACCACCGCGATATTTCCAGAGCGCGCCGACAGCATCCGCACCAGCAGGTACTGGAGATGGTTCGTGTCCTGGTACTCATCGACCAGCAGATGGGCCGCGCGCCGCTGCCAGCGCTCGAGCACGTCCGGGTTCCCGCTGAACAGCCGGTACGTCAGCAGGAGCAGGTCGTTGAAATCCATCGCGTTCATCGCGCGAAGCCGCTCCTGGTAAAGCCGGTAGATATGGGCGAAGGCGTTCTGGGGCCTGCCTTCGGCGCGCGCGGCGATTTCCTCGGGCGAGAGCGCTTCGTTCTTGGCCTGCTCGATTCGCGCGCGGGCAAGTTCGGGCGTGGGCGAGTCGGCGAGCGCGGCCTCCTGGATAACGGCGCGTATCACGGAGAGCGAGTCGCCCTCGTCCACGATCGAGAAGCCCGGCTCATAGCCGAGCGCGCGGGCTTCCTTACGCAGGATTCGCGCGCAGGCCGAATGGAACGTGCTGATCCACGGCGCCTCGGCGCTCCCGCCAAGCAGCGCGCCGACCCGCTCGCGCATCTCGCCCGCGGCCTTGTTGGTGAACGTGACCGCGAGTATTTCGTGCGGCGCGACGTTGCGCTCGCCGAGCAGGTTGGCGATACGATAGGTGATGACGCGGGTCTTGCCCGAACCGGCTCCGGCAAGAATCAGGATTGGGCCGTCCCCGGCCAGGACGGCGTCTCGTTGCGCGGGATTGAGATCGTCAAGATTCAACGACGGCATTTCGATATCTGGAACAGGTTGAAGCCCGATAGCGGGGGAATTCAGGATACCGGGTCCGAAGCGGGCGTCAAAGCCTGGCCGCGGAATTTCACCGCGAAGGCGCGGAGCGATGGCGAAATACGAACCACACGATCGGTTTTATCGCAAGGCGCGTGAGAAGGGATTGCCGTCGCGCGCGGCCTTCAAGATCGAGGAACTGCTTCGCCGCGTCAAACTTCAGCGCGGCGCGCGGGTGCTCGATCTCGGATGCGCGCCCGGCGGTTGGCTGGCGATTCTGGGCCGCGCGGTCGGACCCGAGGGTCGCGTGGTCGGCGTCGATATCGTCGCGTGCCGGGAGTTTCCCCCTCCCGTGGTAAGCATCGTGGGCGATATCCGCGACGTGAGGCTTCCCGCGCGGCTCCTCGAAGCGCTTGGAGGGAAGGCCGATCTGGTCACGAGCGATATCGCCCCCAAGCTCACTGGAATCGCCGAGCGCGACGAAGCCCAGGCGGACGAGCTTGTCGAAGCGGCGCTCACCGCGGCGCGTCGGACGCTCAGGCCGGGCGGCGCGATGATCATCAAAGTCTTCATGGCGGGCGGGTTCAAGGAGAGCCTTGCGCGGTTCGAGGCGATGTTCGGGAAAGTCGAAGTCACCCGGGTGCGTGCGAGCAGGCCGGGTTCGTCCGAACTTTATGTGATCGCGCGCGGCTTCCGCGGCTAGTGCGGCGTCCCATAATTTTACAGCGGACCCCAGCGGCATGAGATTCTTCGCTTCGGCAGCCTTCGCTCAGAATGACCAACAGCCGTACGCGCGCCTGTCATTCTGAGCGAAGCGAAGAATCTCATTCCACCGAGCGACATCCCATCACTTGTCTGCGGGACACCACACCAGCCGGCCGCTGAGAAAAGCCGGGAACGCAATCTGGATGGAAACACGGTCGCCATGCCCCGCCAGGCGGCCTTCGCTCTCAGGGCGCTTGGCATTAAGCGCTCCGGGGGCTTAATTCTTGATCTGGATGAAGGCTCTGAAATTCCGGGTTGTGGGCGTTTTCTTTATGCTCGTTGCGCTTGCGGCCTGCGCCTGCGCGCAAAAGCGCGCCTGCGCGCAAAAGCGCG
>JAKAVC010000136.1 GCA_021817345.1 Deltaproteobacteria bacterium | reverse complement strand
GATCTAGCGCCATACCGCGAGTTCGTTTGCGTCCGATGGCTCTTCGGCGCCGCGCGTCTCGAAGGGAAACGGATTGCGCCGCGCGACGAATGCGACCCTGGACGGCAGGTCGGCGATCTCGCCTTCGGGCGCAAAAGCAACCCATGCGAACTCGCCGCTCATGCACACGAGATCGAGATACTCTCCACGGTAGCCCGGGATTCGCGCCGGCAGGAGCGCGCGTTCCCAGAATTGCGGCGCGAACGCAAGTCCCGAAAGCTGTTCCAGCACGCATCGCAGCGCAAGTCGCGGGTCGGGGTCGAGTCCGGCGCCGCCGATATGATGCCAGCGGAGAAGAAAATCGGCGTACTCGCGGTCCTCGCACGGCTCGATTTCCGCGCGCACGCGCGCAAGGGTCATCCGATGCACCCGCTCGAGGACGTAGCGATCGCACCACTGCTCGGTCGCCGAGGAAGTGAAATGCCCGCGGAAGATTGCGCCGCCCGCCTCCAGCGCCGAAACCGCCCGCGCGGTGTCCGTCTCGGAAAAACCCACGCGGCGTGCAAGTTCCGAAAGCGCAACCGGACCGCCGGTGGCGAGCGCCCGGCGCACGATTTCGCGCGACGCGCTCTCGCGGTCGATTTCCCGCGACGGCGCAAGCGCGCGGCCATCGTCGAGCCGCGCCCCAGGGTGGGCGTCGGCGTAGAGCGCCGCGTCCTCGGACGAAATCACGAGCGGGCGAACGTCGTCCTCAAGCCGTATCCTGAGCGCGCGTCCTTCGCGCACCAGTTCGTCCGTCAGCGCGGTCGAATCGCCGCGCACACGCTCCGCGATCCCATTTTCGTCAAGCGCTCCGTGCGCGCGGATGAGTTCGTGAAGCTCGTCGCGATTTCGCGCGCGGCGCGCGGGCGCCAGGCCGCTCACGTCGGCAACGACCGCGTCGATCACGTCGCGCGAGAGCATCTCGGCGAGATCTTCGGAGCGGAAGACGTCTTCGGCCATCCCGCGATTCATCCGCACGGTTCTGCTTCTGCGGTTGGCGCGCTCGCCGCCGTCGAGGAAGGAATAATCCCAGGCAAGGAGCAGGCGATGGGCGAAGACGGACGGCGAAACCGCGTCAACCGCGACGACCCGCACCGCGCCGTCCTCGACCCCGCGCAGGAAGCGCTCCATCGCGGCCGCGTCGGTCGATTCTTCGAGGCACTCGCGGACCGTTTCGTCCACGATGAAGTGAGCGGGCACCTCGATTTCCGCCGGCCGGTTCTCGAAACAGGCCTGCTGGCCGGGAAACAGCGCGGCGAGCAGTTCCTGCGCGCGAAGCCGCTGGAGATACGCCGGAACCTTGCGCCCGCGCTCCGAGCGCATCACGGCCAGCGCCCGGGTGGCGACGTGGCGAAACCGCACCTCGAACATCGGCGCGTTGAGCATCGCCTGCACGAGCACGCGCCGCGCGCTCTTCGACGGCAGCATCGGGAGCAGCGCTTCGAGCGGAAAGCTGTGCCGCGCGTTGAGCGCGAGCAGGCATCCGTCGTCGATCGCGGAGGCCTGAATTTCGAAATCGAAGCTCTGGCACAGGCGTTTTCGTATCGCGAGCCCGAGTCCCCGGTTGAACCGGATCCCGAACGGCGCGTGGATTACAATCTGGGTGCCGCCAAGTCCGTCGAAAAAGCGCTCGACGACGACGGTGCGGCGATCTGGAACCGCGCCGAGCGCGGCGATACCGCGGCGCACGTAATCGACGGCCTGGCGCGCCGCGCGCTCATCCATCATGCACTCGGACTGAAGCCACGCGCTCGCCTCGGCCTCGGCGCCGCGTTCGAGCCGCTGGGCGATTTCGCGCTTGAGTTCGGTCGTTTCGTCGGAAAGCGCCGGCGAGCGTCCCGCCGCCTCGGTCTGCCAGAACGGCAGCGTCGGGGCCATCCCGGGCGCCGGTTCGACCATCAGCCGTCCGCGCGAAATCCGCTGGATCTGCCAGGGCATCGAGCCAAGAGCGAAAATATCTCCGCGCGACGACTCCTGGGCGAAATCCTCTTCGACATCGCCTATCCTGCGTCCCTCGGATTCGATAACGACGTCGTAATTGCCGTTTTCGGGAATCGTGCCGCCGGCCGTGATTGCCGCCATCCGGGCGCCCCAGCGCGCGCGCACCCGGCCGCCGCGCGGGTCGTGGATAATTTTCGGCGCGGCGCCGCGGATACGCTCGCGCCGCTCGGCCGCCATCTCGGAGAGCAGCTTTTGCAGTCCGGCACGGTCGAGGCCCGCGAAGTTGTACGCGCCGCGCAGGATTTCGAGGAGGTCGTCCTCGGCGATTTCCTCTTCTTCGGCCGCGATCGCGACGATTTGCTGCGCCGCCACGTCGAGGCATCCGGCGGGAATTTCCACTTCATCGAGACGGCCCGCCCGTATCGCGCGAACGCAGGCCGCGCATTCGAGCAGATCGTCGAGCGTGAGCGCGAAGAAGCGGCCCTTGGGCGTCGCGCCGAGACGATGGCCAGAGCGGCCGGTGCGCTGGATCGCCGCGGAGATCGATTTCGGCGAATCGACCTGGCAGACGAGATCGACCGCGCCGACGTCGATTCCGAGTTCGAGCGAAGCGGTTGCGACGATCGCCTTGAGCTCGCCGCGCTTAAGCCGCTGCTCGGCAAGGAGCCGCTCCTTTCGCGCGAGGCTTCCGTGATGAGCCATCACGGCGTCCGCGCCAAGACGCTTCTGCAGGTTGAGTGCGACCCGTTCGGCCCATCGGCGGCTCAGCGTGAAGACCAGGGTCGTGCGATGCTCCGCGATGAGGCGCGCGGCCTCGTCGTACATCGCCTCCCAGTGCTCATGGGTTGCGAGCGGCCCGAGCTCGGGACCGGGCGCGAGCACCTTAAGATCCATTGCGCGAAGGTCGTCGTCGGCACGGACCACTTTAACCGGGCGCGGCGTGCGCGCGCCGTCGCGTCCGACCTCCGCTCCCGCCAGGAACTCAGCGAGCCGCTCGACCGGATTCAACGTCGCGGAAAGACCTATCCGAGCGGCACGCGGCCGTCCGCCAAGACGCAGCATCCGGTCGAGCCGTTCGAGCGTCACCGCAAGATGAGCGCCGCGCTTGCTGCCCGCGAGCGCGTGAAGCTCATCGACGATGACGTACCTGACCGAGGCGAGACGGCTTCGAAACCGCGGCGAGGTGAGCAGGATGAAAAGCGACTCGGGCGTCGTGACCAGGATGTGCGGCGGACGCCGGAGCATCGCGCCCCGCTCATTGGCCGGAGTGTCTCCCGTGCGAAGACCCGCGCGAATCGTCCCGAGCGCGATTCCAAGGCGCTCGGCCGCCTCGCGCACGCCGGCGAGCGGTTCTTCGAGATTGAGCCGGATATCGTTGGCGAGCGCCTTGAGCGGCGAGACGTAAAGCACGGAGACTTCGTCGCGGAGCGAACCGGATTCGGCCTCGATGACGGGCCGGTTTATCGCTCACATGAAGGCGGCAAGCGTCTTGCCGCTTCCGGTCGGCGCGCACAACAATACCCCGTGGCCGGGAGGGCTTTGCGCCTCGCCGATTACCGGCCATCCGAGCTGCTGCGCGCGCGAGGGCGAATCGAAGCGGCTGAGGAACCACGCGCAAACGGCGGGATGGAATCCGTCGAGCACGCCAGACACTATGCGGTTATACCATCCTTTGGCCGGGGCGGTCAGCGGGGGTCCGACGCGCTCGCGCCGCCCGCGGCGGCAGGCCGGCGTCCGCGCGATCCGGCCGGGGCGGAGCCGATGCGCGCTCAGCGCAGGAATTCGCCCAGGCGCGCGGTGAATTCGCTTCGCGAGAGCGTAAGCTCGAATCCCGCCTCTCGCGCCGCGGCAAGCGATTTCAGATCGACGTGCGAGGCAAATCCGATCAGGCGAGCGCGGGGAGCCGCATCGCGAATCGTGCCCGCGGTTTGAGCGGCGGGGAAAGCCTGGTCCGACAGGTCGACGAGCACAATCCAGGGCATCATCTCGGCGCACCGACGGGCCGCGCCATCGAGATCGGAGGCGTAGGCGACTTCGGCGTGCGAGGCCTCGGCCGCCGCGTCAAGTTTCGAACGGAAGAACAAATCACGGACCAGCGCAAGTGCAACCCGACTTCCCATCTCACACTCTCAAGGCGGTCATCTTGAAACGCTGACGCTGCACGGGCGAACGAAACCGCTCGGGCAGAAACGGCGCGAGATCGAGCGGCGGCGTTCGTCCCATCGCGAGGTCCGCGACGATCTCCCCGGTCAGCGCCGAGAGCATGATGCCGCTTCTGAAATGGCCCGACGCGTAAAGCACGTTCGCAACCGTCGGCGAGGGCCCGAGCACCGGCAGCAGGTCGTCGGTGGCCGGCCTGAGACCCGCCCACGCTTCGCGAAACGGGATTTCCGCAAGCGACGGCATCAGTTCGGCGGCAGCCTGCGCAACATGGCGCATCCCGCCGAGCGTCACGCTCTTGTCGAAGCCCGCCTCCTCGAAGACCGATCCGGCGAGCAGCCGCCCGTCGCGCCGCGGCACGAGGATTCCGCGTGCCGAGAACAGCGACGGACCGAGGATGCCGGGCCGCGCATCGAAGCACAGGATCTGGCCGCGCACCGGAAAGAACCGGATTCCGTCGCCTTCGAGTCCGCGGATTTCGCCCGACCACGCGCCCGCCGCGACGACGACAAGATCGCCTTCGACGCGCGCGCCGTCATTCAGGCGCACGCCGGTCGCACGCCCACCGCTTGTCACGAGCGCCTCAACCGCGGCGCCCTCGCGAAAATCCGCGCCCGCGCGCATCGCGGCATTGACGTAGGCCTGGGTGAGCCGGCGATTCTCCACGCGGCGATTGGTCGGCATATAAAGCGCATGGACCACCCGCGGCGAGAGCGACGGCGCGAGCCTGAGCGCTTCGCGCGGGTCGAGTTCCTCGACCACCGCGTTCGCCTCGCGCTGCCATCGCCCGCGCGCCTTCAATTCCGCGCGCTCTTCCTCGTTAAAGGCGGCGTATAGCACGCCGTGAGTGTCGTATTCGGGATCGATGCCGCTTTCGCGCGTGAGCCGCTCGGCGATCGCGTCGAACGCGTTCTTGGCTTTGACGCAAAGATCGAAGAATGGCCCGGGACGATCGGCTTCGCCCTGCGGAGCGATCAGGCCTCCGGCGGCCCATGACGCTTCCCGGCCAAGCCGCGCGCGCTCGAGCACGATGACCTCGACCCGCTCGCTCGCGAGCCTCCACGCCACCGACGCGCCGATAATTCCGCCACCGATTACGAGAGCCTTCACCTTGCCGCTCCGCGCTTTACCTTCACCTGACTAAAGCTTAACCCCTTGCTCGCACGTGTAAAACCCCGCCCGCGCGCCGCGCCGGACGATGAAACCCAAGGCGCACGATGCTACAAGCAGGGTTGAGATTACGGCGCCGGCCCACGGCACGGAGGAGACATCCGATGGCGAGGCTGATCAAAGGGATCGAATCAAAACTGATTCACGCGGGCGAACCCGAGCCGCTCATCGCCGGCGCGCTCAGCACGCCGATCTTCCAGTCCTCGACCTTCGAGTACTCGGGCGGCGCGAACTACCATCAGCTTCGCTACATCCGGCTCAACAACACGCCGAATCACGACGCCCTGCACGCCAAGCTCGCGGCGCTGGAGAACGCCGAGGCCGCCCTGGTGTGCTCCAGCGGGATGGCGGCGATAACGGCCGTGATGCTCACCGTGCTCGCGCCGGGCGGCCATCTGCTCGCCCAGGAATGTCTTTACGGCGGCACGCACCATCTGCTCGCGCGCGATCTCCCCTCGCTGGGAATTGAAGTCGACTTCATCAACGTCGAAGATCCCGACTCGTGGCGCGCGCGCCTGCGCGGCAACACTCGCGCGATTTACGTCGAGACGCTTTCCAATCCTCTGCTGCAGATGCCCGACCTTGCCGCGGTGATCGATTTCAGCAGGCGCAATCGGCTGATCTCGATTATCGACAATACATTTGCCAGTCCTATCAACTTCCGAGCGGCGGAATTCGGTTTTGACCTGTCGCTGCACAGCGCGACGAAATATCTCAACGGTCATGACGATATCGTCGCCGGAGCTGTTGCAGGCACCGAAGAACTGGTCTCGAAGGTCCGGCGAAAACTCAATCTGATCGGCGGCGCGCTGGATCCCCATGCGTGCTTCCTTCTAGATCGTGGACTCAAGACGCTGGCCGTCCGGGTACGGCATCAGAACGAGAGCGCATCGAAAATTGCACGCTTCCTGGAGCAGCATCGCGCGGTCACGCGGGTGAATTATCCTGGCCTCGAGAGCCATCCTCATCATCTCCGCGCGTGCGAGCTGCTCGACGGTTTCGGCGGGGTTTTGAGCTTCGAGCTGGAGGGCGGAGTGGAGGCCGCCGAGCGTCTTCTCGCAAGCGTCACGGTGCCGACATGCGCGCCGAGCCTTGGCGGAGTGCATACGCTGATCATGCGCCCGGCGGTAACTTCGCACGCGGGTATGTCGCGCGAGGAACGCGCACGCGCGGGCATCTCGGAAGGACTGGTACGGCTCTCGGTGGGGCTGGAGACGTGCGAAGATCTCATCGAGGACCTCAAGATAGCGCTAAGTTCGTCTTGATGCGCCTTGAGCCGGTCCGGTTCAGTTGGAGGCTGGGGGGATTGGTTTCAAGTCACATTCCGCTTCTCTTGCGGGCTACCGCCAGGTAAACGGCTAGGGAAAGAACACGCGCGGGGAGGTGCCCTTAACGGGCGAGGGAAATTCAGCGGCGGCGGGCGAGCCGGCGAGCGCGAAGAGCGCAGCCACGTTGTCGCGGTAAATCAGCTTCCAGTTGGGATTTCGCGCGACGACCTGGAACCCGCCGGAATTCGGCGGCACCAGCACGTACTGATGCGGATACTCGGCCAGCACGCGCTCGGCGCCGGACCGGTCAGAGTAAAACGCGACGTAATCCCGCAGAACCTGGTCCGGGTAGAGAGTTTCCGCGCGCTCGTCGATAAAGATGCGGCTTTGCGGCCCGAGATGCCACATCACGTAGCTCGCCCATGAAAACTCGCTCAGGATATTACCCTTAAGTCCGTGCCGTTTCATGAACGCGACCGCGCCAGCCGGGTATCGCATCCCGGCCTTCGTCCTGAGCCGGCCCGTGAAAAAGCCGCCCACCCACGCAAGCGCCACGAGCAGAGCCACGGCGACGACCGGGTTGAATCCCGAATCCCTCTCGACCTCGCCTTTCGCCGCGCCGCGCCGGGCCGAGAAAACTCCCGCATGGCGCACCAGCGGCACCGCGACGACGATAACCGCGAGCGGCGCGAACCTCGCCATATGGAACGCCGCGGCGATAAACACCGCCGCGATAACGGCCAGCGCGAGATCGTCGAAGGAAGGCGCAAGCACCTCGAAAACCGCGAGCGCGACGAAGAATCCTGCCGGGATGAAAAAGTCGAACAGCGCGTTGGCCGGCGCGGTCCGCAGATCGCCCGCCAGCATCCCGAGCAACGGCTGCCATTCGACTATCGCCTTCGGCCACACCGGATCGAACATCGCGCTTAAGACGTTGCCCCACACCTGGAACCCTAGCGGGTTGGCGAGCGTCGCGAGCGCGCAGGCGAGCGTGACGGCGCACAGCACCAGCCCGCGCCGAATCGTTCGCGAACGCCGGAACTCGTCCACTCCCGCCACAACCGCGAACAGGCCGAGCGCTCCGAGGCCGGCCACGAATCCGGCGTGCAGATTGGCCCACAGCGCGAAGACCGGAACCATCAGCCAAAGAATCGGCGAGGGTCCGCGGTAGGTCTCGCGCGCGAGCAGCATCATCTCGAACGCCAGTATCGCGAAGGTAAAAAGCTGGGGCCTGAACTGCATGTTCGGCGCCAGCGCGAGCGCGGTGAAGACGAGCATCAGGCGCTGAACGCGCGCCGAGGCGCCGGTCTCCGCGAACGCGCAGGCGAGAAACACTATCGCCGCACCGGCCACCAGGAGCTTCATCACGAGCAGTCCCGCCACTCCCGCTGCGTCGTACCAGAGCGTCGTTACGACTTCGGCGAGCCACTCGTCGTCGCGCATCAGGCGGCCGTAGGCGGTGTACGAATATACATCGTGAAGGCGAGGCTGCCACGCCGCCAGCATCTGGCGCCCCGACAGGACCTGCCACCACAACTCGGGATTGACGAAGTTCTCGGCGCTCGCGCCAACAACCGCGAGCAGGACGAAAAGCGGCGACGCGCGCACGAGATTGGTGCGCGCGGGAGTCTCGCGACCCCGCTCCTGCTCCGAATGCGCGACCTCGACGTTCGACTGGTTCGCCACCACCCTGCCCTTGCGCCGCGCCCGCGCGCCTGCGCCGTCGCACTGACTAACACGCCCGCGCAAACGCCTCAACGACGCGTCGCGCCCGGGACGGCGCATCAGCGAAGAGCGGATTCAGTAAAGAAGGAACTTCGCGCGGATTTTCTCGAATGCTTCGAGTCCCGGCTGCCATCCGCGACTTATCGCGCCGGGCGTCTCGCCCCGGCGGATTTCATCCAGCACGCGGCGCGAGCCGAGCATCCCGAGCGTTTCGTCGAGGCGAAAACGTTTCGGATAGAGCCGATGGAGCGCGCATGCGACTGCGACGCCGAGCAACGGCGAATCGAGCTTGTCCCGAGCGGTCACGATCACCCGGACCCCGTGGCATCGCACCCCCCGGTAGCGGCTTGCCGACGGGGTGAAGCTTACGGCTTCGAATCGGACGCCGGGAATTTTCTCGGCTTCCAGGTACGAGGCCAGCTTCGGGCCGTCGATCCACGGAGCGCCGACGACCCCGAACGGAGTTGGCGTTCCGCGCCCGACGCTCACGTTCGCGCCCTCGACCATCGCAATCCCCGGATAGAGCGTCGCGGCGCGCAGAGTCGGCAGATTGGGCGACGGGCCGACCCAGCGAAGGCCGGTTTGGTCGTACCAGTCGCGGCGGACGTAACCGCGCATCCGGATTACGTGCAGCTTCGCCCCGATATGATTCTCCGCGTTGAACATCTCGGCCATCTCGCCGACCGTCATCCCGTGCCGCGTCGGCATCGGGAAGTACCCGGTGAACGATTCGAGGTCGCGTTCCATGACCGGCCCTTCGACAACCGCGGCGTCGATCGGATCGGGCCGATCGAGGACATAAAATGCGATTCCCCTGCGCGCCGCGGCTTCCATCGCGTAGGCCATCGTCGTCGGATAGGTGTAGAAGCGCGCGCCTGCGTCCTGAACGTCGAATACGAGCGCGTCCAACCCGTCGAGCATCGCGTCGGTCGGCCGCCTGAAGGTTCCGTACAGGCTGAAAAGCGGAAGCCCGTCGCGCGAGTCGAACCCGGAGGCGACCGGCGCATCGGCGCTCGCCAGCAGGCCGTGCTCGGGCGTGAAGATCGCGGCGAGCTTAACGCCGGGAGCGTTCCGCAGCAGGCGGATGAGCGAGACACCGCGCGAATCGAGGCCGCTTCGGTTGGTGATCAGGCCGACGCGCATCCCGACGAGCGGCGCGAATCCGCGCGACTTTAGAACGTCGGCCCCGGTCGCGACAACCGGCTCGTGGACGGATACGCGCCGCACCATGCCGGCACGCTCGCAAAACGGTGCGAGCCAGGGGCAATCGGCCACGACTCTCCGTTCGGAAATCGGTCCGAGCGCCTTGGACACAAGGTCAAGGATTCGCTTGCGAACCGGCGCCGCGTCGCCGTGGCCGTAGGGATAGACGCGGTTGGTCAGGATTATGACGTAGGTCTCGGAGACCGGATCGATCCAGATAAGAGTGCCGGTGAATCCGGTATGGCCGTAGGAGCCGACCGGAGCGAGTTCGTCGCGGTTGGCGGCAAACGGCGCTCCGATATCCCATCCGAAGCCGCGAAGCCTCGCGCCGCCGGGTGGCGACTCGGGCGCGGTCATCTCCCTGATCGCTGAAGCGGAGAGGATTCGCGCGCCGTTCGCGCGTCCCATATCGAGCATCATCCGCGCGAAAATCGCCAGATCGCGCGCGCTCGAAAAAAGCCCCGCATGTCCCGCCACGCCACCCATCCGAAACGCCGACGGATCGTGCACCTTGCCCCATCGCAGACGGCCGCCGATATATTCGGTCGGCGCGATTCGTGCGCGCTCGGCCCGCGGCGGACGAAATCCGGTGTCCTTCATGCCGAGCGGCGCGAAGATGTGCCGCTCGCAATAGACGTCGAGCGGCTGGCCGGAAACGCGCCGCACCAGTTCGCCGAGCGCCTCGAAATTGATGTCGCTGTAAAGGTATCTGCTTCCCGCAGGAAACAGCGGGCGCGCGGCGACTATCAGTTTCATCGCGGCGCGGCGTCCATGCCACGGCCTTCGCTCGCTCAGGTCGGGCGCGAGGCCCGAATAATGGGTGAGGAGTTCCCGGACGGTTATCGAGCGTTTGCCGTTTGCGCCGAACGCGGGCCAATACCTGGCAACCGGCGCGTCGAGATCGATCCGGCCCCGTTCGGCGAGTTGCATCACGGCGGTCGTGGTCGCGACGACCTTGGTCAACGAGGCGAGATCGAAGATCGTATCCGTCGTCATCGGCAGAGCCGCCGGCCACCAGGCGCGCTCGCCGAACGCGCGCAGGTAAACGATTCGCCCGCGGTTCCCGATCAGGACGACCGCGCCGGGAATATGATGAGCGCGGATCTCGCTTCGCACGATCGCGCCAATCGGTTGCAGCGCCGCCGTTGCAAGCGCCCGCCCGGCCGGAACCGGCGCGACAGCGGCCGACACGGTGGACGCGGCAAGCGTCGCGGCGAAGATGAACGCGAGCGCAAATGCGGTCCGGCGGATGCCGCCGGCCTTGCGCAACCGTGCGTGGAGGAGCGGCGCGGAACTACTTTTTGAACCCAGGCTCAGAATGCTTCAAGCCCTCGATTGAATAATGGTTGCTCGGGTTCCACATCATCCAGCCGTCGGAGCCGAAGTCCTCGGCGGCCGCGATTTGCGCGCGGATCTCCGCGCCGCCGAACGGCTTGCGGCCGAAGGCGTAGTCGCGAAAGGCCTGAATCCACGGACGAAACCGCACGGTCGCAAGATTGGTGCGTTCGAGCGCGCGCTTGAGCGAAAGATTAACGATTTCGTAGGGATGCCGCACCGGATTGGGATAGCCGGGAATCCCGAACTGGAAGCCCGACGGATAGAGCATCGGGCAGATGTAGTCGACGTTGCGCGCAACGGAGTCCAACGTTTGGCCGATCCCGGTGTCGTTGAGGTTCCAGCAGACATAACCAAAGATGTCGGCGGCGACGAAAACATTATACGGGACCAGCGCCTTTCTTGCCGCAGCCAGAAATCCCGACACCGCGGCGACCCGGGCCGCCTGATTGTACGGCTGCGGGAACCCGAGCCGCCATCCTTTCACGTCGGGGCATCGCACGTAATCGAACTGGATCTCGTCGAAGCCCTTCTCGGCCGCGTCGACGGCGAGCGCGACATTGTAATTCCAGACTTCGCGTTTGAAAGGATTTGCCCACGCCATATGCTCGGGGTCGCGGTATATCGCGCCGCCCGTGGTTCTGACGGCAAGATCGGGCCGGGCCGTCGCAAGGACGTTGTCCTTGAAGACGACGATCCTGGCGATCGCGTAAATCCCGCGCGCATGAAGCCTCCGGAGCAGCGCGCCGATATCCTTGATGGTCGGCTCGTTCTGCGCGCCGATTTCCGCGGCGAGCGCAACCGAGGTTCGGTATGAGACCCTTCCGCGATCGCCCTTGACGTCGATAACCACCGCGTTGAGTTCCGTCTCCCCGATAAGCCTCAGCGCCGCCTCGCGAAGCTTCGTGCTGCCGACACCGTAATAGGACAGATAAAGAGCCTTGGGCCGGAACCATCGAAGCGCGATCTCGCCCTTCCTTCCGGCGAGCTCCGAGACCGGCACGCTGGCGCGGAGATAGCCGCACGCGCGCACGCCCAGAGTGCGGCCGTCGCCCTCGATTCGGAAGGAGCCGTTGCGATCGGTGCGAACAACCCGATCGTTCAAAGTCACAATCGCGTCTTCGATGGGGCTTTTGCTCAAGCCGTCGATAACCCGGCCCTGATAAACCGGAGCATTCGCTTGGGCGCCGGCCAAGGCGGCCGCAAGAAGAATGACGCACGAAACCAGGAGCGCGCCGCGGCCGGCGCGACGCGAAGAGCAGGACACGCGAACGCGGTTCACGCGCGGTTCAATTCCGCGCCGGCGCGGTCGCTCGCTCAATGAATTTCGCGAACGCCCTGCCCCGCATCTCGTCGGTCATCAGGTAGCGCGGCAGAATCATCAAGTTGTCTCCTCGCTTTACCGAAGCGCGCACCATCGTGAAGGCGGCCGTGTAACCCTCGGCGCGCGCCATTCCAATCAGTTCCTGGTCAAAAATGCCAAACGGCCATGCGAGCATATCCACGTTGAGGCCGAGCCGCCGGTCGAGCACGCGCTTGCTCTTCGAAAGCTGCATTCGGACGAACGCGTCATACTTCGCCGGCGAGAGCCGCCGCTTTTCGACGTTGAAGTTGGGATGCCAGTAAGTATGCGACTGGATATCGAAAAGTCCTGTTTCCTTGAGGCGGCGAAGTTCCTCCCAGGTCATCGCGTAAGAGGCGTTCGAGATCGCCGACGGATAGATGAACAGCGTGACCGGGACCCGATAACGCTCGACGAGCGGAGCCATGTCGGTGAAAACCGTTTTGTGGCCGTCGTCGGCCGTTATCGCAACCGCGCGCGCGGGCGGACGGGCTTCGCCGCGCGCATACGCCACCACTTCGCGAAGTGGGATGACGTGATACCCGTTCTCGCGCAGATATTCCAGTTGCGCGGCGAAATTAGCGGTGCGGACGGTCATCGCGTCGGGGACCGATGGTCCGAAGCGATGGTAAAGGAGTATGGGGATGCGCGGTTCGCCCATCCCATTCGGCTTCGCGCCGCCTTCGCGGGCGCTCGACGCGACGGCGATGAGCGCGGTTGAAACAATCGCCAGTATCAGGGCGCTGATTTGCTTGCGAGACGCGATTGCGCGAGGAAGTGGCAGCAAGGTTGGAACTCGAAGGCTACGGCTCGTCGACCATCGCGATAAATCCGACCGGACATTCGTGCGCGCAAAGCCCGCACCCCTTGCAGTAATCGTAGTCGAACAGGTAGTGCGAGCCGTCGCTCGCCATTTCCGTGGTCTTGAGAACCGCATTGTCGGGGCATAGGGTCCAGCAGTTGTCGCAGGCCATGCACTCGCCGCACGAAAAGCATCGTTCGCTCTCGCGCGCAACCTCGCCTGCGCCAAGTGGCGCTTCGATCTCCGTCTCGGCATTTCGTTTTTCGGGAGCGAGGAAAATGATTCCGGCGCGCGGCGCATGATCGAAGTAGTTGAGGTTGAGCTCACCGATTCCGATCGATGCGGGCGCGGCCTGCGCTGCCGCTGCGACGCCGCGGATATAGCGATCGATCGCCTCGGCAGCGCGCCGCCCGTCGCCCACCGCGTCGCTGACCGTACCGCCGCCGAGCCGAGCGTCGCCGCCCGCGAAGATCCCGCGATGGCCCTGGACCTGGCCCTCGGCGTCAACCGGAAAAAACTGATGCGCGCCGAGGACGGCCTCCATTCCGAAGGGCTCGACTTCCTCGCCGATAGCGGGGATCACGTGATCGACGTGGAGCACGGTTTCAGTGCCCTCGAACGCAACCGGCTTGCGCGTGCCGTCGCGCTGCGGGAGCTCCTTCATGTGCACCATCTCAACGCCGACGACCTGCTCGCCGCGCAATATCAGCCGGGTCACGCCGCGACAGTCGTCGATCATGACACCTTCCTCGATCGCCTGCCTGATTTCGCGCGCCAGCGCCGGCATCGCTTCGTCGGGCGACACGCCCGGCCCCGGACGGGTGCGGAACGAAATGACGTGAACCTCGGGCACGCCGTTGAACTTGAGCACCCGCGCGAGATCGACGCTGGTGTTGCCGCCGCCGATTATCGCAACGCGCTGGTACTTCGGCAGCGAACCGATCGAGAGCCATTCCTGGAGCAGTTCGAGGCCGTTTCGAAGGTCGCGCGGCACCACTCCGCCAACGCTCCATTCGCGCCCGCGCTCGGCCCCGGGCGCAAGGAAAACGGCGCGGAAGGATTTCTCGAGATCGGCGAGTATCATGTCGCGCCCGAGCCGCCGATTCGGCTCGAAGCGGATTCCGATTGAGAGCAGGCGCTCGATTTCGCGTTCGACCACCGGGCGCGGAAGCCGATACGGCGGAATCGCGCCGCGCAGCAAGCCTCCCGGCTCGCTCGCGGCCTCGAACAGCGTCACGAGGTAGCCGCGCCGGCTCAGATGATACGCGGCTGAAAGTCCCGCCGGACCCGCTCCGACGACCGCAACTTCCGGCGCGTCGGACGCAGGTTTTCCGACCGGGTAATCCCATCCGTGCTCGATAGCCCGGTCGCCGAGGAAGCGCTCGATTGCGTGAATCGCGACGGGTTCGTCGAACTTGCCGCGGTTGCATTCGATCTCGCACGGATGATGGCATACGCGGCCGGTAACCGCCGGGAGCGGATTCGCGCTCACCAGGCTCTCCCACGCGGCGTGAGGGTCCTCCTCGACCAGCGCGAGATAGGCCTGCGGATTCTCGCCCGCCGGACACGCGTTATGGCACGGGGACGCGCGATGGAGGTGCACGGGGCGCGTGACGCGCCAGTCTCCGGTCTTGAGCCCGAGCGAGCTTCCGGCATGCGCGAACGCTCCGCGCGTCAGGGTTACCGGCCCGGCACCCTGCGTCTTCACGCCCATCTGAGACCTCCGCGCCGCACGGTGTCGGCGCCTTCGCTGTCGCGCGGATCGGGCGACGTGCCTCTCAACCCATAGACCTCGATATGGTGATCGGCGAGCGCCTGCAGATGCTCGAGTTCCACGCGAGCCTCGGGGCTTTCCTTGAACAGGTGGCTGAAACGGGCCTGGAGCTTGAGATAGTCACTCACCGGGCGAACCTTGCGAATCTGCATCACCGCCACGACGTCGCCGCGCTCCATCTCGAGCACTGGAAAGACGCCGGTCTCGACAGCGAGCCGCGCGACTTCGATAGTAAGCGCGCCGTCATGGCCCCATCCGAGCGGACACGGCGAGTGGACCAAGAGAAAGGCCGCGCCTTCGATCTCCAGCCCGCGCCGCACTTTTTTGCGCAGATCGGAAGGGTACGCGACGGTCGCAGTCGCCGCGTAGGGAATATGATGCGCCGCGATTATCGAGAGGAGATCCTTCTTCAGGTGGCGCTTGCCCATCCGCTCCGTTCCCGACGGCGAGGTGGTCGTCGCCGCGGCGTGCGGCGTCGAGCTTGAGCGCTGAATCCCGGTGTTCATGTACGCCTCGTTGTCAAAGCATACGTAGAGCACGTTATGATTGCGCTCGAGCATCCCGGAAAGCGCCTGCAACCCGATATCGAACGTACCGCCATCGCCGCCCATCGCGACAACTTTGGCAAGCCGGCCCTGTGCCTTGAGTCCGGCTTCGATTCCCGAGGCGATCGCGGGCGCGTTCTCGAACAGCGAATGCATCCACGGCACGCGCCAAGCGGTGCGCGGCCACGCGGTCGTGAACACTTCAAGGCATCCGGTGGCGTTGGCGACAATCACGTCGGGACCGGCGGCCTCGGTGACGAGCCTCGCGCCGAGCGCCTGGCCGCATCCCTGGCAGGCAAGATGGCCGGCTTCGAGTCCGCGAAACGCGGGCTGGGTGCGGCGCAGTTCGAAGAGTGATTTTTTTTCGTCGGCGGCCATTTCGTTCTCTCAGCGTTCGGTTTCGGGCAGCTTCTCCATCTCGACGTCCATTATTTCGAAGCGCGTCGGCGTGGGAGCTTCAGCCGCCTTGAGCAGCCGCGGATAAATCTCAAGCGGCATGTCGCGCCCGCCAAGCCCGGCGGCGAAGTTATGCACGCGCGGAGGATTCGGCTCGCCGAACAGCGCGCCGCGCACCTCGGTGCCGATTATTCCGCCGCTTCCCATCGAGAGCGCGCGCTCCAGCACGATTAGGTCGGAAAGCCCGCGGCACGCCTGTCGAATCGCGTCGACCGGAAACGGCCGCATCGAGCGCAGCTTGAGCAATTTCGCCGGCCGGTCCGGATACTCCTCGCGCGCGTCGGCGAGCGTTCCGATGACCGAGCCGATCGTGAGGATTCCGATCCGCGCATCGTCGCGCCCCTCGACCGAGAGCAATCCACCCGAGCGCCGGCCGCTTATCTTTGCCCAGTCGCGATCCGCGGCTTCGATCTCGTCCTTCGCACGGAGCAGGGCATGGTGATGCGCGTAGCGCGCTTCGGCGTAATATTCCGGCGTGACCAGGTTGCCGATGCTGATGGGGCGGACCGGATCGAGCGCGCGCGAAAAGCGATACGGCGGCAGGAATGCGTCAACCTGCCCCTGGGCCGGGATGTCTATCGGTTCGAGCGTATGGGTCAGGATGTAACCGTCAACGCATACCATCACGGGAAGCTCGGTGCGCTCGGCGATTCGAAACGCCTGGATGGTGGTATCGACGGCTTCCTGGTTGCTCGCGCAGTAAAGCTGAATCCATCCCGCGTCGCGCACCGACATGGAATCCTGCTGATCGTTCCACGCCGAGACGGGAGCCGAAATCGCGCGATTCGCGCACGTCAGCACGAGCGGGATCCTGAGTCCCGCAATGTTGTACAGGACCTCCGTCATCAGCAGGATTCCTTGCGCCGAACTCGCGGTGTAGGCGCGAGAGCCGGACGCCGCCGCGCCGAGCACGACGGAGGCGGCCGAAAATTCGCTCTCGACGCTTACCATCTCGGCGCGCAATTGCCCGTCCGCAACCAGGCTCGCGAGATTCTCAACGATATGCGTCTGCGGCGTTATCGGATAGGCGGAGATCACTTGCGGACGGCATAACGCAACCGCCTTCGCAATAGCCGCTGAGCCTTCGACCGCCTCAAGCATGAGCCGCTACCCTCCACAGTCCCGCCGGCACCTCGGAAGCGGCCGCGCGAACCAGCGCGAGGTTCCGCTCCAGGGTTTCGTCCTTGAAACGGCGTGCAAGAGCCTTTTCGAGCGCGTCAAGCGGGAGAAGCCCGGTGAGCGCAAGAAACGCCGCGAGCAGCGCGGTGTTCGGCAGCGGCTTTCCAAGGATCTCAGTCGCCAGCGCGTCGGCGCCAAACACGATCACGTTACGGCCCTCCAGACTGTCGGCCGCTTCAGCTTCGAGTTCAGGCAGTTCTCTGGCGGAATTGATCAGAATTCCGCCGTCCGGTTTCAGTCCGGCGGTAAGCCCCGCAACGTGGAGCAATCCCTGGCTCTGGATTATGAGGAAGTCGGGACTCAGTACCTGGCAATGGCGCTGGATCGCGCGGTTGGCGAGTCTCACGTATGACGAAACCGGCGCCCCGCGCCGCTCAGGGCCGAAACTCGGAAAAGCCTGGGCAAAACGCCCCTGCTCGAAGGCGGCCTGTGCCAAAACATACGCGGCAACTATATTGCCCTGTCCGCCGCGCCCGTGGATACGTATCTCGGTGAGCCGGGCAGGCTGCGACGCGCTTGCGGCAGTGCGATCGGCCAGCGTTTGCTCCATATGACGCGATCTGGAGCAACATACATGCCCGGACGCTGACCATTGCGGCGATGCAGATCTGGCCCAATCGGCAACAGGTTCGCCGCGCGCTTGACGCCTAACGCGCCAGAAGCGGCGCGCCCCGAGCGCTTCTCGCCGAGCGCCACGAATCAGCAAGATTAAGCGAATTATTGACTTCGTGGTTTCCCACTTCTGCGATCGTCTCGCCGACGCACTTGCCCAGCGTGACGCACAGATTCGGCAGCAGCGCGGGATCGGAGGCGGTGAGCGTGGTGCGGTAGAGATTGCCGTCGTAGGTTCCGGTAAGCGTCAGATGGGCCGGCGCGTCAGCGTCGCCCTGCACCATTTCGACACCGGTCAGTATCACCTTGCCCGGATCGGGAAATTCGGGGCTCGGCCCAACCCACGGCGGATTGGGCTCCACGCCGGGCGGCCAGTTAAGCGCGGGATGCTCGCGAAGGCGATGCAGCGGATGTTTTCGCGCGACGGTCTGCTTGGTTCGGGGCATGATAATTTTCGCTCTCACCTGACAGCGAAACTGTCGAACCCGGCGCGCTCGCGCGAGCGCGCCGGATACTCGGACCGGGCGGCGAGCTTCCAGTTGCCGCCGTCCGGTTCAAGCGTGAGCGACTCGCGCCTGGCGCGGGAGCCTTGCTCAGGCCGCAAAAGCGGTCGTCTTGAGAGCCGGCACGTTCTCGCCGCGCGGCTGGCAAATCGCAGCAAGAGTTTCGACCACTTCCGGGCCGGAGATCTCTCTGGCTCCGCTGCGCCGCTCCGCCTCGGCCTCGCGCGCGATATCGTTCAAAGAAACGATACCGAGGAGCCTTCCGTTGTCATCGACGACCGCAAGCCGCCTGATGTGGTTGTCGCGCATCAACGCCTCAGCGTGGCGGATGTCGTCGGTGGGCTTGCACGTGATCACCTTTTTCGCCATCGCGCAGGTCACCGGCAATTGCATCAGGGTCTTGCCCTGCGTGTAGGCAGCCATGCAGATGTCGCGATCTGTGAGCATCCCGACGACAGCTCCGGAGCCGTCGGCGCTGATTACGGGCACGCATCCGCAGTCGTTCTCCCACATCAGTTGGGCGGCGGTGTTGAGGGTATCGTTCTGGTTACACGTGACGACCTTATGCGTCATTATGCGCTCGACTTTCATTGCAACGGCCCTCCCGCATCCATCGGAATGTCGCCGCCGAGGCGGGGGAACCTCGGCGGCGAGCTTTAGAGCGTCGCCGGAGCCGATGTCCGCAGTAAGACCGGCGTCGCTTGGCGGGCAATTGATTACGCGGCCTTCTGCCCTTCCTTGGTTTCGATCTTCTTCGTTTCGCCGCCTTCGACCTGGACCTTGACTTCCTTGCGGGCGAGCTCCTTGGGCACCGGGGCAATGAGTTCCAGCACGCCGTCGCGATAGGCCGCTTTCAAGTCCTCGGCCTTGACGCCTTCGGGAAGCGTAAGCACGCGATCGTAACTTCCGTAGCGGACCTCGCGATGGAAGAAATCGCGTTTCTTGGTTTCTTTCTTCTCCTCGCGCGAGCCGTGAATCCTGAGCTCCGAGCCGGTAACACTGACCTCGATGTTCTTGGGATCGATTCCTGGCATATCCGCGCGGACTATCAGCTTGCCGTCCTCGATAAACGACTCCAGCCGCGGCTTGAGCATCGGTTCGAATTCCTCGAACATGGTTTCGCCTTCTCCCATGTCTTCGAGCAATTCATCGAACCTGCGGCGAATCCGCGCGAGTTCACGGAACGGTGACCATAGCTCTGGAAGCGCCATCTGAGTTACCTCCTTCTCAATCGGACCGCGACCCAGGCTCCGGGTACGAGTCCGCCTTCGTAACGCGGCGCTGGGCCGGGCTCTTAATCTTTTCCGCATCTTTCTCATTGCTCTCGACATCGCGGCGGATGCTTGCAGCGTTCGCCGCTTGCACCGCGCGTCCTCTGCTTCACGCAATCGCTTACCAGAGGGCAGCATCGAGCGTGCCAGAAATGAGACTTAGAGCCCGACTCCGCGACGGTCGGCGGCCTCTATGAATTACACACGTTCCGACGGATTTTGTTCGGCGTCTTCGGAGGCTCGAAGCGCCGAGACCAGGCTTTGGGAAAATGACGCCAGCCGGCTTTGCGGCCGCGATGTCACATCCGGATACAAAACTGCCGAACCGCCGTGCCGCCAATGGGGTCAACCGGCACAGCGCTTAGTGGAGCAACGCCTTGAGCGCGTCGGTCGTCGTGATAACCCCGACCAAGCGTCCATTTTCGACCACCGGCATTCCGCCTATCTCGCACTCGATCATGGTGCGCGCGGCCTGCCGAATCGAGGTGTCGGGCGTGACCGTAATCACCGCGTCGGCCATCGCCGAGCGCACAACGGTCTGCTCGAGTTCGCCGATTCTGCTTCGCACGTCGCGGTCCGTAACGACGCCCACGAGCTTGCCATTCTCGACCACCGGAATCATGCGAAACCCGCCGCGCTTCATCGCTTCATGCGCGTCGGCGAGCGTCGCCTCGGGTCCGATCGTCACCGGATCCCTCGTCATCTGCGCGCCGACGGAATCCATTGCGCCATGCCAACTCGGCCGTATCGTCAGCACCGCGCACGGCGCTTCTCCAACGACCGTCGCGGCGACGCTTCCGATAAACCGGCGCGGACGGCCGGTCGAACGATAGGCCGCGAGCACGATCAGTTCGGCGGAAACCTCTTCGGCCGCGTCGAGGATACAGGTGGCGGGATCGCCGCTGCGCACGATGATTTCGTGGTCGATTTTTTCCAGATGCTTTTGTGCGACCTCGGAAAGCTCCTGCGCGCGGTTCTCCTCGCCCAGGTAAACGTCGGTGTACGGCGGGACGTTTCCCGGCTCGAGCGCGGTCGGAACCACGTGAAGCAAGAACACCCGCGCGCGGTTGTGCCGGGCGAGCTTGGCGGCAAAATCCAACGCCCCGAGCGAGTTCGGATCGAAGTCAACCGCACTCAGTATCCGCCGGAAAATCGGCTCCATGATGCAAAGTTCCCTCTTCGGTAAGCGAGCCCCGTGCCAAAACGTTCTCGTCGCCGCCGCGGAGAAAATCCATCGCTCTCGGCCACGCGCGGACTGCGGATGCACCCTTCGGCGCCGTCGGATGCGCGATCGGCCGACGAGGGCGCGTCACCGCGCGAAAAAATTCGGGCACAGCACGTGCATGTTCAACAATTCTCGGACAAGCGGAAGTCCGACCTCCGGCGACCCGATCAGAATCGAAGAATCGCCCCGATACAGGTGAGACTATATGGAGTACGAACACTTTATCCGGGAAGTAGAGGCGCGACTCGGCGTCCCGAAGGATGAAGCCGAGAAGGTGACCGAGGCGGTCTTGCGCGAATTGCACGACCGGCTCACCCCAAAGGAAGCCGACGACTTCGGCGCGCAACTGCCGGGTCGGCTCAAGGAGTTCTGGTTCGGTTTTGACAAACCCGGACGCAAAGTCGAACGCACGCACAAGAAGGACTTCGTGCGCTACGTGGCGGAAAAGACCGACCTGCCGGAAGACCGCGCCAACCGCGCCGTGATGGTCGTGTTCAGAGCGCTGCAACTCGCGCTCAAGGCGCCAACCGGACAGGAAGGCGAGGCCTGGGACGTGCTCAGCCAGCTACCCAAGGACTTGAAGCGCGTGTGGCTGGCAGCCGCGACGACGGCTGCGCCAAAGGCGGCCAAAGCGTCCTAGCACCCTGCCGGGCAAAGTCCGACGCCAAGCCGTCGAAGCGGAGAAACAAGTCATCGCAATCGCGGCTTGTCCCGTGCCCGATACGGCCGAGGCGTGGCCCGCTCATCGAAGATTGAAGTGCGAGAGCACACCAGGCGCGCTCATGCGGAGCCGATATTTTCGCGCTCTCCGTCCAGGCCGTACTTGCTGAGCTTGCCGTAGAGTTTCTTGCGCGAAATCTTGAGCAGGCGCGCCGCGCTCGACTTGTTGCCCGCGGTAACATCAAGCGCGCGCTTGATCAACTCACGCTCGGCTTCGGCGAAGCTCGGCAACTGGTATCCGGGGTCGGGCGTCTCGCCTCCAATCGGAGGCGGAAGATCCGCGAGCCGGATCGTCGGTCCGGGCGCGGCGATAAAGGCTCGCTGAAGAACCTCGCCGAGTTCGCGAACATTCCCCGTCCACGAGTACTTCGCCATCGCGCTGAGCGCGTCGTGGGCGACCGTGCACGGCGCATCTCCGCGCTCGAACTTCTCGTTGAAGAGATCGAGAAAATGCTCCGCGAGCAGCGGAATGTCATCGAGGCGCTTGCGCAGAGCAGGCACTTCGATCTCCATCGCACCCGAGAGCTCGCGCTCCAGGGCGGGATCGAGTTGCCCCTCCCGCGCCGCATCTTGCGGGCTCCGAAGCGAGGCGCCGATGAACCGCACCTTGACCGGCACCGGTTGGCCCGCCCCGGCCGGCGTGATGGTTCCGTCTCTTATCGCGCGGGCGAGCCGCGCCTGGGTCAGCGCAGGCGCAAGCGGGAAATTATCCAGGAACAGCGTTCCTCCTTCTGCGGCTCGCAACAGCCCGAGATACTGCCTCGGATGCCCGTTGAATCCTTCATGGCGGTAGCCGAACAGCTCCCCGTCTATCAGGTCTTCGGGAAATGCCGCGCAGTCGAAGGCAACGAACGGCGCCACTGAGCTCGACCCGCACTCATGGATTGCGCGGGCAACCGTCTCCTTTTCGGTGCCGGCCTCTCCGACCACGATCACTGGCCGTGAGCCGCGGGCCGCGGCTTCTATCTGCTCGTACACCCACCTTATCGCGGTGCTTTTTCCGACCAGCCCGTGGAAACGGGTGCGCTCGGAGGGCGCCAGATGCGCCGCTTCGAGTTCGAGCGCACGGATCCTCGTTCCGGCCAGCGCCTTCTGCGATCGCACGTATGCGTCGACGAGCAGGATGAGCCGGACGTGGTTCAGCTTGTCGAAAAGCTCGTAGATCTCGAGCGTCGGCCGGGGATCCTCTGGGAAAACCGCACCGGCGGCCTCTTCGAACAAATGCAGCGCCGCTATCAATTCCTGCAGCGTAACCCGCCGCTCGGCCAGCTCCTCGCCAAGCCGCAGCATCCCCCGGACGTACGCCTCCATGTCCTTGCGCAGAAGAGCCTCTTCCGCGCGCAGGATTATAGGCTCGAACACATGGGTGAATTCGTCCTGCGAGAGGCTTCGGCTGTCGCCAAAATACACCACATACATCTCGTACCAGTTGCCGATAACCTCGGAGCCACGATTATGAACCGCTTCAAGCAGCGGCCGCAGCCGCTCGAGATCGTCGTCGTCGAGGAGTTGGAAATAGCGTGGCCTGCGGACTTGCGAAGATGCCGTACCGATTGCTTGCTCCGGCATATCTCCCGTCTTCTTAGCGGCGCTGCTTTATATCAGGTTTTCTTGTACCTCATTTCGCCGCTTGAAGGAAACGGTTGTATCGAAAGCGCCCAGATTTGACCCTTTTCGCGACTCGAAACAATCGACGCCCGATGCCGCCATCCCAATTCGATGCGGCGAAATCCGCGTCGGATGGAACGATGTCCGCGGCAGCGAAGGCGTCGTCCAGGGGCGGAACAAAACTGAAAATCAGACGTTGTTCGTGCCGGTCAGTTCGACCGGCATCTCGAGGCGCGACTTTATCTGGAGGAAACGCGCCACTCCCGAGCGCGTGATAAGCCCGGCGAGCCGGTCGCCGTCCATCACGAGGAGTCGTCCCGTTTCCGCCTCGGCCATCTTGTGCAGCGCATCGAGCACGGTCGCCCCCGGGGCGATCGTGACCGAACCGTCAAGCGCGCGCATCACGTTTTCCACCCGGCGCGTGGCGCGCGCCGCTGGCGGACATTGCTGGACCTGCGCGAGCGAGATCAGGCCGACGACGCGGCCGTCGCGCATCACCGGAAACCCCGCGTAGCCGAACTTGAGGAAGTAGTTCTCGACCACGTCGGCAAGCGATTCGTCGGCGCGGACGACCTGCGGCTCGCGCACCATGATATCGCGCACCTGCGCCGCGCCTAGGATTCTCTCGACGGTCACGTTCTGCACCGAGGCGGCCGACGCGCTCCTAAGGAACATCGCGATCAGGATCAGCCAGATGCCGCCGAGCAGCGCACCGCCGAGTATTTCAAGCCCTCCGAGAATAATCAGTCCGTAAACGACGCCCGTCGCCCATCGCCCCGCCCGCGCCGTCGCCGCGACCACGTCGCCCGACTGCCACCAGAAGAACGCGCGCAGAATCCTGCCGCCGTCGAGCGGAAACCCGGGCAGAAGATTGAACACCGCGAGCGCGATATTGATTATCCCCAGATAGGTGAACGTCTCGGACCATAGACGCCACGACGACAGGTCGAAGACGCGTGGAATCGCCCAGAAAAACACCCCGAGAACGAAACTCGTCAGAGGCCCGACCGAGGCAATCAGAAGTTCTTCGGTGGCCTTTTGGGGCTCGGCGGAAAGATGCGCCATCCCGCCGAAGATGAACAGCGTTATCCGGCTAACCCGGTGGCCGTACGAGTTGGCCATCATCGCGTGCGAAAGTTCGTGGATCACGATCGACGCGAAGAACAGCACCGTCGCGGTGAGCCCGACGATCCAATACTCGACCCAGTTGTAGCCCGGGATGACCTGGGGAAAATATCCGGCCGCCAGCCCGAACAGGACGAGCAGGAAGATGATCGCCCACGAGTAGTCGATTTCGATATCGATACCCGCGACTCTGAAGGAAGTCAGTGTGCCTTTGCCGATTACGGGCATGTTCCACGCTCCGCCAGTTGGTCGGTCTACTATATCTCAAGTCCGGGCCGGAACTATCCCCGATTCATCAGCCCCGCTCCCCGCCTACGTTCTCACCTCCAGCCGGTTCATGACATCGTTGACGCCGAAGACGTACCATGCGTCGGCCTCAGCCATCTCGCGCTGCCGTTCGTCGATCACAAGACCTTCGAGCGTAACGACCGCGTTACGCGTGCTGACGCGGATCTGTCCCGCGTCAACCAGTTTGTCCTTTTCCAGCACGGCGCGGACCGCGTCGGTTATCTCGCCGTCGTTGTCTTCCTGCTCGGGAAACACCTCAAGTCCGTTCACGACGTCGCGGGTTCCCGGCACCCACCATGCGAGGACTCCCGCGAGCCGCTTCTGCTCGAGGCTGCGAACACGGCCGTCGAGAGTGACCGTTGCGTCGTCAACGGCGATCTCGATCAAGTAGGGTGAGTCCTTCACCGCTTCGCGCACGGTCTTGAGGACTCTGGCATCACGGATTGCAATCGCGCATTGCGAAAGCGCAAGTTCGCCGACAAGCGCGTCGCGCACCGCGTCGCGAATCTCCCCGTCGCCCATCGGGCGCGCCGGGGCGACCTTCAGGCGATCGACCACGCCGCGCGGACCCGGTATCGCGCCCGCGCGCTCGAGCGCGATTCGTTTCGCGGCGACGCTCTCGACCTCGCCTTCGAGCAGAATCGTCTGGTCGTCTAGGTAATCGATATGGAGCGGGTAGCGATGCAGATTGACGCGGGTTTCGAATTCGAGCGCGCCGCGCACCTGGCGGACTATCCTCTCACGCGCGGACTCGCCGTCTTTCTCGTCGCTCATCGTGTCTCCTGGCGTATGAAGCCGTCACGCGCACAACAGCCTGCGGTTGTGAAATTCCTATTTGACGGTCTTTGCCAGATCCGCGAACCTTTCCCACGGCGTGGCTATCCAGGTTTCGGTAGTGGCATGCCCGAAGGAACGAACGATGAGCGCGACCTTGGTCGCGGTCTCCGCGTCAGGCGCGTCGAATATATCGATATAGTCGGTCGGGCCGAGAACTGCGTAGTTGGCGATCCATTTGACGCCGTGACACTCCTTCTTGATACGTTCCGCGACCTGCTTGTTCAGGTCGACGACTCGTTCGGGCCTGGTGACCGCTTCCGGAGAGAGCCGGGTAAGCATAGCGTACGTTGCCATCGGAACACCTCCGTCGCCTGAGGCTCCGCCGCTCGCGACTGGAACGCGAGGCCGCGAAGGCGGCGATTCCAACCCGTTCTTACGGAGCAATAGCCTTGCCAGCGAGCATCACATTCCGCTCGCATGCGTTGCGCGCACGGCGCCGTGCAATGGCGCGGATGGCTCCAGTCAGGCGGCCGGCGGATGGAGCATTTTGTGACAGCCGCCGCTTTGCGTCCTGCGCG
>JAKAVC010000023.1 GCA_021817345.1 Deltaproteobacteria bacterium | reverse complement strand
TCGGGCCGCGGCTATCCGTATCGCGGCCGCGGTGCAGGCTGCGGACGGAAACCGCGGCGCCGCGGCAAGCGCTCTCGGTATCGATCGAACCACGCTATACCGCCTGATGCGCAGGCTCGGGCTCTGATTCGCGCGCCCGGAGCGAGGCATCGGCCGTTTTTGACAGAAGAGAGTGGGCGGCCGCTTGGCCGCCCACGGTGATTGGGGGAGCGCCCCGGGCTGGCGTTCCGAGGAACACCAAACCCGGGGCGGGTGAGGCGTTGTTCAGAGGACCCGCGTCATGACTCCGTCGCCGACTGCACCGACAACCGTCAGACTCCGTGCAGCGTGTGCATGACCTTGATCATCGCGGGCCCGATGATGACCGCGATCATCGCGGGCAGCACGAACAGGACCAGCGGAAACAGGATCTTGATCGAAGCCTTTTGCGCGGACTCTTCGGCGCGAAGCCGGCGGCGGGTTCGCAATGCGTCGGAACTGGCGTTGAGGGCGGGCGCGATTTGCGCGCCCAGTTGCTCGCTCTGGATAAGGGTCGCGGCGAGCGGCTTGATGTCCTCGACCGCGGTGCGTTCCGCGAGATTCTTGAGCGCCTGTCCCAGGGAGGAGCCGGCCGAGATTTCGGCCGCGACCATGTTCAGCTCCGTGCCAATCTCCTGTCCCTGGCGCTCGGCCTCGGCGCCGACGACCTTGATGGCTTCGTAAAGGCCGAGACCGGCCTCGACGCAGACCACGAGAAGATCGAGCACGTCCGAAAGCTGCCTTGCGATCGCGTTCTGGCGTATGCGCGCGCGCCTGCCCAGATAATAGCTCGGCAGGAACAGGCCCGCGCTCAATCCCGCGACCGCCAGCATCAGCACCTGGCTGCCGGACCTGTGTAAGATCGCGCTCAGCACGAAACCGAGGGCGAGTCCCGCGATTCCCGAGCCGATTCGTATTACCTGGAAAATCTGTGCGGCTGAGGAGCGCCGGAAGCCGGCCTGGATCAGCGTCTGCGAGAGTTTCTCTCCCTCGGGACTGGTCGGGTCCGGCGGAGGCAGGCGCTTTGCCGCCCACTTGAAAATCAGGTTGGCGATGGTACTTTGGCCTTCCTCGTTTTCCAGTCCTCCCTGCGAGATCCTGAATTTTACCGCGATGTCCGCGAAGCGTTCCTCAACGGTATGGTCCTGGCCGAACACCGCCATGTAGATCCCGAGCACAACCGCCCCAAGGAGGAAGAAAAAGAACACACTGACCAGAAGTGGAGTCATTTTAGTAGTCCACCCTCAGCAGGCGGCGAATCGTGAACAATGCCGCCAGGTCGAGTCCCACCGCCGTTTTCAGAATCTTCTGGCCGGAGGGGTCGTAGAACAGCGAGTGCGTGTAGCCGGGCTGGATCAGGCTGAAAGCGCCCAGCACGATGATCGGGAGCAGGCCCACGACCATTCCGCCCATCCGCGACTGCGCGGTCAGCGCCCTTATCTGCAGCCGCAAGCGCTGGCGGATGCGCACGATTTCCGAGAGCCGGCCCACGATCTTCGCCAGACTGCTCCCGACCTCGCTCTGCACCTTGACCGCAACCACCAGCATCCGCAGATCGTCAACCGGCATGCGCTGGAGAATGTCCTCGAGCGCGCGCCCGAGCGGAAGCCCGATGCGGTTCTGTTCCAGGGCGGTGCGAAACTCGCCGCCGAGCGGATTGGCGAACTCCGAGACCAGCACCTGCACCGCGCGCTGGAAGGAATGGCCCGCTTCGAGCGACGATTTGATCAGATCGAGCGCGAAGGGAAGCTGCGCGGCGAAAGCCTTCAACCGGCGGGTGCGGCGAAACCTGATGTACGCGATCGGTATCGCGCCCGCGCCGATTCCGGTCGCGGAGGCGAACCACATGTCGTGCCAGAACGCCTCTCCGCCGGCGACTCCCGCGCCGAACAGGAGCACGATCATCAGCAGGACGTCCGAGACCCGTGTATAGATGCCTGCCTGCCACATGTTCTGCTCGAGCTTGCGCAGCAGGTTGAACCGCCGCAGCATCGCGAGCACCGGGCTCTTGTCCCGCTCGCCCCCCCGCAGAATACTGACGTCGACCACCTCATTGGGCCTCGTCATGCGCTGAAGGATGCTCTGCTCCTGCTCCGCGCTGCTTCCGCGCGCGCTCAGCAGGGTCAGGACAAAGGCGAAAACCAACGCGAATATTAAGGCCGTCGTCAGCAGCTCCATGGCTCACCTCTGCGCGGCGCGAAAGAGCTTGGCGTCGAGTTTGTAGCCCGCGACCTCAAGCTGCTGCGAGTAAACCGAGCGGATTCCGGTGGAAATGAAGTTTCCCAGGATCTTTCCGTTCGCATCCACTCCCGTGCGTTTGAACTCGAACAGGTCCTGCATCATGATCATCTCCCCCTCCATCCCGGTAATTTCCGAGATCTTCATCACCTTGCGTGTGCCGTCGGAAAGCCGCGAGACGTGGACGATCATGTTGATGGCCGAGGCTATCTGCTGGCGCATCGCGCGCTGCGGGATGGAAAAGCCCGAAAGAAGCATCATCATTTCGAGCCGTCCCAGGCATTCGCGCGGATTGTTGGCGTGGATCGTCGCGATCGAGCCGTCATGTCCGGTCGACATTGCCTGCAGCATGTCCAGAACCTCGCTGCTTCGCACCTCGCCGACGACGATTCGTTCCGGACGCATGCGCAGGGCGTTCTTCACGAGATCGCGCTGCGTTACCTCGCCCTTGCCTTCGACGTTGGGCGGGCGCGTTTCCAGGCGCACCACGTGCGGCTGCTGAAGCGAGAGTTCGGCCGAGTCTTCGATCGTCACGATACGCTCGTCGGCCGGGATGAACGCCGACAGGCAGTTGAGCATTGTGGTCTTGCCCGAACCGGTGCCGCCGCAGACCAGGATATTCAGCCGCGCGCGCACGATGGTTTGCAGGAATTCGACGATCTCGGGCGTGACGGTCTCCTTGGCCACCAGGTCGTCGATGCTGTAGCGGCGCTTGCCGAAACGGCGGATCGAGAGCGCCGGACCGTCGAGCGCGAGCGGCGGGATGATCGCGTTGATACGCGAGCCGTCGGGCAGCCGCGCGTCCACCATCGGCGACGATTCGTCAACCCGCCGGCCGACCTGCGAGACGATCCGGTCGATGATCAGCATCAGGTGCTGATCGTCCTGGAAGCGGACGTCCGTCAGGTGCAATTTGCCGAACTTTTCGACGTAAACCTGGGCGGGTCCGTTGACCAGGATGTCGGTGATGGTGTCGTCCCACAGCAGCGGTTCTAGCGGTCCGAGGCCGAGCAGTTCGTTCTTGATCTCCTCGACCAGGCGCGCGCGATCGCCGTCGGTGAGGAGACGCCCCTCTTCATCGATGATGTCGTTGATTGTCTGGGCGACCTTCTGCGAGGCCAGGCTTGCCTCAAGGCTCTCCAGACGCGACACATCCAGCGTTTCGAACAGACGGTTGTGAACCGCTAGCTTCAGTTGTTGAAAGCCCTCGGCCTGTAAATCCTTGGACCGCTTCTTGGACTCCGGCTGCATCCCGCGTTGCAGGCCCTGGCCGCCTGCCGGGGTATTGCCGGTATTCTGTGAAATCCTCTCTACCAGGCTCGTCGCCATCGCCTATCCCCTTCCGATCGCGCCCAAAAGGCGGGACATGATCGAACCCTCGCGCACGCTTTGGGTGGGCGCGCATCCGTCGAGCCGGCGCGCCAAATCCTCGATGCTTCTGGCAACGGTCGAGTTGGGAGCGACCTGCCAAAGGTCCTGCGCGCTCAACTGGACCCGCTCGAGCAGCTTGTCGTCGCGCGGAATCTTCGCGTAGATCGGCTGCGCCAGGGTGTGGCTTAGCTGGTCCTCGCTTATCGGATGGTTGGGCACGAACCGGCTCAGGATAAACTTGGGTTCTACTTCCCCGAGGCCGAGCCGTCCGCACAAATCCACGAACCGCCACGCGCATCGCGCCGCCCCAATCGACTGGTCGAGCCCGTAGATCAGATGCTGGGAATGCTCCCATGCGGCGACCTTGGTGCCGTCGATATGGGTGCCGCAGTCGATGATTATGTAGTCGAAGAGCTGGCGCATCAGCTCGATCGTCGCAACCACGGTCGCGTCGGAGATAAGCTCGCTGTCCTCGATTCGCTTGGGCGCGGCCAGCAGATAAATGCCCGAGCCGTGCTTGCTAAGTGCGGATTCAAGCTGCAGCGAGTCGACCTTGCGCTCCGATTCGGCCAGCGCCATCACCGTTCGGTCGGCTTCGATATTCAGGAAAACCGAAAGCGCGCTGGTCTGAAGGTCGAGATCGACCACCGCGACCCGCTTGTCGAGCGTGTACCTGAAGGCGAGCGCGAGGTTCGCGGCGAGGCTCGTCATTCCGACCCCGCCCATCAGGCTGACCATCGAGCACACGGTTCCGCCCTCGTGGTGCTCTTCGCGCCGGCGGGTCTCGCTTATCTTGAGCAACGCCCGTGTGGCATCGCCCGCGTCGAGCGGCAGAAACAAAACCTCGTCCGCGCCGCTGCGCAGCACGCGCTTCATCAGCCCCGGCGAACGTTCCTGGCAAAGCGCGAACAGAACGGGACGCGGATTATGCTTCGTCTGCGCCGCGAGATAGCTCAACGCGTTTTCTTCGTCGCCGTTAAACACCACCATCGCCACGTCAGCCGGACCCGCTCCGTTGCCATTCCCGTTGCCGTTGCCGTTCCCGTTGGCGGTTCCGTTGAGACGCGCGGCCTCTTCAAAAGTTGTTTCGATTACTTGCAGCGGGGGTTCCGCGAGGGCCGCCAGCGACGCCCTGACTTCGCCGCGATGCGCTTCGTCAGACGCCACCAGCAGGACCTTGAGCGTCCCCCGCTTTCCTTCACCCTTCGATCGCAGTGCCGACACTGGATAACTCCCCCAAAGAGTTTTCCGTTAGAACCTGGGCCGTCCGGGATCGGGCCGGCTGAGCCGGGTGGTCCTGATCTCGCTATAGGTGAGCGGTCCGCGGCTGCTCGGTTCGAACACTCCCGCGCCGGGCGGCAGGGGACGAACGATCTGC
>JAKAVC010000143.1 GCA_021817345.1 Deltaproteobacteria bacterium | reverse complement strand
CGCCCGCGCCGCACACCAGCGCCCTGCGCAACTGCTGCGCCATACTCACTCCTCCCGTTCTGGCTATGTGGATGAAAAAAGGACGGTTTGTTTCAGTAACTTGCGCCGGCCGCGCGCGGCAGCTCCGTCGGGCGCCACGGAGCCGTGGCCGCGCGCATGCGCCGTATCACCTTCGCGCGCCTGAGCGCGCGATCCAGTTCGCCGATGTAGACAACCGCAGGCAACTGAACCAGCAAGTCAACGCTATACAGTGCTGCACAATTTTCCGGGTAGCTGCGCAGCGTGAAGAACGCCATGATTCCCGCCACCTGCAGCAGCGTCGTCCGCTCGCGCGCGCTCAGGCGGCCTCGCCACGCGAGCGCGTGAATCAGCATCGCCCACGAAACCGCAAGCCCGCCGACATAGCCCGCCGCTCCGATAAACCCGCCGCACAAGAGCGCGTAGAGCGCCCCGTTCTGGGCGTTCCCTATCTCCATCGGGAACTGCCGGTCAGCCTGCGGCCCATAGCCGATAAGCGGCGACTCAACAATCTTCTTCCATGCTTCGTGAAAGATGTGGGTACGGCCCGACATCGAGGCGAGCTCCCGGCCCTGCGTGCCGCGCGTCGCCCACATGTAAATGTAATGAACCGTATGGCTCGGAACGAAACCGGAGGCCAACACCAGCGCGGTCAGCCCGAGCAGGCTCCATCCGGCGATTCTTGCCCGCCCCTTGAGCAGGATCATCACCATGGCGAGGGCGAACGCGAGCGAAAACAGGGACCCTCGCGACTGCATCGCCCACACCAGGTAAAAGCACGGGACGAAGACCGCCGCGGCGGCGAGCCTCGCGTATCCGCGGCTCTGCCACAGCGCCACGAATGCGATAATCGCCGGCACCGCCGCCATCCGCGACACCCCGGACGACCGCACCATCGGCATTCCCGCAACAGTCTGGATACGATCGTTTATCGTGTAGCCGCTCAAGCCCATGCTCGTATGAACGAGCAGTTGGCCGCGGGCAACGAACGCAACGGCGGCCAGCACGGCGGAGCATAGAAGCCACGTAAGGCGGTTCAGTTCTCCCGCGCGATATAGTGCGCGCCCCCCGCGCATGTGCACGTCGAGCGCGGCAAACGTGCCCAGGTAGGCAAGGCCCCAGTATCCGAAGTCGAACCACGGCCTGGCATAGAGGCTCGAAAGCATGCATACCGCGCCGTACCAGAGCCAGAGCGCCTCAGGCGTCGTCAGCTTGCGCCTGCGCACCCGCTCGTTCACGAGCCGGTAAAACAGCCACGCCGCGAGCATCGCCAGCGGGAACGCCGCCCTCACCCCGTTGAAAGCGCCGGTCAGGCTTGCGGTTATGTAGTCGAGGTCGAGGTTCCCGGGTCCGGTGTTGATTCCCGCCCACAAAAGAAACCAGCAGAGCGCGCCGAAGCCGACGCCGATACCCGCCCAGCGCTCGAGCATCGTCGCGCGCCTTCGCGGCCATTGGCGTTTGCGAACAATCACACGCATCGGTTGCAACTTCCGCTCTGCGGCGCCCTGGGCGCAGGAAAAGATCGAGCGTCAGGAGTCGAGCGGCTCGCGGGCAAGGTCCCCGGCGCCGTAACGCGGCGGCTTTGCCACCTGGGACAAGTCCTCGGCGCTTTGTTCGAGGCCGTCTTTCGCGGGGGACGGCGCCGCAATGGAAAGGCGCGAGGGCGCCGAGCGGCTTGCCAGCGCGCGCCGATAGACACGCTCGATCGCGCCGGCCTTTGCCTCCCATGAATAGTCGCGGGCACGGCGAAGCGCGCCCGCCGCCAGGCGCCGGCGCCGCTCCTCGTCCCGGTAAAGCTCAAGCAGCGCGCCGCGAAGCCCCTTCTCGAACTCCGCCACCGAGGGAATCGGGATCTTCACCCCGCACTCGGCCGTGATCGCGTCCGAAAAGCCGCAGTGATCCGGGCAGAGCACCGGAACGCCGCTTGCCAGCGCCTCGATAATCACGGTCGAGGTCAAATCCTTGAGGCTGGTCGTCACGAACAGATGCGCTCGGCGAAGCCCTTCGAGCGCCGCCTCGCGCGGGACCTGTCCGTGCCAGGCGCATCGGTCCTGGATGCCAAGCGCGCAGGCGAGCGCGCGCCAACGGTTGCGACACGGCCCGTCGCCATAGATATCCAGATGCCATGCGCCGGGCATCGCGCGCAGCGCGCGGAGCAGGAGCGGAAGGGCTTTTCCAGGATGATGGAGGCCGCTCCAGGCGATGCGGAGCGGCTCCCCGGGAGCGCGAAGCGCGAATTCCGAGCGCGGTTCGAACGGAGTCCCGACTTCGCATATCACTTCGCTCGGCACGCCGTACCACTTGAGAATCTCCGCCTGTATTCCCGAAGTCGCGGCGATCACGGCGCTCGCGCGGGCAAACGCCTTGCGCGGAGCGCGGAGAAACCGCTTATGAGCGGTGTTCATCAGGTTTCGCGCGGCGTGGTAGATGGCGCCGCGGGCGCCCATTTCGGGGAGCAGGCGCCACGGCGTGTTTTCAAGGCCGCCGATCGGCCCCCATACGAACGGGATGCCGAGCCTCCACAGATGCCCGGGAAACCGGAAGCCAACGAAGGTAAGCTGATGCGCCAGGTCGAAGTGAAAACGCTCGTTCAGCTCTCGCGCCGCTTTGTACGCCGCGAGCATCCATCGGTGGTAATAGCGATGGAACAGCGGCAACAGGAACGGGCTGCTCGCCTGCCAAAGCCAGAAGCGGCTTTTGCGGTACTGCCAGAGCGGCGGCTCGACGTAATGGAAGCGCACCCGCGAGAACTCCTCGGGTTGCCTGCTTACCTCCGCCTCAATCCAGTCGCGCTGATATAGCGCGGTCAGAACATGCACCTCGTGCTCGCGCCTGATAGCCGTAAGCCACGACCATCCGACGGCCGACTCCGAGCCTTCCCGAGGATTGCAAGCCCACGCGCCAAGCAGGATTCTCATTCCAAATCCCTCGAAGGGGCGGCAGCCGCCACAGGGGCCGCCGGATAAGCGCGCCAGGCGCGCAGGTGGGAAATTGCCGCCAGCGACCGCCTTATAACGGCTTCGGCCGCCTTGCCCGGGAGCGAGCGCTTGTAAAACATGCGCCTTGCGGTGAACCGATCGGCCTTTGCGTTCGCTTCCAGACGAGCGGGATGCCGCAGGGGAAAATTCATCGCCCCCGCCGCAGGCCTCATCGCCAGCAGCCGCGACGTGGTATGCGTTGCCGCGGGTCCGAAACCGATATTGCGGACCAGGTTTACGCTCGGGGTGACGGCGAGGCCACGGGTCTCGAGAAGAGCGAAAGCCCACTGGTAATCCCAAATGTCCCGCCTGCCCGAGCAAAGAGCGTCCCATGTCGCGCTCCAAAACGCGCGCTCCCTGGGTTCCGTGAACTTTGCCAGATGTTCCTGCCGGTCCGCCTTCCAGGCGTTAAGGTCGAAATCGAAGCGCCGCCACGCCCGGCGCCACGTGCCCCAGCCCCAGCAGAGCGGATAGCGGGAAAAGTAGTAACTGTCATGAATCGGACGCGCGCCGAACAGAAAATTCGTACCGGAGACCTGCATCACCCGGTCGTCGTCGCGGTAGCGCTCGAGCATCTCCGCGCAGAATCGGAAGAAGGTAGGGTCGGGAAGGCAATCGTCTTCCAGGATGATTGCCCCCTCGACGTTCTGGAACACCCAGTCGAGCCCGGTGGCAATGCGCCAGCCGCAGCCGAGATTGGTTTCCGCGTAGTTTCGGACAAGCTCGCACGGCCAGTCCGGGCGCTCGACAACGGCGCGAGCTTGCCGGCACAGTTCCGCTTCGCCGCGACGGTCGGGCCGCGGGCCGTCGGCCACGACCATGAGGGTGCGCGGCTTAGCCGCCCGGATCGCATCAAAGACGGCGCGCGCCAGGTCCGGACGGTTGAAAACGATCAGTACGACGGGCGTTGTGAATGCGCTATCCATTGTTTCAAGTGACACCCAAGAACCGCTCAGCCGCTGCGCCGGGATGCGATTCAATCGCTCTGCCATAGGCCTGGAGCAGGCGCGCGTAACTGGTTTCGGGAGAGAACATCGCGGCGATCTTTTTGCGCGCGGCCTCGCCCATCGCGCGGCAAAGTTCGGGCCTTTCCCACAGGTAGCGGATCTTTTCGGCGAGGTCCGGCGCATCGGCGGGGGCAACCGCCGATTTCCGCGCTGGTGCGGAAAAAATAACTACCTCGTGCCCGTGACCTTCGAGGCATTCGCGGAGGCTCTCGACGGCGGTTTCCTCGCCGCTTGGCTTTCCGTAGGCGTTGTGGACAAGGCAGATCTTCATCGCTTGTACAGGACGGCGTTTGCGCCGCGAGTCACAGAACTACCGATGGTTCCGGTTAGCGCCGCGGCCATGCCGGCGCAGTTTCCGAATGCCCGCGCCAGCGCCCCGCGGTCGAAGCGAGCGGCGGCGTCGTACAGCGTGATACCCATCCGCAGCGCCAGCCCAAGCCAGCATCTCGGATAGGAAAGCCCGTGCTTGCTGACGAAATAGAGGCGGTTGCGCACTTCGATCCTGCCGAAACTATACGGGCGGGCCGCGCGAACCGCGGACGGATAGTGGTGGTAGCGCGCGTCCGCGACGATCGCGAGACGCCATCGGCGCCGGATGGTGTAGCTGAAGTCCAGATCTTCCAGGTAGCTGTAGCCGTCAAAGAACTCGTCAAACCGGCAAGTCCTGACAATTTCCGCCCGCCAAAGCGCGGCACCACTCGGAATCCAGTCCACCCACGTATCGTGGGAGACAAAGCCGGTCATTGTCTGCCATCCGGAGGGCATGACCCGGCCCGGCTCGCCGTACAGTTCAAGCGTTTTCACAATCCGCCATCGCTTCAAGGCCGAAAAAGCCTGCGCGGGATGATTGGCCATGTTGAAGGCGCATCCGCCGAGGTCGGGCGGCGCGCTCTCCCAGAAGGCGAGCATCTTCTCCATCGCGTCGGGCTCAAGCGCCGCGTCGTCGTCAAGAAAGCCGAGCAGGCCGATATCGGACGGCGCCGCCGCGATCCCGGCGTTGCGCTGGGCGGAAGCCGAGGGAGGCCGATGGCGGATGTAATCGACACGGAGCCGGCCGCGAAACTCGTCAACCACGCGGGACACCGGGTGGGCGCTGGAGTCCACGACGATGACGAGGCTCGGAGGACGGGTTTGCGCGGCGAGGCTTTCCAGCATCCGGCGCAAATCGTCGGGCCGGTCCTTGGTCGCCACGATGAAACAGACGGTCATCATGAGGTCACGCTCCTGCTGTGTCTCGCTCGCGGTAAGAGGCGCGCAGGAATTCCTCCACGGTGGCGCGGATTTGGCGCATGAAGTTGCCGGTGGAAAACTTGCCGGCTTGCCGGCGCAAGTGCTCGCCCAAGCGCGCCCGGAGTGCCGGACTGCGAAGCACCGCGCAGATCTTCTCGACCGCCTCTTCGTCGTTCCTGTAAAGGAGCGCGTCATGGCCGAGGATTTCGGCGGGTCCGCCCTCGGCCGGGGCGAACGCGATGCATCCGGCGGAAATCATCTCGGCAACCGCGATGCCGAACGCTTCTGCCCGGCACGCGTGAATTCCGAATGCGCTTTCCGCGAGCAGGCGCGCCTTCGCCTCGCCAAACCGCCCTCCTTCCAGGACGATCCATGGACCCTCGGCGCGGCAAAGACGCTCGAGCTTGCGTCCGTAAGCCGTTTGGCGAGTGTCGCCGACGATATGCAGAGATACATCGTGGCCACGCGCCCGCACACCTCTGAGCACTTGAACCATTCGTTCGATCCGCTTTTCCGGCGAAATTCTCCCCAGGCAGACGAACCGATCGAGCTTGCGCTCGCGCGGCGGAGGCTCGACGCGCATCGCTACCGGCGGATACAGAACCTGGGAGTCGATTCCGTGCCGCCGCCGCAACAGGTCCCTGCTCCAGTTTGAGTTGGCGAGAACCAGGCCCGGGCTGCCCGGTCTCTTATTCGGCCTTGACCCTGCGATCGCTCTGCTGAGCATGAGGTAAAGACGCCGCAACGGCGTGTTCACGTGCAGAAGCTTTCGCGGGCCCGGCGGCGGAGGATCAAGACTGCGGCGCAACGCCTCATCCCACGAAAAGTCAGCCAGAAAGTGGATGCCAGGACGGCCGAAATCCGCGATGTTGTATGAATTGATCAGCACGTCGAAGCGGTCGAAATGGCGGCGCATCCCGCGGCCGACCAGGGCGCCTCGGATTGCAGCGCCCCAGTCGGCTCGTGCCAGCGGCCACGGAAGGGCGATTTCCACGGTCTCGCATTCCTCAGGGGCAATTGACGTACCATAGAAGGCGTTGAGCGCCGGGAGATCGATCCGGCCGCCGGCGATGAGCGCGATCCGGTAATCGCGCTTGAGCGCCTGCAGCGTCCACATCGCGACCGCTTCCGAGCCGCCCCGGCCTATGCGCGGGTGGACGACAGCGACGGCGCATCGAGCCTGCGCCGCACGGAGTTCAGGCGATGGCGTGGCCCTGTGGCTATTCAACAAAGACCAGGTCCTTAAGGGCAGTCAGGAGCCCGCTCGAAAAGCGGTGGTATCGCAGGCTGGCCAATTCCCTCAGCACGGGGCGCAGCCGGGCGAGCCGCCGCGGCGGCAGCGAGGCCCGGGTGTGCCAGTGGCGCAATATCGCGCTGCGGATTGGCGCGTTGGCCGCGTCCGAGACGGGCGGCAGCTCTTTCAAGCGGCTCGCCACAGCGGCGAAGATCGGCGACCACGCGCGCTTGCGGGCATCCCGGTAGAAGCGCCGCCATCTGCTCAGCGTCGATTCCGGCGGGACGGCACCTGTCGCCTGGCGGGAGTGCTGCCGGTATGCCGCAAGCGCGCGCGGAACGAAAATCGTTCCAGCCGCGCCCGAGCACGGAATCGTCCAGGCGATGAAGGAGTCATGCCCCATTCGGCGAAAGTGGTCGCCGCCGGGCAGAGGCAGAACAAGCGCTTTGAACCTTGCGCGGAATGCCATGCACATGCCAAAGGACGGCGCCGAGCGCAAAAAAGACCGGCCGGCGGCGAGTTTCCTCAGGGTGCGCGACGAAGGGCGGAAATGCATCGAGTCCCATAACCCATAGCCGAGCGGGCGGAGTCCTTCATCCACCACGTCCGCGTCGCAGATTGCGACGCCAGCCGCGGGGCAGCGGGCAAGCGCCTCTTCCATCACTTGAAGCTTGTCCGGGTACCAGACGTCGTCGCAGTCGCTCAGGAAGATGATGTCGCCGGTACATTCGCGGATCGCGCGCTCGAAGTTTTTGGTCACGCCGAGATTCGATTCGTTTATGAACAGCCGCACCGGGAACGGCGCCCGCGCGGCGAACTCGCGCACGATCTCGACCGTCCGGTCGGTCGAGGCGTTGTCGCTCACCACCAGCTCGTCGGGAAGCCGGGTCTGGCCGAGGAAGCTTTCGAGCTGCTCGCCGATAAAGCGCTCGCCATTATAAACCGCCATCGCAATGGAGATCCTGGAACCGCTGTTCACTTGCGCGCCTCCAGCAAAAGCTCGTCCGCGGCGAGCGGATCCCAAAGACGCATCAGCATCTCCGCCAGCGCGGCGCCCCTGCCAAGCACGACTTCGCGAAGCGGGACTTGGCCGGTTTCGCCGCGGCCCGTCCGCCGCACCAGCCGGCTCTGAACGAAACAGTAGCTGGTTATGCGCAGCGTGCTCGAGACCGCTTTGCGCGCGAAGCCCGCGCGGTCTGCGAGTTCGAGGAAGTTGCGCCCGTTGAAGACGTGCAGATGGCGGGGCGGCTCAAGCCCACGCCAGTGGCGGCCGAAATGCCGATGGCCCCAACTGGCGGCGTTGGGCGCGGTTGCCACCAGAAGCCCGCCGGGACGCAGGATGCGGCGAATTTCCCGCATCGTGCCGAGCGGGTCATGGACGTGCTCGATCACGTGGCTCATCAGGACCAGGTCGAACGAGCCCTCGGGGTAGCGTTGCGCTTCGAGCGTGCCGTGGCGCACATCGAGGCCCCTGCTCCGCGCATTCGCGACCGCGGCGGGATCGAAATCCACGCCCTCGGCCGCCCAGCCGGTTTCCGCAGCGAGGGCAACGATCGAGCCGTCGCCGCATCCGACATCGAGCATCCGGCCCTTTTCCGGAGCGGCGAGATAGCGAAGCGGGATATCCAGGGTGTCGCACTCGATGCGCGTGAGCAGAATCGGAAGCGCGAGCAGCCATTGAAGCGGCCTGCCCGCGCGGTCGCCGTAGTTGAAGCGCCAGGCGCGATAGGCCGACCGACAGGCAGTGGCGGCGCGGCTGAGTCCGCGCGGCGGAGGCGAAGCGCCATTTCCGGGAGCGCCATGGGTGAAATAGGTCCGGTAGGCGAGGCCGATATCCTCTTCGAGCGGCATCGGATCAAGCCATATAAGGCCGCACCGTTGGTTGGGGCATCGCTTGAGGTTCCACGAGCCCGGGGCGTCGAACAGGCAATCGGTCAATCCCTCGTAGAGCGGCTCGCCTTCCGCGCCGCATAGGAAGCACGTGGGACAGTGCCGGCTCCGGATTTCGCGGGCATCCGTGCGGACATCAACCGCGGCGGCCTGGGCCTTCATTCTCTTGTCTCCACGGCGAGGATACGGGCGAGCCGAACGTATCCGCGGATGAAGCTCTTCTCCTCGGGTTCGAGAAGGAGCGTCCAGCCCGCGGCGACTGAGAGCACAATCACGATGGCGACAAACAGGAGCCTTACGGCAAGCTCCATCGGTATCGCGGCCGCGGCCAGGTCGGCCAATCCGGCGAAAGCGAGCGTCGCAACCCGATTCACGGCGCGGGCTGCCGCCGGCATCAGCCATCGCGCCGCGACGAACAGCAGGGCGGCGTCCGCGGCGACCCTTGTCAGATAGGCGATTGCCGCACCCGCGATCCCGTAGCGCGGGAGCATCCAGAACAGCGCGGCCAGGTAGAACGGCACCTCGGCGAGATGGAACTTTGCGGTAAGGTCGGGGCGATGCGCCGCCTGAACCAGCCCGTACGGCGTCCATGCGAGGCAGTTGATGAAGGCTGCGATGGCGACCAGGCGGAGAACCGGCGCGCTGCGGACGGCAAACGACGGCCCAAGCCAGAGCGAAAGACCCTCGGGCGCGAACGCCACGATGAGCAGAACGGGCGCGAACAGCGCAAGGAGCGTATAGCGCGCGGCCCGCTCGAAAATCAGCGCGGCGCGCCCCGGGTCATTGGCGAACGAGCCGGAGAAGGCGGCGAATACGACGCCGCCCATCGCGCCGGGGACGACCCCGAGCTTGCCGGTGATCTGAAACGGCACCGTGTAGTACGACACCGCCGCCATCGAGAGCATCGCGCCGATAAAGAAGCGATCGAAATAGCTCATCAGGGGGCCGACGATCCCCGATACCGTGACCCATCCGCCGTAACTCAGCATCGGGCGCAGCACCGCGCGCGCGGGACGGCGCCGGCGCCATAGCTCGGGAGCAACCCGGATGCAGAGGGTGAACGTCGCGAGCCATCCGGCGACCCGGCCCACGACCATCGCGGCGACCATTGCATCGATCGCATGGGAGAACGGAATCACCGCGAGCGGTCCGAGATAGGAAAAGATGCCCGACGGCACGCGGACCGCGTTGATGAGGTCGAAGCGCTGGAAGCTCGCGAGGGTACCGCCCAGGGTGCCGGCGCTGATCACAAAGGGCATCGAGAGGGCGAGCAGGTAGAAGGCGCGCACGCTTTCGGGGCGCAGCGCGGGCGCGATGCGGAGCGCGTCGCGCACGAGGTACGGCGCGAGCGCGGCCGCAAGCATGCCGGCCGCGGCGCCCAGGACAAGCATCATGTAGAGCGAGGTCCAGAACAGGCTCGGGATGGCGTCGCGGTCGCCCGAGGCGGCGGCCTCGGCGATGAATTTGGTGGCGGCGCGGCCCAGGCCGAAATCGAACAGGCCGAAGTATCCGATCACGAGCATGCTGAGCGTCAGCACGCCGTAGCGGTCCACGCCGATGCCGCCGATGAGGGCCGGGATGGCGAAGAGCGCGACCAGGAAGGGAACGACCTCGCCCGCCAGGTTGATGAGCGTGCTGCGGGCGAGAAGGCGTCCGCTGGTGAGACGGGCAAGCTCAGGCATCGCGCGCCTCCGGGTGCTGTTGCCACCATCGGATGGTGGAAGCGAGGCCGTCGGCAAGCGGCCATCGGGGACGGAAGCCGACTTCGTCGCGGAGCCGGGCGGTTGCGGCGAACACCACGGGAGCGTCGGTTGCGGCGGGCTCGATGGCGCCGAAATCGACGCGGTCGCCGGCCCCCATCTGGTCGGCGATGCGGCCGACCATGTCGCGAATCGTGACCGGCTCGCCCGAGCCGATGTTAACGGCGCCCTCGACGGGGCTCGCGAGCAGGGCGGCAAGCGCTGAGGCGACGTCCTCGACGTGCAGGAAGTCGCGGACCTGAAGCCCGTGGGTGCATCGGGCGCGCTCGCCGCGCATCAGGGAAAGGATGACCGACGGGACCAGGCGCGTGGGCGGCTCGTGGGGCCCGTAGAGGTAGAAGATGCGCGCCCAGGCGAGGCTCAGGCCGGCGCGGCGCGCGAACTGAAGAGCGGCTTCGCTGAGCGCGTTCTTGCAGGCGGCATACACGGTCGCCGGCGCAAGCGGGGTTGCGTCCTCGGCGCACAGGCCGCGGCCGAGGTCATACTCGAAACAGGTGCCGGCAAGGACGGCGCGCCGGCCGCCGGCGCAGGCGAACTCCTCGAGCAGCTCCATCCCCGCGCGCCGCCAGCGCAGGTTCTCGGGCGAGGTGCGGTAATCGCGCGGGACAGCGTACCAGGCGAGATGGAGGAGATGAGACGGCCGGACGGCGCGCATCAGGGAGCCGAGCGCGCAGCGGTCGAGCAGGTCGGCGCGATGCCATCGCACGCCCTCGGCCGCCGGCGGCGCCGAATGGCGGACGGCGTGCACCTCGAAGCCGCGCCGGGCCAGAGGCTCAAGGGCGTGGCGGCCGATGAATCCGGTTGCGCCGGTCACGAGGACTCGCATCATGGGCGGAAATCGGGATAGCCGCGGTCTTTGTCGGAGAGGAGCAGCGGCTCAAGCGGCCATTGGATCGCGAAGGCGGGATCGTTCCACCTTACGCCGCGCTCGCTCTCGGGATGGTAAAACTCGGAGACCTGGTAGAAGACCTCGCAGTTGTCGGCAAGCGTGATATAGCCGTGCGCGAAGCCGCCCGGAACGTAGAGCATCGCGCGGTTGTCGTCGTCGAGGCGCGCTCCGAACCAGCGCTTGAACGTGGGGGAATCCGGGCGGAGGTCAACGATCACGTCGTGGATTGCACCGCGCAGGCATCGCACCAGCTTGGCCTCCTGATGGGGCGGGAGCTGGAAGTGCATGCCGCGCAGGGTTCCCTTACGCGGATTGAAGGAGATGTTGCACTGGGCGACGTCGGGGTTGAGCCCGCGGGCTTCGAATTCCCGCCGGCAGAAGGCGCGGGCGAAGAATCCGCGCGCGTCGGCGCGAGGCTCGGGCTCGATCAGGAATGCGCCGGCAAGAGGAGCTTCAACGAACTTCATCGGCGTCACCGCGGAGCAGGCGTTCGTAGTGAGCGATCTGGATGCGGCTGAAACGGTCCATCGCGGCCGGAGGCGCGCAAAGCGCCTCGCGGTACCAGTCAACCGTCATCCGAAGGGCGTGGTCGAGTCTTAGACGGGGGCGCCATCCCAGCAGCTCGCGCGCCTTGCTGCAATCAAGCCTGAGGCAGCCGTGTTCATACGGCGCCGAGGCCGATTGAGCGATACGGAATCCGGCGCCGTCTCCCCATTTGCTGATGAGGCTCTGGAGCAGGCTTGAAACCGCAACCGCGTTTTCGTCGTTTGGACCGAAATTCCAGGCGTCGGCGCAGGCCGAGTCGCCCGCGTAAAGCCGCGCCGCAAGCGCGAGATATCCGGCGAGCGGCTCAAGCACGTGCTGCCACGGGCGCACGGAGTGCGGATTGCGCACCACCAGCGGCTCGCGCCGCGTGAACGCCCGGATCGCGTCGGGAACGATACGATCCTCGGACCAGTCTCCGCCGCCGATAACGTTGCCCGCGCGCGCCGTGGCAAGCAAAACCTGCGATTGCCCAGCCGCGAAGAAGGAGCGCCGATAGGCCGCGCACACCAGCTCCGCGCAGGCCTTGCTCGCGCTGTAGGGGTCGTAGCCTCCGAGCGTGTCAGTCTCGCGGTAGCCCCAGGCCCACTCGTGGTTCTCGTAGCACTTGTCGCTCGTGATGACCACGACCGCCCTCACTGATGGCGTCGCGCGCACCGCATCGAGCAGATTGACGGTGCCGATTACGTTGGTTTCGAAGGTCAGCGCCGGGTCCCGGTAGGAGCGGCGAACGAGCGGCTGCGCAGCGAGATGGAATACTATTTCGGGGCGCGCGGCCTTCATCGTCGCGCGCAGCAAGCTGGCGTTGCGGGTGTCTCCGATCGTGGACTCAATCCGGCGTTCCAGGCCGCATAGGGCGAAGTAGGATGGCTCGGTCGCCGGGGCCAGGGCGAAGCCGTGCACGCGCGCTCCCATGTCGCTCAGCCAGGTCGCCAGCCACCCGCCCTTGAAGCCGGTATGGCCGGTCAGGAAGACTGATTTGCCGCGCCAGAATTCGCGCTCGACCGCCATCTACCAAACCTTCCAGGGGGCCGCGCCATGCGACCACAATTCCTCGAGCTGCTGCATCTCACGATAGGTGTCCATGCACTGCCAGAAGCCATTGTGCTGATAGACCGCAAGTTCGCCGCGCTCGACCAGGCGGGTCAGCAGCCCGGTCTCGAGCGTGTCGGCGTCGCCCTCGATGAGCCCGCACACGGCGGGCTCGAACACGAAGAAGCCGCCGTTGATCCAGCCCTGATTTACCTGTGGCTTTTCCTGGAAAAGAGTGACTCGCCCGTCTTCGATCGCAAGCTCCCCGTAACGCGACGAGGGACGCACCGCGGTCACCGTTGCGAGCTTGCCGCGGCGGCGGTGGAATGCGAGCAACTTTGCTATGTCAACGTCGGCTACGCCGTCGCCGTAAGTCGCCATGAAAGTGGCGCCGCCGAGATACCTGGCAACCCGTTTGATCCGGCCGCCGGTCATGGTTCTTTCGCCGGTATCGGCCAGCGTCACCCGCCATCCGTCCTCCGAATGGTTGCCATGAATTTCGACCTGGCCGCGTCCGAGCGTGACGGTAAAGTCACAATGCCGGCTTTGATAGTTGAGGAAGTAGTCGCGAATGACTTCTCCCTTGTAGCCGAGGCAAATCACGAAGTCATCGAAGCCGTAGTGCGAGTAAATCTTCATGATATGCCACAGAATCGGCCGCGACCCGATTTGTACCATCGGCTTGGGACGGTACTCGGTTTCCTCGCGCAGCCGCGTCCCCAGTCCGCCGGCGAGAATTACTACTTTGATCGGCTCTGGATTGGGCAAAAGACCGTTGCGGGCTTCTTCACATCGTCTGGCTTCCAATCCGTTCAGCAAGCCGTTGCCCTCCCTGAATGACAGATCAGCGCGAAACGCCTGCGTAACCGATCCGTTTGCGAAACGCGTCGTAGTCACGCCTGAACTGAAGGTTTTGCGGGGCAAGTTTCACGGCGCGGGCGTAAGCCCGGTCGGCGGCCGGATAGTCGTAGTTCCGCTCCCGCGCGAGCGCGAGAAAATAGTACGCCTCGGGTGAGTGGGGATTGAGCCGAACCGCCCGTTCCAGCGTCTCGGTCGCGCGCTCAGGCTGCCCGGCCTGCAGATACCACAATCCCAGGCGCATCGTGTTGTGGAAGGTCGGAGCGTAGCGCACAAGCTTCGCCATCGCGTCCCGTGCCAGCGCGCGGTCGCCGGCTCGCTCCGCCGCCGCCGCAAGTGAACTATACAGTTCACCGGGATCGACACCGTTCGCAATGCCACTTTCGACGGTGGCACGCGCGAGAGCCATATCAGCTTCAGGCCCGCAAACGAGATTCAACAAATCCTCGTAGGCTCTCGGACCCGCCGGGTCGCTATGTTCGGCGTCGATGAAGTCTCTTTCGGCTTTTCGCCGGTCTCCGGCCCGCACGTACGCTTCGCCCGCATCAGTGAGATAGACAGCTCGCCGATACAGGCTCCTTTCCCGCAATGCGGCGCTCGTGTATAGTTCCGCCTCCCCTGAGAAGCGACCGAGCGTGCCGTAGAATCTTCCAAGGCCGCCCACCGCCCCGCCGTAGTCCGCCGCGATTGCGCGTTTGAAACCCGATTCGATAGCGCGGCGCTCGCTCGGCGAGAGCCACGGTATGACTACCGGATTGAGATAGAAGTGCGTGCTCCAATCCGGCGAATTGAATACCGACAGCGTAATTTGCCTGGCTGCCGCGCGCCGATACCCTGCGCGAGTCAGATACTGAGCATAGATGTCGCGCGGATGGGGATCGGTGGGAGCAAGCCAGATCGCGCGCTTGAGCTCCCCGCCCTGCTCGCCTGGATCCGAAAGCATCAGCGCGAGCGCCAGATGACCCGACGAATTCGCCGGATGCGCGAGCACAAATGCCCGTGCCTGAGCCACGCTCTTCGCAGGAGGGGCGTCGTACTGATACGCGGTCGCGGTCTGCGTCAAAGCCACACCCGCAAGGCCCAGGAACGCGACGAAGCAGCATGCCGAGGACGTTCGATTCCAGGGCACTGGGGCTGCGGATGGCCGTTTAGAAGCGATGCGCAGCGCCAGAGCAAAGAGGACCGTAAACAGGATCGCATTGGCGGGAATCTGGAGGCTGAAATCGAAGAGTTCATGCGCTGCCGCGGCCGCCAAGCCGCCAATGATCGCCGCGAGAATGTAACTGTCGAGCCGATCGAGCCGCGCAAAGCCGCCGATGATTCGTCTTCCGGCGGCGGCGAAAAAGGCGGCTGCGGCAAAAGAGCCAATGAGCCCGGTCTCGGCAAGCAATTGAACGTAGTCGTTATGCGCCGCCGGCATGAACAGATAGGACCAGGGACCTCCTCGGTAACGGGGAAACAGCTCGGGCCACGCTCCCAGTCCGACGCCGAATATGGGGAAATCGCGCGCCATCCGCAGCGAGTCCCTCCAGAGCGCGACTCGGAACAAAAGATTGCCGCCTCCCGAGACGGTTTGCCGCAAACGCGCACCCGTCTCGTCCCGCCCTTCGGGACCGATCAGAGCAAGGCTCAGTAACACGAGCACGCCGAAGCCGAGTACGCACAGCACGGGCAGCGCTCGATGTGCAGAGGCCGGAGAGCGCGGCTTGGGCGAATCCGCGTTTCGGATTTCCGGGCTTTGCGGGGCGCAATCATAGCCGCTTGCCCAAAACGAGAGCGCGAACAGCGTCATCAGGCCTGCCGCCGCGCCAATCCATCCACCGCGCGAGAGCGACAGGATGAGTGCGGAGAAAATCAACAGGGCAACGCCAAGCGATGCTATCCTGAGAGGGCCGGGCTCGCGCCTTGGCGCGAGCGTCGTGGGAAACAGCCCCGCGGCAAGAGCAAGCGGCAAGGCCATCGCAAGATAGGTCGCAAAATGGTCGGGATTAACGAAGGGACCGATCGCCCGCGACAGAGTGGATCCAGCGGGCGCTCCCCAGTCGCTTGGAACAAACAGCCAGAGGACTCTTCCGTTCCATTCCACCTTTTCGGCAAGACCGATTAGCGCGGCCAGCGCGCCCGTGAGAAGGATGGCGGTCAAAAGCGTGTTGCGGAATTGCCTCTCAGCCTTGTCGTCTCCATCGCCGTACGGATAGCAGAGCACCACGAGAAACAATGCCGAGTAAGCGAGCGCCTTAAGCACCGCCGGATAAGTCAATGTGGGAGCAACCGACAGCGTTCGCCAGATCCTCCCGTGGAGCTCGGGAGCCGCAGACCGAGCGAACGGTCGCGTCATTACGTTAACGCCCCGCCCCGCGTGCGGCGGCGATGCGGCGTTTGCGGCATTTGTTTTTTTCGCAAACGGCGTCGGCGCGCCGCCGCCTCGCGCATCGTCGGCGCGCGGAAGAAAAGCGGGTCTATCGGCAAAGGCAGTGCCGCTTGCCGGCTGCGTCGCTGTCAGGACAAATCCCGTGTAGGGCGGTTTACCGGGCCAGCCCGGCAGCGTTTCGACATACAGCGCGTAAGTCGAGGGAGACGCGACTCTCAGCAACTTCGGTGGCAGCGGACAGAGTTGCAAAAGAATAAGAAGCGCGAACCCGCCACCGGCAGCAACGACGGCCTTGAATCCGGGAATCCGAGGCAGCGTTGCGTTTCCATTCCAGAGCTTCGCCATCCAGGCCGCTGAAAGGGCAAAAATGACGGCTTCTATCGGCTTGAATGCCCAAGAATGCGCGGATCCCATGGGCAGGGGCGCTACGACGACGAGCGCCGCGACTCCCAGCGCAACCGTACGGTCAAGCCAGCGCAAGCCCAATCAATCCTCGCAGTTGAAAATAGTAACGGGAAATCTCAGATGTGATTCCCGGAATTCACCTGTTCGGCGGCGTCGTCCTGAGCAGGTCGGTATTCCTGCCGGTAGTAGTGCAAACCGTAATACGAGTAGCCGAAGCCGTCGAATTTCGCCTTATTCAGCACCGTGCCGAAGATTTTGGCGCGTGCCTGTTCAAGGCGCGAAATGGCTTCCTTTACGTGCCCCTTCGGCGTTCTCTGGCTATCCACTATCATTACTACTCCATCCGCCATACTTCCCAGGATCATGGCGTCGGCAACCGGCAGCAGAGGCGGGGAATCGATCACAAGGAAATCATACTGTTCCGCAAGTTCCGCAAGCAGCTGCCTCATTCGTTCCGATGCGAGCAGCTCGGCTGGATTCGGAGGGATTCTCCCCGAACTCAGAAGAAACATTCCCGGCGTCGGCGTGGCGTGAATAGTACCTTCCAGTTGCCTGGTGCCGGCCAGAATCTCAGTCAAGCCGCGATGATTCTTAATGGACAGCAATTTGTGACACGTAGGGCGGCGCAGGTCGGCGTCGATCAGCAGGACACGCGAAGATGTATGTGCGAGCACGACCGCAATATTCACGGCGCTGACCGTTTTGCCTTCTTCGGCGTTGGCGCTGGTAATCACGATGCTCTTTGGAGGCGCCCCGGCGCGCGACAGCAGCAGGGCGGCGCGCAGACTGCGGTACGCCTCCCCCATGAAGGAATATCCCCCGTATGCAGTTATTTGCCCGGTGCTGCCGGCGCCGTCCCGGCCGGACTCGATGAGTTTGGAAGCTGACTCGGACTTGGCCGCAAGCGCCCGCGATAACGGAATAACGCCGAGAGTGGGCACGCGCAGGAACTTTTGCGCCTCGGTCGCCGCCTTAAGCGTATTGTCGAGACGTTCCATCGCAAAGGCCAAGCCGATTGCCGCCATCAGACCCAGCGCGGCGGCGAACAACACGTCCCTGAGCTTGCGCGGACTGGAAGGTGTGGTGGGGGCGACCGCCGGATCCACAAGCGAGATGTTTGAGGCGTGGACACCCGCGATCACCGAGACATCCTTCATTCGCTTCAGGACCGCGTTGTAGAGCTGGCGGTTGGTGTCGGCTTCGCGCTCCAGGATTACGTAACGGACTGCCGCGTCGTTAAGCCCGAGAGCGAACTTCTTCTGGCGATCGAGCTCATCCTGAAGGGCTTTTTCCCTGCGCAGCGCAGCCGAATACTGTGCTCTTACGCTTGCCGCGATGCTTGCAGTCTCTGCGCGCACCAGTTGCGAGATTCGGTCGATCTTGGCCTGAAGCTCCTGCATCGGCGGATAATTTGGCTTGAGCTGACCGGCCATGCTAGCGTACTGCGCCTCGAACCCGTCCAGCTCACCCTTGAGCTTTTGAATCAGCCCGCTCTCGACCACCGCGGGCAGCGCGTTGACCCGTCCTTCGTCAATCAAGGCCACCTGCGCGCCGAGCGCGATGCTCTTGAGATGAGCCTGCTGGAGCTGCTGACTCAGGCTGTTAAGCCGTTCAAGGACCACGTCCTGCTTCCCGTTCATCGAGATCAGGCCGGGAATGATGTCCTTGTCGCGACGATAATTGTTGAGGGCGAGCTCAGATTCTTCCAGTTGTCGTTTGAGTTCAACCAGCTTTTGCTCAAGGAACCGCTCCGCCTCCTCACTCGCCTGCGCATTCAGCTCGATACGCTGGTGGATGAACTCGCGAACGTGGGCGTTGGCAAGGCGCGCGGAGAGGCCGGGGTCAGGCGTGGTGAAGGCAATCTTTACCAGTTGGGTATCTTCGACCGGGGTTACCTTCAGATCGTCAAGATAGGTGGCAACCAGCGCTTCGTCGGTGGAAAGCGCGGACTCGCGGCTGAAAGCTTTGTCTGGTTTGTGTGCAGGCGAGAGGCCGGCAACCCAGGCACATAGCTGGGACCACGCCCTCGTCAGTGGTCCCTTTGGACTGCCGTCCGCCGTATTCTTTCCGATAGCGCTAAAGGCAGCATCGTTTCGAAGCCCCTCTGCCGCGATGACCTTTTCCGCGAGGCTACGCGATTTAAGGAGCTCGTACTCGGTTTTCTGAAAGAGATCTGTCGGCGCCTGCGTCTCCAGGCCCGGAGCCGCGCCAAGCGATTCCTGGTCGAATATTCTAGGCGCGCTGCTCTGTATCAGAATCGTGGCTTGAGCCGTGTACAGGCGTTGCGCCATCACATCGTGAAGCAGGACAAGGGCCGCCAACACCATCGGAATCGCAAGCACCAGCCCGAGATGCTTGCGTACCGTCCACCAGTATTTCCTCAGGTTAAGCTCAAAGTCGTCATCCAGGACGACAAACTCGGCATCACCTGCGTCATCAAATAAAGGCGCGCTGCGCCCAATGAAATATGGCGAAGGTTCTTTCATCAGGGGATACCCTGGGTGACCATGGCCGCAGGCGCCCACATGAATACGCCCTGCAGCGCATAATAGACAGCGTAACCGGGAAGGCGCAGCGTCGAATATCCTACTTCAACTACATCGTTCGCCCGGACCGGGATATCCGGTGCTGCACGCTCTTTGACCCTGTTCAGATTCACCGTAAATACTGTGGGCTGGCCGTAAGCACCCTGGCGAATGACTTTCACCGATGTCATGTTGCCAGCATACAGCGGACCGCCCGCCGCCGACACCGCACCAAGAACCGTAAGACCGGGAGTAATCGCTATGACTTTCGGGTAGTACACCCAGCCCACCACCGTGACCTGTCCCGCCCGCGGAACATAGATTGTATCGCCGGGCATTACAGGCATCTCCAAATACCGTTCGTCGTGGCTGTCTGGTGCAAGGTCGATAACCAGTGGCGCCACCGTCCCGTCATGGTACGAGAGAGCATCAGTTGGAGTTATCCCGGTGCGCGGCTCGCTGTTCTTTTCCGCCGTGTTCGCAGCCGTCGATAGACCTTCAGGCACGGCGAATGCGGCCTGTCGTACGGAAGCCTGGCCGGGCGATCCGGTCTCAGCCGCTTTTCGCATCGTCGTGGACTCTGATGGAGTGAATAGAATCTCCTGCGCGCCACGGTCCGTGATTCCGCCCGCCCGCTGTATCATCTCGCGGATCGTATCGGCTGGACCGTTCAGTGTGTACATGGCGGGATTGCGCACTTCGCCGAGCACACCTGCCTGGCGGCTGTTGAAGGTTTTCACGAAAAGGTCCACCTGTGGATGGTACATATAGTTCCTGAGCCGGCTGACCAGTTGTCTCCTGACTCCGTCCTCCGACAGGCCCGCAACGTGAATATCGCCAAGCAGAGGCAGGGAGATGTCACCATCCTCGGTCACCCGCACCGTTCTTTGCTTGAGCTCGTCCAGACCCGGCACGGAAATCTGAAGAACGTCGCCGGGTCCGATGGGAAATTCCGCGTGCTTGCCGTAACGCGCGGCCCACAGCGCGGCAAGCCGCTGTTCATTGCGGTTGGCAATGGCCAGATGCGCCACTGGCACATCTGGTCGCGTCGGCGGCACCACCGATGACGCCGGTCTCGACGCTCCGCATCCCAGTGCGAGTCCGGCAACAACCAAAAGGCACAAAATCCCGCCCGTTCTCATCTAACTTGTCTCCGCCGTGTAGGTCGGCAAGCTCGGGCAACACATTGCCACGCAAGCACGGATCGACGCTCGCTTGTAGTGGGAAGAAGAGAGAAAAAGCGGATGCGGAGTGTCAGCTCCGCATGAGGGTCGCCGCCACGAACGAGCCGAAGCGCTGAGTGGCAACCCGATACGCGCTCATCTCGAGGGGCTTGAAGGGCCGCTGAAACCACCGGCCGCGGCATACCCGCCCACTACTCCGCCAGCCACGAGTGCTGTGCCACCGACAACCAGCGCCCCAAAAGCCGTCGGCGACAGGCCAAACGGATCGCCAGCGATGGCCGTGTTTGCTATTCCCTGCTGGGCAAGTGCCACCGCCGCCGTGCCGGTCGATACTTTCCAGTTTATTGTAAGGCCCTTGTCGTCCAGATACGCCGCCGCCGTGCCTGCTTTGAAGGGCGTGCCCAGCGGATCGAGCACATAATCATATGCGCCGGGAGCAAGCCCGGTGATTTGATACTGGCCCTGATTGTTGGTCAGGGCCTTGCCGAGGATCTTGCCTTTGGTGTCTTTAACAACGATCTGAACTCCGGAAACCGGCTTGTTATCGACACTCGAGACCGTTCCCACGATTTCCGCGCATAGCGCATGCGATGCTGTGGTGAGTACCAGCAAACCAGCCGCGATCAGAACTGTTGTTTTGTTGATCATTGGTCTCATCTCCGTCCGAAGCGCTGATTCGAGTCAGCTTATTATCACGAAGTGCACACTGAGCGAGTCCGACGATTAGGCGCGTCCCCGAGGCCTGCGCTTCTTTCCACTGGCTGGAGCACCTTGAGCGCAAACGCGCCTGCGTGTCACGCTGCCCCCTGAGAAACCGAGAACCTGGCCCCGGTCCAACAGGCGAGCCAGCCAGTCCACTATCTCGTCGCTGTCGACGTACCAAGCGCCCCGAATCTTGAATGCCGGGAATGGATCCTTTGCCCAGGACTGTCGGGCGAGTTGGTATAGCCTTTCGCCCGAAATGTGCAAGTATACGGCGGCATCGGGTATCGTGATCAGTCGCAGGCGACGTTTGGTAGCCGCAGAGCGGGAGTTCGGCTTCAAGTCCGGTCGGACGGGCAATGATCTGTTACGGTCCGATGCCGCCATGCTGTCCTGAGCGGGAAGCATGGCGTGCCCTTACACAGTGGGATGGGCTATCAGGGAACGTCTGCTCGAAGGCCGCGAGCCGTCACCTCGGCCGACGCCGTCACGAAAGACGCCACCCACGGGCGCTCAGTTGACCCAGAGTCAGGGATCATGAGCAAGGCGGTGTTTTGCGCTGGTTCGCCTGCCACTATGGGCGCTTACGGGATGCCGTCGCGTGCGCCCTTGCAACGTCCAGAATCTGCGCATGCGTCCGCCCTCCCATGGGGCCGACGGGAAACTACAAATGCGACTCAAGTAATTACGCGAGCGCCGTCAGCGTGCCGAAAATTGGGCTTCCACGAGTTCATGCGTTAGAAAGCGAAGAACTTTGTTAACCTGGTCGGAACAATCTGAGGTTTAACGGAGCAACAAATTTAGATCTTTGGCATTGGGGCCGAAGTAACATTGTTACAAGTCTGACGTGTCCTGAATTAACTTTAGGCTTTGGCCGCGTAAGCAGCATGGCGATAAAGGCGTGATGCGTGGAGAAAGCGGAACAGATCGGGCCGAGTTGGAGTCGTGGTTGCGGGCGCAGAGCGTCCCGCAGGCGCTCGCCCGGTTGGAGCGCGCGATCACTCGTTTTCTCCGGCACTGGAACCAGGACGCACAGCCCTTTACCTGGGCCAGGATCGCGCGCCAAATAAGACGCAGCATTTATAACGCTAAACGTATTTCCGAGACATGACACTAGACGATCCTTTGCGGTTAAGATGATGGCCTGCAAGGTATTCGGCCGGAGAGTCGAGCGATGAGCGAAAAACCAGAAATCGCAACCGATGAGCAGATTGCCCGGGCCGCGCAACTGGTCCTTGAGGCGTCCTATCCGATCGCGCTGACCGGCGCCGGAATGTCGGTCGAGAGCGGTATCCCGCCGTTTCGCGGTCCGGGCGGGCTGTGGACGAAATATGGCGAGCCGCCGATGAACGATTTCCAGGTCTTCATGTCCGATCCGAAGCGCGGATGGGAGAAGCGGCTCGCCCGCCGCAACGACGAACTCTTCGCGCCGCTCAGAGAGGCGAAGCCCAACCTCGGCCACTTCGCGCTCGCGCGGCTCGAGGAGATGTGCGTCCTTAGGTTCGTGATCACCCAGAACGTCGACGATCTCCATCGCCAGGCCGGCCAGAAGGCGCTCGCGGAGATCCACGGCAACTGGAAGCTGGTTCGATGCCTCGATTGCGTCGCGCGCTTTGGATGGGACGAAGTAAGCCTCGAAGTGCTGCCGCCGAAATGTCCCAGGTGCGGCGGCATGCTGAAGGCCGACACGGTTTCGTTCGGCGAGCCTATACCGGCCGATGTACTGCTGCGATGCCAGCAGGAAGCGGCGCGCGCCGACCTGGTAATCGTCGCCGGAACGTCGGCTTCGGTTTATCCCGCCGCCGGTTTCGCGCTCGAAGTCAGGGAACGAGGCGGCGTGCTCGTCGAAGTGAACCTGTACGAGTCCGAGATCACGCGGCTATGCGACGTGAGCCTGCGCGGCGGCTCGGCCGCGGTTCTGCCGCGTCTGGTCGAGGCTATCTCGGCGCGCCGGCGCGCGACGCTGGCGTAACCCGCAATCCGCATCCGGCGACCTGGCGCCCCTGTTTCGCACACCTGCTTGGCTGTCGACGCCGATATCGTTCGATTTCGCCGATTCCGGCGCCTTTGGCGCGGCGGGTGGGGCTGACGCTTTCGGCGAAGCCGGCGCGGACGGCGGCGTCGAAACCACCGGCGGACCGATCCGCTTCAGAAGCAGCATCCGGCCGCTACCGTCGAGGTCGGTCGGATTGCTCACCGTGATGACCCGGTACCGGGCGCGCGCGGCGGCGGGCAATTGATCGTAGAGCTTGCGCCACGCAATCAGATATTCGGGCATCTCCTGACCCTTGTGGTTGATTATCGGGATCGTGAGCCCGGTGTAGAACGCGACGTCGTAGTCGAGCGCTTCGAGATAGGCGACCGGCTGATGGTCAACGATACGCACTACGTCGGCGGAGAAATTCTTGAGCGCGAGCGTGTTGGCGATCGCGGGAACCACGACGATATTCGCCGCAAGAATGATCAGCACCATTCCCGCGGCGATCCCGAGCGTCAGGATTTCGGCGCCGGTCTTGTGCAGACGATACAGCGATGCGCCCAGCGCGAACGCTGCGACCGGAATCAGAAGTGAGGCGGCACGATGCGCTCCGGCCGAGGCGGCGAGCGCCTGGGTGAACGGCGCGTACTTGATTCCGAATCCGCGGAATATCGCGACCATCGCGCCCGGCCAGAGCCATAGCAGGACGAGTCCCGCCGCCGCGATTATCGACACTCCGGCGAGGAAGACGCCGCCGATCCGCGTCAGGATTCGCACCACGCGTTCGGATTCGATGGGGTTGCGGACCGCGTCGGCGATATAAAGCCCGGCTATCGCGGCCAGCGCCGGATAGAGCGCGAGCAGGTAAACGCCGCGCTTGCTCTCGGCGAAGCTGTAGAAAAGAAGCACGACCCCAAACCATACGACAAGATAGTTGAGCCGCGGCTCGATCCGGCGCGGAGCGCGTATCGCGCGGACTAGGACGATCGCCAGCGCCACGGTCCACGGCAGAAACCCGCCGATCAGCGCGAGTTCCAGGTAATAGAACCGATGCACGTGGCCTTCGTGGAAATGCTTCGCGCCGAAATAACGGACGAAATTCTCGGCGAAAAGCTGCTTGTCCACGAACGACATCCCGCCAACGATTGATGCCGCCACGTACCACGAGCCGGCGAGCACCAGTACCACGAGCGCGCCGCGCACCAGCCGAAGTTCCCGCAGCAGGTCCCATCGCCATTCGATTATTATCCACGCAAGCCCGACCGCGCCGGGCAGCACCAGCCCGACAGGGCCCTTGGCAAGCACCGCGAGCGCGATCGCCACGTACAGCGGCATCCGGCGCGCAGTCAGTCCCGCGCCAATCGCGATGAACTCGAAGAATGCGACCTCCATGAAGAAGGTCAGCGTCGTGTCCACGCGCGCGCCCGTTCCGGCCTGCACGTACTGGAACGTGGTCCCGAGGATGAGCGCGGAGATCAACGCGGCGAGCGGATCGAACAGCCGGCGCACGTACAGATAGCAGATGAGCATCCCCGCGATTGCCAGAATCGCCGACGGCAATCGCACACTCGCCTCGCTCACGCCGCCCATCGCGACCGACGCGAGCGCTCCGAGCCAATGCATCAGGAGCGGCTTCGACGGCACTTCCACTCCGGCGCGCATCGGCAGGACGACGCCGCCGCCGTCGTAGATATCGAGAATCGTCACCGCCTCGCGCGGCTCGCCCTTGGTGTAAAGCGGGTAGCCGCCGATATTGACGATAAAGATGAGGGCGCCGAAGACCAAAAGCAGCGGAATCGCGAAATGCGGCCTGGCGAGCGCGGCGAACCATCGCGGAGTCTCGTCTGGCGCGTGCGTCGAAGCGCGACGCTCGGGTGCGGCGTCCGGCTGCAAGGGGGTGGTCGGGGGCAGATCGGTTTGAGGAAGCGTGTTATCAGCCATTTCCAAAACGCAAAAGCTTGCGACTAACATACCGGCGCCGGGCGGACAAAGCAGTCGTTTCGGAAAATCCTGACCGAGGCGCGAATCAGCGGCGATCCGGGTGTCCGGCGGGAGGGAGAGAGCGATGAGACTTCAGGACCGGGTGGCAATCGTTACCGGGTGCGCGCGCGAGCGTGGAATCGGCAAGGCCATTGCGCTTCGGCTCGCGCGCGAAGGGGCGCATATCGTCGCGGGCGATTACGGGCGCTCGATGGAGGAATATCCGGACGCTAAGTTCGGACAGATGGAGGAACTCGAGGCGCTTGCGGGCGAGATTCGGAAGCTCGGCCGGCGATGTCTTCCCGTCAGGGTTGACGTGACCGACGAGGGCGAAGTGTCCGCGATGGCCGAAGCGGCGTGGAAGGAATTCGGGCGAATCGACATCCTGTGCAACAACGCAGGCGGCGGCGTGGGCGGAGGTCCGGTCGTGCAGCAGACGCTTGATTCATGGAACAAGACCGTCGCGATAAACCTGACCGGGACGTTCCTATGCGCCAAACACGTCGCGCCGAAGATGATCCAGGGCGGACGCGGCGGACGGATCATCAACACCGCCTCGATCGCGGGAAAGCGCGGCGGTCCCGGGATGGCGGCGTATTGCGCGGCGAAGCATGGCGTCGTCGGTCTGACGCGAAGCCTCGCGCTCGAACTCGGGCAGTTCGGAATCACGGTCAACGCGGTATGCCCGGGATTCGTCGAGACGCAACTGCTCGAGGGACTCATCCAGATGGTCGGCGCGACGAGGAACCTGACGCGCGAGCAGACGATCCAGAGTTTCGTCGCGCAGGTGCCGATGGGCCGGATGGAGACGGGCGACGACGTCGCGAATGTGGTCGCGTTCCTGGCCTCGGACGATGGCGGGTACATGACCGGGCAGGCGCTGAACATCTGCGGCGGCGTCGAAGTGCACTGACGGACAGAGCGCGGCGGCCGCGCGATCGATTTGTCGCCACGCGACCCGCCGCGCTGTTGTCCACGAGATCAGTGGCGCGTCAGTACTGCTTGATCAGTTTGGCGCGGCCCTCCTCGTCGTAGGCGTAGAGCGCGTCGGCGCTCTCGTCGCGGGTGCGCTTGTGAGAGCCGTCGCAAAACGGCTTGTTCTTCGAGAGACCGCACGCGCAGATGTAAACCGGCAGCTTGGTTCCCTCGGGAATTTCGTACGGAGTGTTTCGTTCGTGTTTGACCAGTCGAGCCATGAAAGAAACTCCCTCGATTGTTTTGTAGTGACGCGCCGCGGCGGCGTCGCGGGACTGCGGGCCACCCGCGCTTTCCTCGGCCACTAAAGACCGGCTCGCGCCCGATAGTCAATTGCTCCAGGTGACATGGCCCCCGACCGGTTCTCCTCCCGGCGTGTTGAGACCCGCACACCCGGCTTTAAGCGACCGGGTATCTCAAGACGCATGGGCATCCAGTTGGAGGCGTCGCCCTCGCT
>JAKAVC010000097.1 GCA_021817345.1 Deltaproteobacteria bacterium | reverse complement strand
CTCTTGGGGTTCACTCCAAATTGGCCCACCCCCGAGTAGCCGAGCATCCTGCTGGAAAGGCGGGAGGCGCGGGATGGAGCGGAGAACCAAGGTGGAGCTGTTCGAACAGATTCGGAGAGAGTACGAGTTCGGGGTCGGGACGGTGAAAGGTGTGGCGCGCCAGTTGGGGGTGCATCGGCGGATGGTGCGGCAGGCCTTGGCGAGCGCGGAGCCGCCGGCGCGCAAGCGGACGACGCGGGCACGGCCGGCGATGGGACCGCTGCTGGCGTTCATCGACGCGATTCTCGTCGGCGACCGGCAGGCGCCGCGCAAGCAGCGCCATACCGCGCATCGCATTTACGAGCGGATCAGGAGCGAGCTACCTGAGTACAAGGTTGCCGAGGTAACGGTGCGAGTGTACGTGCGCCAACGCAAACACGAGCTGGGCTGGGCGACCCGCGAGACCTGCGTGCCGCAGAGTTACGCGCCGGGCCAGGAAGGTCAGGTTGACTGGTATGAGGCCTGGGCCGAGTTGGGCGGCGCGCCGGTCAAGCTACAGGTGTTTTCGTTGCGCGGCATGATGAGCGGCGCGGCCTTTCATCGGGCCTATCGCCACGCCACCCAGCAGGCGTTTTTCGAAGCCCACGAGCGGGCGTTTCATTATTTTGGCGGGGTTTTTCGACTGCTTCGCTATGACAACCTGGCGAGCGCGGTGAAGAAGGTGCTGCGCGGCCACCGGCGGGAGGAAACCACGCGCTTCATCGCCTTCCGCTCGCACTGGCGCTTCGCAAGCGATTTCTGCACGCCGGCGGAACCGCACGAGAAGGGCGGGATCGAAGGCGAGGCTGGTTACTTCCGGCGCAATCACTGGGCGCCGCTGCCGCAAGCGCGGGACCTCGACGAGCTCAACGCCCGGCTGCTGGCCGCCTGTCACGAAGATGAGCGGCGGAGGATCGCCGGACGCGACACGACGGTCGGCGCGGCGATGATCGCCGAACGCGCGCACTTGCTGCCGCTGGCGGAGCAGGACTTCGAACTGGTGGAAGTCGCGTTTCCGCGGGTCGACGGGCTCGGTTGCGTGCGGGTGCGGACCAATCTCTATTCGGCCCCGGCGCCGCCCGGCAAGACCATCGAGGTGCGGCTTTATCCGAGCCACGTCGAGATCCGCGATGAGGGTCGCTTAATCGCCCGTCACGAGCGCTGCTACGAACGCTGCCAGCAGGTCCTTGATCTCGAACATTATCTCGACGTGCTGGAGCGCAAGCCCGGTGCGCTGATCGGCTCGAAGCCGCTGGCGGCGTGGCGGGCGCGGGGACTGTGGCCGGAGACTTACGATCGGTTGCTGGCCCAGCTTATCGAGCGACATGGTCAGTCGAGCGGCACGCGCCAGATGATCCAGGTGCTGAGCCTGATTCGACCGCATGGCCACGAGCGGGTGCGCGCGGCAGTGGAGCAGGCGATCACGCTGGGCTGCGCCGACGCCGCCGCGGTGCGGCATCTAGTCGAAGCCGTCGATCTGGCTCATGCGCGCGCTGCGCTCATTGAGCTCGACGCCCTGTCGCGCTTTGAACGGCCGTTGCCGGTGATGACCGACTACGACGGCTTGATCAGCCCGGAGGTGACGCCGTGAACGCGCAGAGCGTTGTCCTGGAAGCGGCCACCATCCGCCAGCAGTGCAAAGTCTTACGGATGCCGACCATCGCCGCCCAATGCGCCCAACTGGCCGAACAGGCGGTGCGCGAACGGCGCACTCATCTCGGCTATCTCGAAGCGCTGCTGCAGGCCGAGCTCGAGGAGCGCGAACAGCGACTCGTTGAACGACGTCTCCGCGAAGCCAGGTTACCGCGGATGAAGACCTTGGAGGAGTTCGATTTCGGGCGCAATTCCAAGGTCTCGGCCCAGCAGATACATGAACTGGCCAAGGGCGATTACATCGCCAAGGCGGAGCCGATCATCTTTATCGGGGACAGCGGCACCGGCAAGACCCATCTGCTTACCGGCCTGGCGGTCGCCGCCTGCCGGCAGAAACGCCGGGTACGCTTCGCCAGCGCCGCCGGGCTGATTAACGAGCTGGTCGAGGCCAAGCATCAGTTGCAGCTCGGCCGCGCTCTGACACGTTGGGCACGCTACGATCTGATCGCACTGGACGAGGTGGGCTACGTGCCGCTGGCCGAGGTCGGCGCCGAGTTCCTGTTCCAGGTCATAGCCGAACGGGCCGAGAAGGCGGCCGTGATCGTCACTACGAATCTGCCCTTCTCGGAATGGACCGCGGTGATTCCCAACGCCCGGCTGTGCAAGGCGCTGATCGACCGCATCACCGACCGCGCCACCATCATCGAGACCGGCGCCGAATCCTATCGGTTCAGGCGCACACTGGAGAAGCGCAAGGGCAAAGCCCCGGAGCCGAAGACCTGACACCGCGCCGCCGCCGGCCGGCGGCGAGAGAAACTGAAAAATCGCGAAAGGTGGATCAGTTGTAGAGCGCGAAACGGAGGGCGATTAAAACAACGTAGGGGGTGGGCCAAATCAGAATATCAAAGTGGGCCAGGCCGCATTGTCAAAATCACAGCTCTCTCGTCGGTGAATTCGTCGCGAGCAGAATTCCCAAATACTGCTCTACACTTGTCAAAAACCACTACCACAACGGACATCCGGATTTGATCCCCAAGGGCCACTATAGTGGAGACAGCATTCTGCACGGAAATATCGGTATTGAGATTAAAGCCTCACGATACGACAGGGGCTGGCAAGGACACAATGCTGAGGAATGTTGGCTTCTGGTTTTCGTCTTTCAGGCAAACTCCGCTGGCGACGCCTATAAAGAAATACCTCCAAAACGATTCGGATTCAGGGCTGTTTTCGGTGCGCAGCTTACAAAAGCGGATTGGCAGTTCTCTGGCCGGTCAAAAACCAGTCGCCGGACAATCACCGCGAGCGTTACGAAGTCGGGATTCGAAAAGCTTACGTCAAACTGGATCTATCGCGTCTAGAAAAGCATCTCCGTCGTGGCGTGGCCGGTGCGGTTGAATAGAGCTGTCTGACCTTTCCCGACCAGTTCGTCGGTCCCGGCAACTTGTACCGCTCTCAGACGCGGGATCGCCTGTCGCGCCATTTCAAAGTATTCGCGCTTACGTTCAATTCCAATTGAGGTCGCTCCGACAGCCTCGGCCGCGGCGACAATCGACCCTGCGCCCATAAAGGGATCGAGCACGGTTCCGGTTCCCAGGGGCAGAGCCGCATACACCAGGAGCCTCATCAGCGATTGCGGTTTTAAGCTTGGATGATTCGCGATTTCTTTCTCGCGAGCCGGCGTGCGCTCGCTCTCGATCAGATCCTCGAACGGATTACCGTTAGCCAAGCGCCGCAGGCCGCCGGTTTGAAAGTCTCTCAGGCAATCACTGACCTTCATGCCGGGCGGGAGGGGCTTTCGAAACAATCCCCATGGTTCGTAACAGCCACGCGGCAGTACACATACCCCGGGAAATTCCTCATGAGCGTTTTTTGGACTATCGCCACCGCGTAGAGTCCGGACTGTGCGTAGAATCTGACCGCGGAATTCGAGCCCACCTTTGGCAAGCGCCTCGTACAGGAACGATGCAACGATTGAGCTCGTGGCAATGATCACGTGTCCGCCCGGGCGTAGTACTCGCGCGGTGAGCACCGCCCATTCGCGAAAGAACTCGAACAAGCGTTGTTTTTCCTTTTCATTGTGCGCCGTGAAACGGGGCAGTGGCGCGCGTATGCAGCCATCGAAAGACGGTGGAATTCTCCAGACGCCACCCCTACCTCGGGCACGCTTGGCAAGTTCGTGGTCGTCGAATTCCTTCACCCCGTAAGGTGGGTCGGTAACGACGGCATGAACCGTGTTCTCGGGCGCCTTGCGGAGCCACTCAAACGAGTCCGCGCAAACGATTTGCGCGCGACCGATGCGGTGTGCCTCATAGTCGAAGGTGAGCTTTGGCGTCTCTTGCATTACCCATTCCTGTGCACACGCAAGCGGTTCAGCAGCGCATCGAGCTCGCTGCGGCGGTAGAGTCGGTATCCATTAACCGGATGTCGCGACGGCTTGAGTTTTCCACCTCGGTCCCAATTTCGCAGCGTGGATGGCGACACGCCTAGAAACTTTGCCGCTGCCGACACTGTCAGATAATTCGCAAGATTGAGAATCTCAGAGTCCTTCATCTCCAACCCTGCCAAAGATTGTCAACCCTGCCAAAGATTGTCAAGTGGCGGCTCTATGAGGATTCGAGAGAGCGGCAAAGCCCGTGATCGCGCGCGATTGCGGGGGTGGAAACGAAACGAGCCGGGAGGGCGGCTCCCGGCTCGTTATGCAAACGGGACTAAACCGGACTAATCGCCGCCCTGCGCGTGGGCGTCGCCGCTCCAGCTTCCGGTGTCGTCGGAGCTGGAGACCGCCAGGCGCCGGCCATTCACAATCACGAAGTTGAAGTCGTTGTTGATCGGGCTGGTTCCGCAAGCCGGAGCGCTGCCCGCCGCCAGCGTGAGCTGCAAAGTGGCCGAGCCGCTGCCGTCCACATTGACGGTGTAGTTCGGCGACGCGGTTCCCGCCAGCGTTCCGCTACAGACCACTCCCGCGCCGGCGCCGCTGTTGAGCAGCGTGTTGGTCGTCTCCGTTCCCGTGACGTTGCCGTTGCCGTCGAAGGTCAGAATCGCAAGTCCGGTAATCGGCGCGGACGGATTCGTGCCGGTGCCGTTCTGAAAGCCCGAGAACCTCAGCACGTACACGCCCTGAACGCTGCCCGCCGAGTAGCCGCCGGAATCGTCGCCATCCTTCCACGCGCCTTCCCATTTCCCGTGGGAAAGCTTGGCCGCGCGGCCGTCGCGGGCCATCGCCACGCCGTTGCCCGCGAACAACCCCAACGCAAGCATAGCCGCAATCGCCGTTTTGAATCGCATAGGACGTATCCCCTCCTTGACAGGCTCCAGGTGAACCTTGAGGCGATAATACGTCCAGATGATGTTATGTGTCGATATGTTTTCTTATAAGATCGTATAGACAATCATTAGATGATCTATTTTGC
>JAKAVC010000042.1 GCA_021817345.1 Deltaproteobacteria bacterium | reverse complement strand
CTATACAGGTGCGACGCTGGAATCCGATCTCGAAGTCACCGGACCGATCGCGATGAAGCTCTTCGCCGCGTCGTCCTCGCCCGACACCGACTTCATGGCGAAGCTCGTCGATGTCCGCCCGGACGGATACGCGCACAATATCGCCGAGGGCGTGATACGCGCTCGCTTTCGCGAGTCGCTCTCCACGCCGACCCTCATCAAGCCGGGCGAAATCCACGCGTACGACATCGACATGTGGTCAACCAGCCACGTCTTCCGCCGCGGCCATCGGTTGCGCGTGGAAATAACCTCGAGCAACTTTCCGCGCTACGATCGCAATCCGAACACGGGCGGCGAACTCGGTGCCGATACCGAACTCAAAACCGCGCATCAATCCGTATTCCATAAGGCGGGAGCCGCGTCGCACATCCTGCTGCCGGTGATTCCGCGCTGACCGAGTGCATGGAATGGAAAACGAGGGATGGCCCTTACACGGGCCATCCCTCGCGCCGGTATCCCATGTCCCAGAACATCCATTCGTAGCGGCTGGTCGTGACGAAGCATCGCGCGACCGCCTCGCGCTCGGCGGGACGAAGCTTTTCCGCCGTCTCGTCGAGCGCCTGGATCACGGCCTTGACGACGCCGGCGAACTCCTCGGACGCGTAGGTCGCGATCCATCGCTGGTAAAGCGGATCGGGAGAGCCCTTGCGTTCGAGTTCCTTGCCGACCTCCCAGTAAATCCAGTAGCACGGCAAGAGCGCGCCGAGCGCCTCGTGAAACGTGCCGCCGTAAACCGTCGCAAGCAAAAAACTTGTGTACGCAAGGTTTGCGGGCGCGGGCGGAGTCGCGGCGACCTCCTGCGGCGATAGCCCGAAATCCCTGAAAAAGCCCTCATGCAACGAACGCTCGACCCGAAGCGCATTGGCCGCGTGCTCGTTGAACATCACGATCCAGTCGTCATGCGGGGCGCGCGCGGCCGCAACCGATAGCGCACGGCCGAACTCGCGCAGATAGAGCGCGTCCTGCACAACATAGTACTTGAAGCTTTCGCGCGAGAGCGTGCCGTCGCCGAGTCTCCGCACGAACGGATGGCGCAGGATCCCGCGATAGATGTTGTCAATCGATTTCCAGAGTTCCGCGCTGAACGCCATATTATCCGGCTCCATGACGGTTCGCGCGGAGACGGCGGCAAAACTCCGCGCGGCGAATCGCGGTTATTTTTCGCCTGAATAGACCGCGAAAATAAGGTTGCGATACGAGCAGGCCACTTCCCGAAAGCCCGCCTCGCGAAGCCATTGGAGCTGCGCCGAGACTGTCGCGGTGCGGTCGAACTTCATCCGCTCGCGCGCCTGCGCCAGGTCGCGCTCGCTCGCGCCGAGTTCGCGCACGCGCTCAAGCCATCTGGCATGGCTGCGCCTTTCCATTGCGTCGGTTTCGCCGCGTACCTGGTCGGCATTGACGAACACGCCGCCCGGTTTGAGCGCTTCGCGCACGCGGCGGAAGAGCGCGCGCTTGTCGTCGTCGGCAAGATGATGGATCGAGAGCGCCGAGACGATCGCGTCATAGGGGCCGTCGAGCCCGCGATTCTCGGCGTAATCGCGTTCGACGAACCGAAAGCGCGCGCCGCCGGGACCGAGCCGCTCGCGCGCCCGCGCCAGCATTTCATCGGACACGTCGACGAGCGTGATCCGCGCGCCGGGAAAGCTGTAAGCAAGCAGCGCCGAGAAAAGGCCCGTGCCGGCGCCGAGGTCGAGAACGTCGAATTCGGCGTCGCGCTCGAACGGGATGAGCTCGATCGCCGCCCGATAAAAGTCGTCGAAGCACGGCACGAGCTTGCGCCGAGCGCTGTCGTAGTTCTGCGCGCCGCTATCGAACGCGCGCTTCAGACCTTTTTCCATCGCCGAGAAACCTTGCCTGGCCGCAACCACGAGGGTGCCTGTGCGACAGGATAGCCCACCGGATCAACCCGGTTCCAGCGCGCAAAATCGCGCACCGGATTTTTTCGTTGTAAACGGAACAATCGTTTAGTAATAAGTGCTTTAAAATGGTCATTACGGGTCCGGGGCTGCGCAGGACCAAAACATTGGGAGAGCGCATCATGTCAAAGCCGGTCATCTCCGCGGATTCGCATATAACCGAACCGCCGGGCACCTACGTCGATCGATGCGATCGTAAATTCCGCGAGCGCGCGCCGCGGATGGTTCGCGACCCCAAGCTCGGCGACATGTTTTTGGTTGATGGGATGAAGCGCCCGCTTCTGATGGGCTTGGTCGCGGCGGCCGGCAAAAGCGCCGAACAGCTCGCGGTGGGCGGCGTCAAATTTGATGAGATGCATCGCGGCGGATGGGATCCCGACGCGCGGCTCGCCGAGCAAGAGCGTGACGGCGTCAGCGCGGAGATTCTTTACCCGACGGTCGGGATGCTGCTCTGCAATCATCCGGACTTCGACTACAAGAAGGCCTGCTTCGACGCCTACAACCTCTGGATCACCGAATACTGCTCGGTCCATCCGGACAGGCTTATCGGGCTCGGGCAGACCGCGATGCGCTCGGTGGACGAGGGAATCGCGGATCTTCGCAGGATAAAGGAATTGGGGCTCAGGGGCGTGATGATGCCCGGCAATCCCGCGGTGAGCGATTACGACGATCCGATTTACGATCCGTTTTACGAAGCCGCTATCGATCTCGAACTGCCGCTCAGCTTTCATATCCTGACCAGCCAGCAGGACCGTTTCGAGACGCGCGGGCCGCGGCTCAATGGCTTCCTGTCGATCATCCGCGGATGCCAGGACATCATCGGAACGTTCATCCTGGGCGGCGTCTTCGAGCGCCATCCGAAACTCAAGGTGGTGTGCGTGGAGGCGGATGCGGGATGGGTCCCGCATTACATGTATCGCATGGACCACGCCTACGACCGCCATCGCTACTGGCTGACCGCCGGCACGCTCTCGAAGATGCCGAGCGAGTATTTCCGCGAGAACGTGTACCTGACCTTCCAGGACGACTGGGTGGCGTTTCGGATAGCGAAGCTCTGCAACGCGCGGCGCCTGATGTGGGCGAATGATTTTCCCCATAGCGATTCGACCTGGCCGCATTCACCCGAGCTTCTGCGCGAGCATACGGCCGAGCTGACCGCCGAGGAGAAGGACCTCATCCTGCACGACAATGTGGCCGAGCTGTACCGGCTGAGCATCTGAATCGGACCTCGGGTAACGCGCGCCAGCCGCTCAAGCGTGGACCGCCCGCCCGGCGCGCCAGTCCGGGGAACCGCGCGACTGACCGGATCGCGCGCTCCGGTTCAGAAAACATGGTTTTCCCAGTTTCGGACAAGACTGGTAAAATCATGATTGCCGCGACGGTTGAAAGGATTCGGGCGTCGTCCAAAGAAAGGATTGAGCCGTCGCCCGAGCTCTCCGAGCCGTATTGTTGAAAAGCATTTACAATCTTGATGGATACCTTGGGGTCGAACGAACAGAGGGCGTATTGCACGCCGGGTGACGGCCTCGAATGCTGCCGTGCGCCCCGGACTGCGCGCCCCGGTCGCGGGCGTTCCCGCCTGGCGGGCATTGCCGCGCTCGTGTTCGCAATCGGCGTGGCCGTGGGATGTTCGCGCGGAGGGAACGAGGGCTACGTCGCGAGCATGCACGTGCCGGTGCTGGTCGCGAAGGCCGTGCGCAAAACGGTCGCCGACGAGCTCCACGCGATCGGCAAGGTCGAGGCGCACTCGACCGTTGACATAAAGGCTCAGATCAACGGCGAGGTGCTCGAAGTCCATTTCCACGAGGGCCAGGACGTTAAAAAAGGCGACCTGCTTTTCACACTCGACCCTCGCCCGTACCAGGCTGCGCTTCTTCAGGCCCAGGCCGACCTCGCCAAGGATCGGGCGCAACTTGCGCAGGCCAAGGCTGATTACGAACGCTACGCCTATCTTCTGAAGAAGCGTGTCGGCTCTCAGCAGCAGTATGACCAGGCGCTGGCGGCCTACGAAGGTCTCAAGGCCTCAGTCGCGGCGGACGAGGCGGCGGTCCAGAACGCGCGGATCAATCTTTCCTACACGCGGATCCGCTCGCCTATCGACGGCCGCACCGGCAACCTGATCGTGCACGCGGGCAACCTGGTCAAGGCCAACGCCGACACCGCGATGGTGACGATAAACCAGATCCACCCCGTGTACGTTGACTTCTCGATTCCTGAAAAGGACCTCGACCAGGTGCGCGCCAACATGGCCGAGCATCCGCTGCCCGTCTTTGTCACGACTCCGACCGACAAGGACGAGCGCGAACGGGGCTATCTTTCCTTCATCGACAACCAGGTCGATTCCACGACCGGAACAATCCTGCTCAAGGGCACGTTCAAGAACGCCAATGAGCAGTTGTGGCCTGGACAATTCGTCAATGTGACGCTGGTCGTCAGAAGGATGCCTGACCAGGTCGTGGTGCCGAGCCAGGCCGTTCAGACCGGGCAGGACGGTTCGTATGTCTTCGTGGTGGGCCGGAAGATGAAAGCCGAGATGCGCAAGGTGGTCCTCGGCGCGACCGTGGGCGGCGACACCGTGATTGCGCGCGGGCTCAAGGCCGGTGAGACGGTCGTCACCGACGGCCAACTCAGGCTGGTTCCCGGCGCCACCGTGATCATCAAACAGGGCCTCGAACCGCGGCAGGCCGCGTCGTGAACCTCGCCGAACTGTTCATACGCCGCCCGGTGATGACGACGCTGGTTTCGGCGGCGATCATCTTGTTCGGCATCATCGCCTTTCGCTTTCTCCCGGTCAGCGATCTGCCCAACGTCGATTTTCCGACGATCATGGTCACCGCGACTTTGCCCGGCGCAAGTCCGGAGACGATGGCGTCGTCGGTGGCGACTCCGCTCGAAAAGCAGTTCTCGACCATCGCGGGGCTCTCGCAGATGAGCTCGACGAACATCCTGGGCCAGACCTCGATTACGCTCCAGTTCGACCTGAGCCGCAACATCGACGCGGCGGCGCAGGACGTGCAGTCGGCGATCGCCGCCGCGCAGGGCCAACTGCCGCAGGGGATGCCGAATCCTCCGCTTTACCGCAAGGTCAACCCCGCGGACTCGCCGATCCTCTACCTGGCGCTGAGTTCCTCGACGCTTCCCATCTCGGAGGTTGACCGTTACGCCGAGACCTACCTCGCGCAGCGCATCTCCATGATAAACGGCGTGGCGCAGGTGCAGGTTTACGGCTCGCAGAAGTACGCGGTGCGAATCCAGGTCAATCCGCGCAAGCTCGCGGCGTACGGAATCGGGATAGACGAAGTTGCCCAGGCGGTCGAGAACGCGAACGTCGACCTGCCGACCGGCACGCTCTACGGCCCGCACGAGGCTTTCACCGTGCAGGCCAAGGGGCAGCTTACCGACGCCGCCGCATACCGCCCGCTTATCGTCGCCTACCGAAACGGCTCGCCCGTCAGGCTCGACGAACTGGGCCGCGTGCTCGACAGCGTGGAGGACGACAAGGTCGCGGGATGGATGAACGACGTGCCCGCCGTGGTGCTCGCAATCCAGCGCCAGCCCGGCACCAACACGGTCGAAGTCGTCGACAACGTCCGCAAGCTTCTGCGGACATTTCGCGAGGATCTCCCGCCGAGCGTCAAGCTGACAACGCTTTATGACCGCTCCGAGACGATCCGCGCCTCGGTCCACGACGTCGAGTTCACGCTCGTGCTGACCGTGTTCCTGGTCGTGATGGTCATCTTCCTGTTCCTCAGGAACCTGTCGGCGACGGTCATCCCGAGCCTTGCGCTGCCGATGTCGGTTATCGGCACGTTCGCGGTGATGTACCTGCTCAACTACTCGCTCGACAACCTGTCGCTGATGGCGATCACGCTGGCGGTCGGGTTCGTGGTGGACGACGCAATCGTGATGCTCGAGAACATCGTGCGCCACCTCGAGATGGGCAAGGGAGTCATGGAGGCCGCGCTCGACGGCTCGCGCGAGATCAGCTTCACGATTCTGTCGATGACTTTTTCGCTGGCGGCCGTGTTCATCCCGGTTCTCTTCATGGGCGGGATCATGGGCCGCCTGCTGCATGAATTCGCGGTCACCATCGCCGCCGCCATCCTGGTCTCGGGGTTCGTATCGCTGACGCTGACCCCGATGCTGTGCGGGCGGTTTCTGCGTCCGCAACACAGCCAGCGTCATGGACGTTTCTACCAGGTGACCGAGAGATGGTTCGATGACTCGCTCGTTGCCTACCAGCGGAGCCTCGCCTGGGCGATGCGCCATCGGTTCGCCACGATGGTGATGTCGGGAGCGCTTCTGCTCGCGACCATCTTCATGTTTTACGCGATTCCGAAGGGATTCATCCCGAGCGAGGACAACAACGAAATCGTGATGTTCACGCTCGCGCGCCAGGGAATCTCGTTCGACGCGATGAAGGCCCATCAGCTCGCCCTTGCGCACATGGTCATGAAGGACCCCAATGTCAAGGCCTTTTTCTCGAGCATCGGCACCGGCGGCCCGGGCGGGGCCACGAACAGCGGAATCCTCTTCTGCCATCTCGTCCCGCGCTCCGAGCGCAAGCTCAGCGTCGATCAGCTGATGGCGCGGTGGAGACCCAAGGTCAACTCGATTCCCGGGCTCGAAGTGTTCCTGATGAATCCGCCGCCGATACAGGTTGGCGGCCAGTTCACCCGCAGCATGTACCAGATGACGCTGCAGGGTCCGAACACCGACGAACTCTACAAATACGCACAGATCCTCGAGCGCAGGATGCGCGCGATGCGCGACTTGCGCGGCGTCAACAGCGACCTGCAAATCGCCAATCCGCAGGTCACCGTCGATATCGACCGCGACAAGGCCCACACCCTTGGCGTCTCGGCCCAGGCTATTGAGGACGCGCTCTACGACGCATACGGCTCGCGGCAGATCTCAACCATCTACGCCTCCGACGACGAATACGAAGTCATCATGGAGGTCGAGCCGCAGTTCCAGAACCGGCCTTCGACGCTCTCGATGCTTTACGTGCGCTCGAGCGGCGGTTCGCTGGTGCCACTCGACACGCTGGTCAAGTTCAGGCGCACGCTTGGCCCGCTCTCGATCAACCATTTCGGACAGCTTCCCGCGGTCACAATCTCGTTCGACGTCGCGCGCGGGGTTTCGCTCGCCAAGGCTTTCGACCAGATCAAGCGCCTTGCCAATGACAATCTGCCGGCCTCGATAACCACGTCGTTCGAGGGCGCAGCGCAGGCGTTTCAGAGTTCGATGCGCGGGCTTGGGATACTGCTCCTCATCACGATCCTTGTCATCTATCTGGTGCTCGGCGTGCTGTATGAAAGCTTCATCCATCCAATCACGATTCTGTCGGGCCTTCCCGCGGCGGGACTCGGCGCACTGCTGACGCTGTGGATCTTCGGCATGCAGCTCGATTTATTCGCCTTCGTGGGCGTGATCATGCTGGTCGGCCTGGTGAAGAAAAACGCGATCATGATGATCGACTTCGCCCTTGACGCGCAGCGCACCGAAAACAAAAACGCCGCCGAGGCGATTTTCGAAGGCGCGACGGTCCGCTTCCGCCCGATCATGATGACCACGATGGCTGCGCTGTTCGGCGTGCTGCCGATCGCGGCCGGGCTCGGCGCGGGTTCGGAGTCGCGCCGTCCGCTCGGCGTGGCGGTCGTGGGTGGACTGTTTTTCTCGCAGTTCCTGACGCTTTACATCACGCCGGTCTTCTACACTTATATGGAGCAGTTGCAGGACTGGCTCAGGACCTGGCGCAAGGCTCACGGCCTGGTCGCTCCTTCCGAGCGAGCAATCGACCAGGCGGCGGAAAACGGCGAGCAGAAGGCGGAGGACGCGCGTCGCCGCGTCGCCTCGTAGTCCGCGGACACGGCGGCGGGTCGCGCCGTTGCGCGGTGAGGCGTGCTCAGTTCCAGCCGTGGCGCGCCGACGCTCTTACCACGAATACTTGAGTCCGATGCCGGCCGGAGCGCCGACGGCTCCCTGCGTGGCGGGCTCGGGCGCGCTCACCGGAAAGATCCGCCACCTGTCGGGCTCGGCCAGATGCTCGCGATGGAGGTAGATGAAAAGCTCGGTGGTCCCCCACCCGAGCATCGCGGCGCCGACCACGTCGGAGAACCAGTGCGCGTCGTGACCCATCCGGCTGAACCCGTCGGCCGTCGCCCCCGCATAGACCGGCAGCGCGATATACCACTCGTTGTCGAAATACTCGCTCACCCCGGCCGCGAGCGCGAAGATCGGCGTGACCTCGCCCGAGACGAACGAGCGCCCGCCGTCGAAGAACTGGGTATGGCTGTGACCGTCCTGACGCGGGCGCAGCCGGCCGAAGGCGTACTTGATCACGAGTTCGTCGAACAGGGTGGCGACCCCCGCGGCTTCGCCTGCGGTGATTGCGTAATGGCGCGCGCGCGCGTCGCCGGCGTAAAGACCGTAGCCGTAAAGCAGCACGGTCCCACCCGCCGTGACCGCGTAGCTCGCGTATGCAAGGTTGTCGGCGGTGTGGCTGTTCATGTCGCGAAGCCGCGCCCGAATTGTCTGGTCGAGCGCGAACGCGCCGCCCCATACCGCGCCGACTCCCGCGACCGCAAGATAGAATTTGGGTGAGCGGAACACGCTGTTCGGGCTTGCGACGTAAAGCGGCGAGGTGCCGATATCCACCGCGTCCATCTGCACGTTGTCCAACGTGTACTTGAAATCCGAAGTGATTTGCCCGCCAAGCGACGCCATCTCGCTCGTTTGTCCGAACGCCGTCGCCGCCCCGCCTGCCATCCCGGCCAGCACAAGCATCGGCAAAAGCGCGCTGAACAAGCTCCTCGATATTCGCATCGGCAACCCCCGCGCCGAGTATTTAACCGGTATGGCAACTCCGAGGCCAGAGGACGTCCGCGCCGAATCCGACAAATCGCAGTTCGCGGACCATCCGCCGGTCCGCGCTCGAAACCCCGCTTTGGAAGCCTATCGTCCGCTTCCTTCGTCTGCGGGCGGCTTAACCACTATGGGAAATTTTTCTGCGACGAGAGTTCTCCGCTCATCACAGCCGAAACAGGACCGGTGCTCTGTCCGGAGAGGTAGGCTTGCCTGCCGGCCTTGAGCAGCGCGAGGTCCAGCCCGAGCGCGATAGTCGTGTTGCAGGCGCCCCCGTCGAAGAGCAGGGTCATCTCTCCAGTGCCGTCAGGGTTGACCGCGTAGGTGCCCGTGATCAGGCTGCCGGTGCAGGCGCGCACGCAGTCGTTGTATAGTATGGTTCCGCGGTCAATGGTTCCGCTGCCGTTGAAACTCAGCACCCCGTCAGCCGATACGGGACAGATCGTGGCGGACCCGGACTGGGTTCCCGCGAGCTTGAATGAATAACGGTTTGCAAGAAATCTGTCGGTGAACCTGGGACCGCCGGCGAACGCGACGCCACCGATGAGACGCCACGCCAACGAGCAGCCGAGAGCCGCAACCACAATACTCCGCATCTTCCGCCTCCTGCCGGGCTCCCGTATCGAACCCCGGTCGCAAATGCTTATGAAAAGGCTAGTAGGCGAAAATTCCGATTGCAACGCGTACGCAGGGAGACTTGCCCGTGACGTGTCGATCTTCAACCAGAAATAACCGGCTCGCCGCCGTCGCAATCATCGCCACGCTCGCGATCGTCTTGTCCGCGTGCGCGCGTCATGGCCCGGTCAATGTTGTAAAGGCAAAGGCCGACGCCCTCAAAGCCGCCAATCAATGGATCAAGCTGGTTGACGCGGGCGATTACGCGAAGGCCTGGGCCGCAACCGCTCCGGAGTTCCAGAAACAGGTGTCCAAGAAGGAATGGATCCGGGGCCTTGACGGCTATCGCAAGCCGATGGGCAAACTGCTGCGGCGCGCCGTCACACAGGAGCAGTACGCCAACAAGCTTTCCGATTCGCCCGCCAGTTCCTTCGGCGACTATGTCGTCGTGCAGTACCGTAGCCGCTTCGAGCGCAAGGACTCGGCCAACGAAACCGTGCTCACGATGCTTCGCGGCGGCCGGTGGGTGGTTGCGGGCTATTTCATCAACTGACCCGGCCCGAATCGGAGGTCGCGCGGCGGATGACCGCCGCCGCGCTTTGGACTAGCCTGTTCCGTGGCGTGCCTGCGCATCTGCCCCGACACGGCCAAGTCCCGGACCTGCCAATGGCGGTCGACGAATACAGACGCAAACGGCACGTCGAACGCACCCCGGAACCTTTCGGCGGCGCCAAGGCGTCCGAAAGCACCCGTCCTCAGCGGACCGGGATGTTCGTTGTCCAGAAGCATCTTGCCCGCCGGCTCCATTACGATTTTCGCCTTGAAATGGAAGGCGTGCTGCGCTCGTGGGCGGTTCCCAAGGGACCGTCGCTCAACCCCGCCGAGCGCAGGCTCGCGGTCATGGTCGAAGACCACCCGCTTGAATACGCCGACTTCGAAGGCGTGATCCCGCCCGGGAATTACGGCGCGGGCTCGGTGATCGTATGGGATCGCGGCCGCTACTCGGTCATCGCTCCGCCCGACACCGACGCCGCCGATGCGGTTCGCAAGGGCAAGCTCGATATCGAACTTCGCGGCTACAAGCTGCGCGGCGCCTACACGCTCGTGCGCACGCATCTGAAGAGCAGCGGCGCACAGGCAAGGGAAAACTGGCTGCTGATCAAGAAACGCGACCAGTACGCAACCGGCGAGGACGTAACCGAAACCCATCCGCGCTCGGTGCTCTCCGGCCTGACCGTCGATGAGATGCGCGAGGCCGGACAGCTCGCGAAGCAGGCGGTCGCGGACCTCAAACGCGCGCACGCGCCAAGGCTTTCCGAGCGCCTTGAGGCGAAAAATTTCCCGTTAAGCCTTGCGCGCCTCGTGCGTGAGCCCTTCGACGGCGCAAAGTGGCTTTTCGAAATAAAGTACGATGGGGTTCGTGTGCTCGCCATCCGCGATCGCGGACCGGTCGCTCTTTACGCGCGAAGCGGCGCTGTGATCACCGAGCGCTATCCGGAAATCGCGCTCGCCTTCAACGCCCTGCCCTACGAGCGTTTCGTGATGGACGGTGAGATAGTGGCGCTGGACGACAACGGGCGTCCCGACTTCCAAGCGCTTCAGCGCCGCATGCACGTGCGCGACGCGTCGGCGGTGCGCCGGCTGAGTCTCGCGATTCCGGCCTACGATTTCGTCTTCGACCTGCTCGCCTTCGACGATTTCGACCTCCGCCCGCTTGCGCTCGACACGCGAAAATCCATCCTTGCGCGCCTGATTCGCGGCGAGGGACCGGTGCGCTACTGCGATCATGTTGCGGGCAGGGGAAAGGCGTTCTTCCGGGCGGTCTCGGAGGCCGGACTGGAAGGGATGATGGCGAAGCGGCGCGAGTCGCCCTATCGCGGCGCGCGAAGCTCGGACTGGCTCAAGATCAAATGCCCGCTGGTCAGGCGTTTCGTAATCGGCGGATGGACCGATCCCGCCGGCTCGCGCACCCATTTCGGCGCGCTGCTGCTCGGACTTTACGACGCGAATGGCGAGCTCAGGTTTGTCGGAAAGGTGGGAACCGGTTTTTCCGCCGACACTCTGGGAGAACTTTCTCGCCTGATGCGCGAGCGAGCGCGCAGGACCTCCCCATTCGCGAAGCCGCGCGCGTCCGAGGCGCCGATTCCGTCGCGTGCGCATTTCTGCGCCCCGGAACTGGTATGCGAAGTGCGCTTCGCCGAAGTAACCAACGACAATTCCGTGCGCCATCCGAGTTTTCTCAGGCTCCTCCCCGGCGCCGCTCCCGAACAGTGCCGCTACGAGCATCCGTTCGGCGCCGGCGCCGAGCTTAAGGCGAAGCCGCCTGCGCCCGAGACTCCCGCGCGAGCCGCCGCCCCGGCGCGCAGGCCCGCGGTCGTCGAGCTCACCAACGCCGACAAGGTTTTCTGGCCCGCCGAACGATACACCAAGGGTGACCTGGTGGCTTACTACCGCTCGATCGCGCGCTGGATGCTGCCGTATCTGAAGGACAGGCCGGTGATGGTGGTGCGGTATCCGGACGGAATCGAGGGCAAGAGCTTTTTCCAGAAGGACGCGCCCGAATACGTGCCCGAATGGATAAGGACGGAGCGGATTTATTCCGAGGATTCCGGGCGCGAAATCGCGTTCTTCATCCTGGAGAGCGCCGAAGCGCTCGCCTACGTCGCGAATCTCGGAGCGATTCCGCTGCACATGTGGTCGTCGCGGGTGGGACAACTGGAACGTCCCGACTGGCTGCTCTTCGATATCGATCCGAAGGGTTCCACCACGGCAAACGCCGTCCGGGTCGCGCGCGAGGTTATCGCCGTATTGGCGAAGCTCAAACTCCGGGCGGTGGTCAAGACCTCGGGCCAGGCGGGGATCCATGTTTTCGCCGGCCTCAAGCCCATCTATACCTACGCGCAAGCGCGCAACTTCTCGGAACTGGTGGCGCGGCTCGTGGCGCATCGGATACCCGAGCTTGCGACCATCAACCGCGACGTCGCCTCGCGCAAGGGCCGGGTCTATATCGATTACCTGCAACTCGGCTACGGCAAGACAATCGCCGCGCCGTACACGGTGCGTCCGGTTCCGGGCGCATGGGTTTCCGCACCGCTTCAGGCGAAGGAACTCAGGGTTTCGCTCGACCCGGGCAAGTTTACGATCAAGACGATGGCGCGCCGGATGGCGCGGCTCAGGCACGATCCGTTTCTCGGCGCGCTGGAAGACCGCCAGGCGCTGGAGCCCGCCCTCGCGCTGCTCGAAAAGGAACTGGGGCGGGCGAAACTGGTTTCGTAGCCGCCCGGTCTTATTTGGTTTTCCGCGGACGGGCGGCGCGGGCGCGCGCATGTCCGGCCACGGCGGCGCGCTTTTCGCGCGGCTTCCCCTGCGGCTCTTCTTCGGCGGGCGCGCCGCGCCGTGCAAGCGAGGCCTTGAGCGCGGACATCAGGTCGATCACTTTCGCGCGCCGTTCCTCGGCCGGTACTTCGACCATCTCTTCGCCCTGGACCTTCTTGCGCGCGGCCTCGATGACACGCTCGCGGTAACTGTCCTTGTACTTTTCGGGATGAAACTTGTTCTCGGTGAGATCGTCCACCAGCCGCTTTGCCAGCGCGAGTTCGCCCTCGCCGACCTTCGCTTCCTCGCCCCGGCCAATCTCCGTGGCCGCGACGATTTCGTCCGCGAAATACATCGTATGAAGCATCAGGCCCTTCTCGTAGGGCCGGAGCAGCACCAGGTACTCCTTGTAGCGCATCGTGAAGGTGCCGAGCGCGACCCGCTTCGACTCGTGCATCGCCTGCGCCAGGAGCCGGTAGGCGCGGGCCGATTCGGGCTCGCATCCGAGATGGTAAGCGGTGTCGAAATATATGGGATCGACCTCGGCAAGCGGAACGAACTCCTTGATATCGAGCGCATGGCCGTCGTGCGCTTCGAGTTTTTCAAGTTCCTCGTCGGTGAAGGTGACGAAGACGCCCTTCTCGACCTCGAAGCCGCGCACTAGTTCGTTTCGCTCGACAATCGCGTCGTCAACCGGGCAGTAGAACTTCTGCTGGATGCGGCTTTTGTCCTTGGCGTGAAGGAGCCGGAAACTTACCGATTTGGAACGAGTGGCGGCGAACAGTTTTACCGGGATTGAGACGAGCCCGAATGAGATTACGCCGTTGGCGATGGGGCGGGCGGCCATGATGCGCTTTCTCCTCGCGAGAATCGGGCGGCCATCGTGACGCGCCGCCCATGCCCCAGCGTAACCGCGTGGCCGGGTCCGTGCCAACATGGCGCGGGACCCGGGCAGCGGAGTGAAAGTGGTACGCTGCGGCTACTTGCGCTCCTTGCGCGGACGCCCGCGACGCCGGCGCGGCGCTTCTTCCGATGGCTCTTCGGGACCGAACGGCTCGTCATAGTGAATGGTAGGACTCTCCTCGGGCAGCTCGAGCCGGTACTCGCGCGAATCCGATTCCTCCATGTCTTCGGGCGGCGACCACTGCCGATCGTAGGGCGGGATCATTCCGCCAGCGCCCCATCGACGCGTCCGGTTCAGTTTTTCCTGGCAATCAACACAGTAGACCGCAAACGGCAGCGCCTTCAGCCTTTCCAGCGGAATCTCCTCGCCGCATTCGGCGCAAATTCCATAGGTACCGTTGTCCAGGCGGGCGAGCGCCTGATCGAGAAGCCTGAGCCGGTCCTCGGCACGCTCGATAAGGGCCGCATGGGTCTCGACGTCGGAGGTCGAGCGCGCCTGATCGATGTCGTCAGCCGGTGTGGGTTCCGCTTCTTCGTTCTGGTCCCTGCGGAACTCTTTCACCCGCATGTAGGTTTCATCTCGGAGACGGACAAGCAGATCGCGCAGGGCCTCGTTGCGGTGTTTGCGTACTGCCGGTGCAATTCCCATGGTCATAACTCCCTTCGCGCCGGGGTGCCGCGAATATCGCCGGGGCGCGGCGACTTTCCGCTCGTCATGGCGATCGAAAAAGATCCCCGCTCCCGGCAGGCTGTCACAATTGGACGAGCTAGGCACCCAATTTCTTCGATTGTTCGTCGTATGCGATACAGCTCCTTCGCCAAGTCATTTTCACCTTACCAACCGGACAACACGCCTCGGCTTCCGTTGGTTCCATGAACGCAATTCGCGCGCCATCCGGCCAATTCGGTCAAATAGGGAGTTTAGGTGCCTTAATTGGCCAGCGGGGAATTAATCGGCTGGTCAACTGTCACCTATGGATACTGTGTGTAACTCGAATGGTGGCCGAAAATGGGCTCCTGATCGCAGCGACATACTCCAGTAGTCGGGACTTTCAAAAGACTCCACACCGGCACGAAAGATGAATTGGAAATCCTTCCAAGGAAGTTACCTCATCCCCGGAGGCATCGACTGATGGAAACCGAGAACGGGTTTGCCGATACGGTGGGCCATCAATGCCGGCTCCTGAGGCCGGTTCGAGATCGAGAGGGCCGGATCCATTTCGATGAGCGCCCGCGAATTATTCGCGAGTTCTACAATCTGGGCCGCCGGATGTTCATGGTCCGTCTCGACGACGGGACGACGATGCTTCTGTTTCCGGACGAGGTCGCGCTGCGCTGAGAATCCGGCGCGCCGCAAGTCGGGGACGGTACCGCTTCAGCCACCCGAGCGTGGATGTGACGAGAAATCCAACGAGGGAGAATCGCGATGGACGACCGGACTTTCTTTCATGAGGTTTCGGAGCGAGTCGCATGCGACATGCGGCGGGCCGAGGCTCTGACTTTCGCGGTCTTCCAGGAACTGCGCGATCGCATCACGCCGAAGGAAACCAACGACGTCGCCGCGCAACTTCCCAAGCGCCTCAAGATGATGTGGATGTCGCTCGACCGCCCCAATCGGCAGGTCCGGCGAGTTCATATGCAGGAATTCATCGGCGAGGTGCGCCGAATGACGGGCCTCGCCGACGATGCCGAGGCGGAGCGCGCGGTAGCCGCGGTCTTCGCCGCATTGCAGAAACTGCTCGGCAGCCCAAGCGGACAGGAAGGCGAAGCGTGGGACATCATGAGCCAGCTTCCGAAGGATTTGAAGAAGCTATGGATGGAAGCGGGGCGCAAGAGCGGCGGGCCTTCCGGAACCCAGTTCGGAGCGTGAGGAAGAGCGCCGAGCGATGGCGCGTCCGGCGTGACGGGAGGTTCGTCCGGCGTGACGGGAAGTTCCGAACAAGAGCCTGCGTGGAAAATCGCGCGAGAAATTCTCGCGCGGGCGGCGTGGTGCGCTTAAGAAATCGGACGGACACCAGCTTCGGGGCCGCTGGCGCGGTTACTTATTTTGAGTTTACGAATGACGCACGTGGTGGCACACATTTGTGCCGCGAGCGTCATATTGGCTCGCGCTCGCCGATTGAATTTCTTCGTACTCCGGAATTTCCGTCTTAGTCCGCGAGTTGACAAACAGCTTCAGGATTCTTGCGCATTCTTACCCTGCTCCTTAAGGGCGCATCGCGGCCGCAGGGCGATGTTACAATCGGGAGCAAGCGAGGCGGCGATCGATAGCCATAGCTCCATCTCGCAGTGCGCATTCTCGCGCGTTCGCGTTAGTTTTCCCGCTATGACTTGCCGAGCATCCGTGCACGGAGAATTGGCAGGGTGCTTGCTGAATGTCGGCGCAGTAAATCAGAAAAGGAAAACGCCGATGTCATCAGTTCCGCGCGCAAGCGAACGTTCCGCGATTGTTCTGGCCGGCGGCGAAGGCACCCGGCTTAGAGCCCTCACTCGCCAGATTGCCGGAGAGGAAATCCCAAAACAGTTCTGCAAGTTGGTCGGTTCGAAGTCCCTGCTGGAGCAGACCTACGACCGCGTATCAAACTTGATCCCGCGCGAGCGCACGGTGACCGTCGTCAACCGCGCCCACGAGCGCTTTTACCAGCCCATCCTCGGTGGAACTCCCGAGCATCTGGTTGTCGCTCAGCCTGCAGGACGTGGGACGGCGCCCGCGATTCTATACGCCCTGATGCGGCTCGCGCGGCGTGCGCCCGCCTCCGTGGTGTCGCTCTTCCCTTGCGACCATTACGTCAGCGACGATTCGCTCTTCATGCGCCACGTCGATGCCGCGGCGCGAGCCGTCGACGTGCGCCCTGAACTTACCGTGCTGCTCGGAATCGAACCGACCCATCCGGAGACGAGCTATGGATGGATCGACCCGGCGGAACCCCTGGGTATCGGAGAGATGCCACTTTCGGGCGTGCGCAGGTTCGTCGAGAAACCCGACAGCGGAACCGCGAGCAGGTTGATGAGCAACGGCGCGCTATGGAACAGCTTCGTGATGGTCGCGCGGGTCTCAACCATGATTGGCCTGTTCATGATCGCCGCACCGGGTCTTTATGTGGCATTCAATTCGCTTCGCGCGGCCTTCGAGACCGGGGTCGAGATGCGGGTGGTTGAGCGCCTTTACGAGAACCTCCCCGAGGTCAACTTTTCCAGCGACGTGCTCGAGAAATGCCCGGTGAATCTCGCCGTGATGCCAGTGCGGCAGGTAAGATGGAGTGACTTGGGCGAGCCGGATCGCGTGCGCGACACTTGGACGCAGACGGGGTTTAATCCCGAATGGGCCGATGCGTAGAAATACGAAGCGGAGTCAGGCGATCGCCGACGCATCCGCCGAAACCGTCCCGCAAAGCCATGGTGATTCCGTTCCCGCATGGAACCCGCGCCAGAGGCGGCCCGGTGCCCGCGATCCTCGGGCTCGCGGGCACGCTCCTGATGACGGTCCGCGCACTAACGGCGCGTGTGAGGTTCGGGAGGGTTGGCCGGACCCTCACATCCGCGACTCAGCGCAGCCCCAAAACCTGATGGAGGTGTATCCGGCGATGAAACACATCGATTGGATTCTCGGAACGGCCGGCTTGGCCATCCTTGCTTGGGTGCTGTGGAGCGCAGCCGCGTTTGCGTTCGAAGCGGCCAACGCGGGCGCTCGGCAGCAACTTACCCTAGCCGCTGAGTCCCAGCAGGCGATGCCTTCGCCGCGGACTCCGCCAGGCGCTCCGATGATGGGATTAGGCATGGGGATGGGCCCGATGATGCGTGGGATGGGCCCCGGCATGATGATGGGGCATCGGTGCCCGTGTCAGGGCGGCGCAATGGGCCCTATGATGCACCCGATGATGGGCGGGATGGGCATGCGTCGCCGGATGATGGGCATGGGGGTGCTGGCAGCGGCTAGACGCGACCCCAAGGGGGTTGCGCTAATGATGAGGATGCGCGCCGACATGCTCACGCTGCGCGCTCAGATGCTGGAGGGAAAGGCTAAAATTCTTGAGAAGTACGCCAATGAGATAGAAGCCGGCGTCAAATAGAGCAGGCCCGATCCAGGCGCCGCTCGACGATTCAGCGACGCCTGCGATAGCCATAAAGCCATCGCGCGGTGGTTTTTCCCAGATTACGCACGCTATGGCGGGTGTTTGCCGGGATAAACAGCTCCTCTCCGGGTTCGGGTCTGAACGGCTTGCCTTCGATCTCGATCTCAAGGTTCCCTTCGACCACCATCAGGAGTTCATCCACCGCGTGAACATAGTCCTTCCAGACCTGCCCGGGCGGATCGACCCATAAGCCGCATCCAAAGCCACGTTCGCTCCAATCCTTCTCGATTTTGGCAATTTCGACCGCTGCCGCCATCGCCAAATATTGTAGCCTGCGTTCGGCGTCGTCATAAGAGGAGAAGTGCTCATTTGCATCGTTCAGGCGCGCATAAGTCAGAGGACAAATTAGCCTCGAAATACTTCAGGAAAACTTACTCACCACATCCGTCGGGTTTTCGCCTTCGGGAACTTCGGTTGTGGCGTAAATGGTTGATTTTAGTGCATATGGGCCTCTGGTTCGGGGTGCGGCCAAGGGTTGCGTAGCCATTGGAGTCAAACGGCTCCAACAGACCCAGTTGGATTACTCTGTCGAATGGAAAGAGGCTTATTTTTCGTTCTCTTCTAATTGGCACGCGACTCGCAAACTGCTCCGCGTCAAGAAATGGCCGCCTCTTCTCGAAAGCTCGATGTGTCTGATTTCGGCCGCACGCCGCGAAAGTCCCGATTTGAGCGACGCTGGTCGCGGACACGGGGGATTCTTGGCCGCGCGTCCAGACCGGCGGGGGTGGCAGGCGCACAAGGTGTCGCCATCGGCAACAGCGGGATGAGTGATTCCGCGGAAGGAAACGTTTGCCGAATGGGACACTTGCAGCTTGCGCACCTTGCCATGGTACTCTATCCGGCTGTCTGGCCGCAGAGCAGGGCGCGTGTTTCGCGCCTTGTTGGTGCTTGGAGGCGGAAGAAGGTTCAGTAACTTCTTACGGAAGAAAGGCAGGGATGGAAGTGAAAAGACGGATGACACTTGCGGCCACAACGGTAGTGATTGCATTCGTGGCATGCGCACCGAGAGTGATGGCGGCGAGTTTCGGTCAGGCGCCGACCGAATATCAGCAGTATTGCGCGGGCTGTCACGGCAAGGATGGCGGGGGCGACGGCCCGCTGGGCGCATTCCTCAGTCCGCGTCCAAGGGATTTCGCCAACTGCAAAGTGATGAAAACGATCACGGACCAGACCTTGTTCAACGCCATCAAGAACGGTGGCGCGAGCGTCGGGGTGAGCCCCAACATGCCCGCGTGGGGAGGCTCCTTCAACGACCCGCAGATTCACGACCTGGTCAAGTACGTGCGTAAGTTCTGCCCGCAGCACACCGCGTCCAAGTGAGGTGACGCTCGTGACGCCGCAAGCGATGGCGGTTTGGCAGGGTAACGGGAGATGGCGCGCCCGACCACGATAAGGCAAAAAAGCGCTGCGTAGCCAGCATGGCTGATAAAATACTCGTGATAAAAGCAATCGTTAGGAATGCTGCTTGAAGTTTTCGCAAAATCGCGGCAAGTGAAGTTTCCGGCCTGCGGGATGTTCACGCGGCGCGGTTCTTGCTCATAGTCGGCGGCGGATACGGTTAGGTCAGGACGCCGCCGAGAGGGGTGCGCGCGGAATCGCGCAGGAACTTTGGACTAGGGAGGAGGCGCACGTGTATCTCTTCAATAATGTCTCAAGGGGCATTTTGCGTCAGTCACTTGCGTTGTCGCTGGCGATTGTGCTCGTCGCGGGCGGCGTTGCCGTAGCCCAAACGGCTTCAACCGCCTCAAGCTCGACATCGCTTGAGCAAGTAAAACGCGAGCTTAAGCGGGTGGAAGCGGAGCGGCGCAGCGAGCGCAAGGCGCTCCGCCAGTTGCAGCAACAGATCAACGCGATCGAGGCACGCGATGCGCGGCTTGAGAAGGCCGCTCGCCAGCTCCAAGCGGAGACTCAGCAGGCGCAGGCGAAGAGCAAGCAGGCGCGAGCCCAGACCGAAAGCAAACTCAGCCAGCTTGAGACCAAAGTTCAGGCCGCTACGAGCGGGCGAACCTTTGGTAGCGAGTTCTCAAGCTATCTGGGAAGCCATCAAGTCACGCTGGTGGGCGACGCCGCATTCGACTTCATCTATGATCGAGGCCAAGACCAGATTCATTCGACGAACAACACCTTCAACCTGAAGTTCTCGCCCATCTTTCTCTACCAGGTTGAACCCTGGATTCTGTTCGAAGGCACTGTGACAGGCCATCTCAACGAAACTACGACCCACTACACCCTGCCGGTGGCGGATTTTCAATTGTTCCTTAACGATTACCTGGAGGTGGTCGCGGGAATCTTTGACATGCCGTTCGGCGAATTTTACGAGGACTACAGCGCGGTGTGGGTGAATCGATTCATAACGGCGCCCGTGCCTTATGATATCAACGCGATTGTGCCGCCCACGGACATTGGAATGCAGGCGCGCGGCGCGTTTCAGTGGGGACGCTTGGGCCAGGATGTCGACTACACGGTCTGGATGGGCAACGGAGCGACGTTCGCCAATTGCCCCGCGGGTGCCACGGTAAGTTGCGTTGTTCCGGGCGACGAACTGAACGGCCAGACCAACATTCACTACCAGAGCAATGGGCTCGGCTACGGTGCAAGGTTCCGGTTCTACCCGCTGCCGGTTGATTCCAACCTTGGCTATCTCGAGCTCGGGGCGTCCACGTACGACAGCAAGTACTTCGACAACCTCTGGATGTATACCTGGGGTGTCGATTTTGCCTACCATCGCGGCAATCTGCAGGCGCGTGGCGAGTATATGCAGATGTTTCGGCAGATGCCGGTGGGTGTCGGCTCCGACCATCGCGAAGGCTTCTGGTTCGAGGTCGGTTATTTCCTGAACGGCTACCAGCTACCGTGGGTCGGCGACACGGTGAACCGCCAATTCCAAAAGCTCGAGCCGCTGGTTCGGTTCTCGGGCGTAGACCAGCCTGCGGTGCTGTTCGGCGAAACGCCGTATGCTGCGCCTGGAGTGTCGGCAATCTCGCTGGGCTTTAACGGTTCGCCCGCACTGTTCACTCCGTACTCGCGCGAACTCGCTCTTGGCCTGGACTACTGGATCGCACCCTCGATTGTCTGGCAGAACGAGCTCGACCTGGAGATGCCTGAAAGTGGGGGCTACTACAGTGACACTCGTCTGCCTGTCGGTGCGACTCCCAACGATCGCGCCTTCCTAACCCAGTTTGCGATCGGCTTCTAGCCCGCCACCTGAGAGGAGTTAATCAGATGTCCGATCGAAGTGTGCGTCTTTGGAGCAAAATGGTTTTGGCCATCTGCTTGCTGGTGGCCGGGTGTTCCAGCGCGACGGCGCCGGCCGTGGCGCCTCCACCCGGGACCACGGCGAGCGAGCGGCAGGCGATGTTTTTGCGCGGGGCGAGGTTATGGCCGGTCAAGTGTATGCAGTGCCATAATGCCCGCCCTGGCGCGCAATTTTCACCGGCGCAGTGGCAGCAAATCATAATGCACATGCGGACTCTCGCCAATCTGCCACCGCAGGACGCCAGAGCCGTGGCCTACTACCTCGAGCAGTCCCATTGAGGCCGCAAGCCTTGAGGAAGATGGTGCGGGCCAGTCATGCCACGGCGTGTTAGCTGTCGGCGGTCCAGTGCGTCGAAGGGAGCCGAATCATGACGGTAACGTTGGTGACTCTTGGTCACCAACGCCGCGGCGGAGGGCGCTCACTCAATTGGCGGCGCGCCGAAGATCGCACCTGACAGGGGCCGGTTGTGACGGCGGGTTTTCCCGGCCAACCCTAAACGGCGCCGCCAAGGATTGGAATAGTGGGCGCGCCGCCGCGGGCGCGCCAGCGCGGTTACGCGAGCCTGTGCGTCGCCGCGCTAGGCGCCTGCGGATGCTTGATGAGGAGCGCAAGTTCCGCCTGCCGCACACCGGCTTTGGTAAATCCAACCTGGAATCATATCTGCCGGAAAATCGGCCGTGTGCGACGCGCTTGTGCTGATGTTCGAAGACTGACATAAACCGGCCGCCGCGCGGCTTCATGACGGAGCGCGCTACGGCCGCGGCCGCTCGCCGTTCGACTCGGTGAACGCCGAGTACACCAGCGTGCGCAGTTCGCGGCGAATCGGATAGGTGCTCGGCGGCATCAGCTGTGTCATGAAGATCGCTATCAGCTCCTCTTGCGGATCGATCCAGAAATAGGTCGAAGCCGCTCCGCCCCACGAGTAATCGCCGACACTGCCCGGGAGCATCGTCCGCGTCGTATCGAGCGTTACCGCGAAGCCGAGCCCAAACCCGACGCCGTTGTACGTCACTTCGCTGAACAGCGAACGCGACATCGCGGGCAGGTCCTTGCCGCCGGGCAGATGGTTCAGCGTCATCAACTGGATCGTCTTGGGGCTCAGGAGCTGCGCGCCGTCGAGCTTCCCTCCGTTGAGAAGCATCCGGCAGAAGCGCAAATAGTCGCCGACCGTCGATACCATCCCGCCGCCGCCCGAAAACAAGGTCGGCGGTTCGAGATATGGACTCTTCGCCGGGTCGTCGAACAGCATCATCGTGCCTCTTGGTGTCGCCGAGTAGCACGCTGCAAAGCGCGCCTGCTTTTCAGCGGAGACGTGAAAGCCCGTGTCGGTCATCCCGAGCGGCTCCAGGATGTTGCGGCGGACGAACTGGTCGAATGGAACGCCGGAGATTTTCCCGACGAGGTATCCGAGCACGTCGGTCGATACCGAGTAGTTCCACGCCGTGCCGGGCGAAAACTCGAGCGGCAGGTGGGAAAGCCGCTCGATCATCGTGTCGAGCGTGGCGTCGCCGAGCCGTTCGCCGACGTGGAGCTTTCGGTAGGCCGCGTCCACGTTGGTGGTCTGCTGAAAGCCGTAGGTGAGTCCCGACGTATGACGCAGCAAGTCGATTATCAGCATCTGGCGCGCCGGGCGCTCGACGCGGAACGTCTCCATGAAGCCGCCTTGGTAAACGCCCAGATCCTTCCATTCGGGGATGAACTTATCGACCGGATCGTCGAGCGCGACCATCCCCCGCTCCACCAGCATCATGAAGGCGACACTCGTGATCGGCTTGCTCATCGAGTAGATGCGGAAGATGGTGTCTTCGCGCATCGGCCTGCGCCGCTCGCAGTCGGCGTTCCCGAGCGCGCTCAGATGGGCGACCTCGCCGCGCCGCGCGATAAGCATCACGGCGCCCGGGATTCTGCCCGTGTCGACATAGCGCTCGCCAAGGAAGCGATCGATCCTCTCCAGGCGCGAAATTGACATTCCGGTGTGGGATTCGCTGGTCATGGATTCCCTCGCTGGTTCGAGTTGCAAAGCCCGCGGCAAGACGCGCGCCGCAACTTTCGTATAGGCCCGCGCGGGTCCGCCCCGCAAGCACGGATCGGGCGCGCCACGGCGCGCTGGCACTCAATCGTCAAGTGCGAAGACGACCGGGATATCGACGATCACGCTTACCGGCGTTTCGCTGGCGTCGCGCGCCGGGCTGAACCGCCATTGGCGGACCGCGCGTATCGCCGCCCTGTCAAGGAGCGGGACCGAATGTACCACGGTCAGCTTGCGGATTCCGCCGTCGCGTCCGAGCACGACTTCGACAACCACCCGCCCGGCAACGCCCCTGACGCGGGCGCGCAGCGGATATTGCGGCATCACGCGCTTGAGAATTCGCGGCGGATGGGCCACGGTGCCCGCGGCAAACGGACCGGTGCTGGCCAATCCGAGACTCCGCCGGCCGGCTGCGCCGCCAGCCGAGCCCGCGGACTGTCCGGGGACCACGTTGCGGGTGCCTGAAACGCTTTTCGTCTCGCGTTCCGATGATTGCGCGGGCGGCTTTTTTTCAACGACGATTTCGGCGCGCCGTGAAATCGCGTGAGCCCGCACGACTTTCTTCCGCACCTTCTTTCGGTGCAAGACCGTGTCCTTATGCGGCGGCGCGACGATTTTGTTCGTGCGACGAACCGGCGCAGGCGCGGCGGAAGGCCTTTGTTCCGGGCCGGATGCGCCCGGGGCGAACAACGAGATGCGGATAGGCTCGACCGGCGCGAGCCCTTTGGGAATCCCGACGAACCATATGACGCCGCCGATCAGTAGAGCGTGTGCGAGGATCGAAAGCAGGAACGCGGAGGCGCCGGGCATCAATCGCCCGCGACGCCCGTCTTTGGGTTGCTCCGTCGAGTTCCCGCTCGATACGCTCCGCTGCGCATCCCGGCCGCGCTCGGAATTCCGGATGTGCCTTACAGATGCCATGCGATTCCGCCGTAAAAGCTCCGCCCGTCGCCCGGATCGAAATAGCGCTGGTCGCCGGCGTCCGGCGCAATCGCCGCGGCCCACGACGCGTTAGTCAGATTCGAGGCTTCGAAGAACAGCCGGCAACGCCACGGCTTGTAGTCGTAGCCGCTGCGCACGCCCACCAGCGTATAGGGGGGCGCGTAAACCGTATTGAGGCTGTTCACCGCCCATCCGCCCGGCACCGTATAGACGTAGGGCTGCAGCCAGAAGCCGTTTTCGTTCTGATAGGTGACTTCCGCGTCGATCCGGTTTTCGGGCGCCAGCCCCGGTATCTCGTTGTTGCCATAGGTGGGATTGTTGACGAAGCGGAAATATGACCACGTGTAGGCGACGCGCGCGGCAATTCGGTCGGGCGGTCCCTCGAACCCCAAAAGGCGCGATACGTTTCTGAGCAGCGCCGCGCCGAACCCCGCCTCGACCCCGGTATGACGCGTGCGCGGCGCGTTGATGTAGCTTGGGATGACGAAGTTGGCGCCCGGGAACGGAAGCCGGTTGAAGTTCAGAATCTCGTTGTGGATCTCATAATCGTAAGCCGCGACGTCCCACTGGAAGCGCTTCTTCCACGAACCGCGCGCGCCGGTCTCGAATTGCCATCCACGCTCCGCGCGAAGCGTGCCCACGCTTGCGGTGGCGGGGTTCTCGTCGGGAGCCTCTTCCTCTTTGAGAATCGGCGGCTGATAGGCGCGGCTGATGTTTCCGAAGAACTGCACGGCCGGTTCGAGCCGGTAAACGAAGCCGGCTCTCGGCGAAAGGCCCGAAAAGAAATTGGCCGCTCCGGTCGGCGCATAATCCCTGGCTGACGCGAATCCCGATACCGAGCGCCGCGCGTAATCGAGCCTGCCGCCGATCACCAGGCCAAGCTTGCGCGTCACGTCGAAGTCGTCCTCGGCATACAGGCCGAGCGCGAGCGCGCGATCCCACTGGTTTCTGAGCGCGGCGCCCGTTTCACCCTTTTCGTTGACGTAATTGAGGTCCTTCCACATCGTGCCGCCGTACTGAAGTCCGGCGGTCAGATAATTGCGGTGGTTGAAGAGCCGCGCATGGTTGAGATAGCGCGCCTCGCCGTTCCAGGCGTATGTGCTTCCTTCGACGATGGCAAACGGCAGTGGATTCTCATAATCGTGCCAGTAGAACTGCGCGTACACTTCGAGCAACTGGTCCTCGCCGATCGGCTTCGTGACGGTCAGGCCCCCGCGCATGAAATCGAACTGGCGCGCGGCACGGTCGGCAAGGTAGGTCGGGTCGGGCTGCGTCGGGTTGTTGACCAGTTCGCTGCGTGTCACCTCGCCCGGCAGGTCTTCGCTGTCGCTCAGGTACGACGTATCCAGGCGGACCGTCGCGCCGTCGCCGCCCGTGTACCCGACCGTGCCGAACATCCGCCGCTGCACCTCCACCTCATGGCCGCGAAACCCTCCCATCTCCGTGTCGCTGAGGCCCAGATATGAGTCCCATGGCCCGGACACGTGTCCCGAGCCGACGTAATTCTTGACGAAACCATACGAACCGAATTCCGAATCCGTTTCCAGCGCCGGCGCGTCGTATCCCGTCTTGGAAACCAGGTTGATCGCTCCGCCCATCATGTCGCCGCCGAAGCGCAGCGCGCTCGCTCCCTTGTAGATCTCGATGCGCTTGACGAAATCCATGTCGAGCGGCTGCGTGATCGCCAGCCCATCGGCCTGGTTGAGCGCGAAGCCGTCCTGCAGAAGGCTGATGCCCCAGGTTTCGTACCTGCTTTCCAGGCCCGAGCCACGGATCGAGATCTGATTGTCCTGCGCGGGGCCCTGTCGTGAGCCCGCGGTTACGCCGGGGACGAAGTCCAGCACGTCGCCGAGGTTGGCGGCCTTGCGCCTGCGGATATGCGCCTCGGTCACCTGCGCGACCGCTCCCGGCGTGCGCTCAAGGCGTCGGAGCGCCTCGCGGTCGCTCATCAGGCGCGACGGCAGCATCCGCTTCGCCCGGACCATGACCGGCGCAAGAAGCATTTTTTTCGCGGCTGAACCGGCTTTCCCGCCCGCGGCGGCTCTTTTCGCGGAAGACAGTCGACGCTTCGCCCCGCTCGCGCCGCGGTTCGGCGCAATCGCCGCGGACGTTTTGCCAGGGCTCATCGCCCGAGCCGTCGGAACGGAAATGAGGCACCAGATGGTGACCGCCGCGAAGGACACCAGGCCTTTCATGTGTCCTCTCCCCCGACACGCTTTAAAGGCGTGGATGCGGCGATCCGGAACGCGCTTATTTGAACTGGAATAGAGCCTGCGCGCAAGCCCTCGATACGCTGGGGCGGCGCATAAACATACATCTTATATACCCTTTATGCGCGCCCGCCGGTCAATGCCACCGATCGCGTTGACCCTGACCTCCTCGGACGTCATCGTGTAATGGAGTCGATAAGACGCCGGGGCCCGGAATGAGATACGCTCAATGTGCTGGAGACGCGGCCGCTCTTGCGGCGCTCGCGGCTTTTTCACTGGCCGTGGGCCTCGCAATCAACCACTTTCGCGTTGAACCTGTGCCGATGCCCTATCAGACGCAGGAGCAACGGCTCGCCGCGCAGCTCGAACGGTTAATCCATGCGCCCGCCTTCCAGGTCACGCCCGCCAACTTCATCGGGCTCGGCCAGTTCCGCGCCATCGTGAACAGCGGGAGCGCGGTCATAATCGACGCTCGCGCCGAACCGTTTTACCACGACGGCCACGTCCCCGGAGCCCTCAACCTCTCGCGCGAGGACTTCGCCCGCGACTACCGGCGGCTCGGTTCCGTTCTCGCAAAGGATCGCGGCAAACAAATCGTCGTCTATTGCTCGGGGCAGGATTGCCACGACAGCAGGATGGTGGCGAGCGCGCTGCTGAGCCTCGGATTTCAGCGCGTGGAAGTCTTCACTGGCGGCTTTGAGGCGTGGTCGCGGGCCGGGATGCCGGTGAGCCGGAAATGAATCCCCGCGAACGGACCGCGGCGCTTTACCGATGGGCCGAACTCGCGATTCGGCTCGTGGTCGGAGGGGTTTTCGTGTACGCGGGCGCGGTCAAGATAACCAATCCGCTCCAACTCGCCGATTCCATCTGGTCTTTCCAGATTTTGCCGCGTCCACTGGTAACGCCGCTCGCGCTCGCCTTGCCACCTTTCGAGATTCTCGCCGGCGCGATGCTCGTCGCGGGCTGGCGGGTGGGCGCGCTTGCGGTCGCGGTTGCCACGGCGATATTCTCGGCCGCGTTCGCATCAACGCTCGCGCGCGGTATCGCGGTTGATTGCGGATGCTTCGGCGGCGCCGGCGCGCCCGCCACGCTGGCGGGCAACCTGCTCGAACTCGCGCGCGACCTGGCGATTCTTGCCGCCGCGGCTGCGCTGTACGTGGGCCGCCTCGGCCCACGAAAGGAGCGCCGCGACGCTTAACGCGCGGCGTTCGCGACCTTCTCGCAATCGAGGGCGGGCAAACGACCCGGCAAGCGTCAGGATCGCGCGGCCGCCGAAGCTCCGCTCTTGTGAAGCCTTTCTCAGGATTGCCGCGAAACCGAGAGCGAGGCGACCCGCGTGGCGGCTTCTTTGAGGCCGCTCGGACTGAATTCGATAACCGCCAGCACACTTGCGCCTGAACTTTTTTGCGAAGAGAGTTTCGACTTCGAATCCGGGGGATAAGGCGAATAGATGTGAGCCGCGTACGGTCTATATCGCGCGAGTGCCGGCGCCATCGCGTCATCCGGGCCGTATATTCCAACCCCGACGAGTCCCCTTTTCATCGGGCCAAGCCATACGCCGCAGAAGTATCGAGGGTCATTCCATGGAAGGCTCGTATTCACGATCGACCACCCCGCCGAGGTTGGCCCCGTCAACCATTGCGCGGGCAGCAATCCTTCGCGCTGCGCCTTAAGCGGGGTGAGCGACGAGAGGCTTCGGCCCTGCGCGAGCCATCCGTTCGCGGCGCGAACCAGCGTGTCGAGAAGGGTGCCGAGCGCGCGCCGGCGCATGTCGCTGGCGGTCACCGCAAGGTACGGGTCGGTCGCGCTCCGCGCCACGCGGTAAAGTGCGACTCCTCCGATACGGCGCGGCTCAGCTCCGAGAGACGCAAGCAGGCGGTTCCACGAAGGCGCATCCGGGTCCCCGTCGCTGACGATCACGGCCTCCACGTCGTGATGAGCGATGAAGGCGCTCAGTTGAGCGCCCGGGTCGGGCAAATAGGTGGCGGCAAGGAAAGCAGGATAGATCGGCCAGTCCGAGAAACTGGAGGGCACCACCGCCGTATATCCGCCCGCTATCCGAAAATGCATGCCGCATTGCGCCTGCCACATCATGCTGTCGCCGCGAATCCCAAAGGGCAGAACCAATACCGTCTCTCCCGCGCGCAGGTCGTGCGTGCAGGTTGGCGCGGTAAAGAAACTCGGGGTGTTGTTCGGAACGGTCCAAAATGCGGCCGCCGGATTCGGAAACGAAAATAATATCAACAGCCACGCGGCTCCCGCGCGAATGGCGGGACGGCGCACCGATGCGAGCCAGTTTGCGGCGATCACGCCGAGCACGAGGAACGATAACATCATCAGACGCGCCGGCAGCGCCTTATTCAAAAGCGGCAGCATCGGAAGGATTTTCCCGGGCAAACCGCCCCAGTCAACGCCGTCGATATGCAGACGAGGCCCCATCGCCAGCACGCTGCTGATAACGAATGAATCGACCAGGATTTTCCCGAGCGGCTCGCGCCAATGATACCAGGCGTAGGATGCGGCGACCGCCAGCATCGGCAATCCTACGTATGCGTCCACCTCCGCGACGCCGTATGCCGAGAAAGGCGAGGCAAGAGCGCGGACATACGCGAGGCTGCCAATGGCGGAGGTCGGCGTCGGAACGATGAAGTTGAGCAGGTCGGCGGAGTAAGCCGTCATCGACCAGATCGGACCGGAAGGCCAATCATTTCCAAGCATCGCGTGGATATACGGACTGACTATCAGCAGTGAAAATCCGTAGGCGAGCGCGACTGGTATCGAAACCGCGTTCAGCCGAAGACGAATCTCACGGGGCGCAAAAGAATAGCCAAGCAGAGCTATCAGGGCGCCAACCGCGGTCACTGTTGCGAAAACTTCGACCGAGATCAGAAACTGCCCGACCAGCAGCGCGGTCAGCCCAGCCGCCAAAGTCCCGCCGCTGATTTGGCCCTCGATCGCTTTCACCACAAGCAGCACGGCGAGCGGCACGAGGAACACAAGTGACATGTGCGGATGACTACCGGCGAGCTGGCCGAGAACGTATGCCGAGAATCCGAACAGATAGCCGCCGACCAGCGCCGGCCACCATGTTCCGGAAATCTGCCGGCACAACAGGAACGCGCTCCACGCCGCCAGCGCGGGCGCCAAAACGCATATCACGTTGTAAGAGACGACCGGTCCCGCGACGGCCGTCACCGGCCACATCGCAAGGCTCACCGCCGGAATTGCGGTCATCCAGGTGAGATTCAATCCGTGCGGTGACCACACGTAGTCGCTGAACAACGGATTCAAACCGTGACGAATCGCGTACGGCCACCACGCCATCGACCAAATGAATGCTGAAGGATCGGTCCCGATGCCGAAGTGGGAGTCGCCGAGATGGCCGGCTATGGCGCGGCCGAAGATCGCAAGCGATAGCAGCAGGTACACCGCCATTGCGAGCAGCCCGTATCGATCCTTCGGCCAATGAGTTATTTGGTCCGCGGGCGCCAATTTTTCCCGCCCCCTTGAGCGGCGACATTCGAAATAGGCTTATCAGGTCTGGCGGATTCCCCGCCAAGCGCGGCGGACTCCGCAAGTCGCGCGCAAGCGCCCGCTCTCAGCGCGAGATCCGCTTAGTTGCTTTTTTGCGGATGCTTCCGTCGCCGGTTGCGCCTTGGATTTCCCGCATCCCTATCGGGCCCGGGTTTTCCTTGCCGGGGGCGGGGGTCGAACCCGCACGGGAGTCGCCTCCCAGGGGATTTTAAGTCCCCTGTGTCTACCTGTTCCACCACCCCGGCGCAGTATCGGCCATCCCAGCCCGTCTCCCGCCCCATCGAGTGTCAACGCCGGACGACGGCCCGGGACATCCGAACTTTACCGAAGCGCGCCACCGATTTCATCGCCGAGGCCCCATCCGGACCCGCTCGCGTCCGATGCCGATCCGGCACACACCCCCGCCTTGCGAAACCATGGCAACGATTGAGCGTCCCATATTGCGAGAAGGCCGCGCATCCCCGGAGGCTCGACATCTCGAAGCAGTGGCAAGAACATGGAAAACTGGAAGCCGGCCTAACCATGAATAAACGCTCCTGCGAATCGAACCGTATCGCCTTCCGCCCCTCCCCTGTCGCCGCCGTCATTGCGACGGGATTCGCCTGCTTGTGCCTGTTCGGATGCGGTGTCGCCTCGGCTCCTATCAAGACGACACCGGCCGTGGTCGCTTCGCCCCTGCCCGGCCAGCTTTCGGTCGGGTTGCAAAAGGCGGACAGCGTCGGTGGGGTAGTGCCAGTTTACGTCTCGATTGCGAACGGCACCGATATTCCCCGGGCTGTCATCCCAAGCCAGATTTTCGCCATCAATGAAGCCGGCGAGCGGGTCGCGCCGCTTCCACCGGGCGAGGCGGCGCGGCGCGCGGGCGGCGCCGAAGAACTGAAAGCCGCGCTCGCGAGCGCTGCCGTGAGCGGCGTCGCGGGCGGCGCGATCGGTGCGGGAGCCGGCGCCGTGGTCGGTTCGGTGATCGGCGGCGGAGGCGGCGCCGGCCAGGGCGCCTTAATCGGCTCGGCGATCGGAGCGGCGGAAGGGATGTTTCGCGGCATGAGCAAGGGCCAGGCGCGCGCCGATCGCGAGGCGCGCGAGCAGATTCACGCGCTCGCCCTCAAGCGCGACGACCTAAGGCATAACTTCACGGTAAGCGGCTACGTGTTCTTTCCCAACGGCAGCTACCGCGAAATCGACGTCTTGCTCATCAACCGCGAAACCGGCGACACCGAAATGATCCGAAGGCCGTGGCCTTAAGCCCCGGCGGTCTTTCCAAGCGTCCCGCGGGATACCTTGCGCGCGCCGCGCCGGGCAGCCTGCGCTCGCGTCCCGCTAAAGCATCGACTTGATCACCAGGATGGCGCCGCCGCGAGCGCCGTTGCCCGCCGGGTCCGCGACCACCATCTCGTTGCCGACGAACCGAAGACAATCCGGATCGACGAAACCCGATGCGAACTTGCGCGCGACACCCTTGTCGAAGCGCAAAACTTCGCCGTCGCGCGCGCCGTGATTCTGTTTGGCGGTGCGCCCGGCGTCGAGAATGAAAAACTGGTTGTGATACTCGCCAAATCCCGGCGGCGCGAAACCCCATCCGGTGGGCCGCGTGAACCCGACCAGGTAATAGTTCGCCGAGAGCTTGCCGTCCGCCCCGAGCATCCCGATCCGCCCAACCTTGGCGGCTACCTCGTTGCGCGGCCTCATCCCGAGCATCATCGCGCCGCGCGCCTTGGGATCGTTGGCCGGCGCGAAAGTGAGATTGATTATCTCCCATGGGATCGGCTTGTCCAAAGTCGAAAAGACGCGCGCCTTTCCGTCCGGAGCCGTCTCGTAAACGGTGGCGTTGCCGTTGGCGACCGCGTAGAGCTTGCCGGCGAACGGACCCGAGGGCGGCCCGAATTCCAAATCGCGGCAATCGGTCGGCTCGCCCTTGCCGATTTTGCCCGCCTTGGGCAGCGTCGCGAAGGTGCTCGCCTTGCCCGACTTGTCGATTCTATCGATGACGCATGCCCCGCCCTTGCCCGCCGCGGACAGGACAAAAATCTGGCCCGCGTGGGAGCCGAAGTTCGCGGGCGCAATCGCAAGTCCGGCGGGACGGCTTATTTTCGCGACCTTGACCGCGCGTCCGCCGGAAATCGGCACTGAAAAGACCGCGCCGGAGGCGTCGGAGAAGACCAGTTTGCCGTGGGCTTCGCTCTGGACGTAAACTGGTTCCTTCGCGCCGGTTATCTTGAGCGCGTCGGCGACGTAGGGAACTTCGGCCGTCGGTCCCTCCGCGCGGGCGGTTGCGATCAGACCGCGCGGTCCGCTGCCAAGCGCGATAATCGAGACTGCGGCAAGCGTCGCCAGGCCTGTCCGAAGCCGCTTATTGCTTTTCCTTGCGCATGAGCTCATCGAGCGCCTCGTTGACGAAGTACTTTTGGTCCGGATTGCGATCGTCAAGCTCCGATTTGCGCCGCGAGACCCATTCGGCGAGCCCGATCACGGCCGCTTCGGCGGGATCGGGAATCTGAAGCCCCCGCGCCACCTCTTCGAGCTGAGCGAAGAGCTCGTCGGGCAGCTCAATTTCCAATCTTTTTCCGGCCATTTCAGTCAGCCCTCCATATAGTCTTTACGGCCATGGCTCGTCAAAATGATTTCGTGCATGGAGCGGCATCGGCAACGCCCGCGCGCTCCGGCGTCCCCTCGAGTTCGACGATGCCTTGCGCCCCTGGAGCTTCCGACGCCGTTTCCGCACGGCTCGCCGCGCCCGCTGACTCGCGCAATAATCGTCAACGGTGATATTTCCGCACCGACTCGGACTTGCGCCGGAGCGATTGCGCTTGCGGGACCGCGACGGGTGGAAAGTGTAAGATCTGACGCCACAACCCGGCTGTAACCCCTGAATAGAGACGTCGAGGGGAGGAGAAACCGCCCGAAAGTGGCGGACATGGCGATCGGAGGCGCTTACGAACAAAGCTCAGAAATATCTCGGCGCAATCGTCGAATACCTCGACCAGGGCCGGTTCCGGCCGGGCCTGGTGGTGCGCGAGAACGATCGCAAGCTTACGCTCAGCGACGCCTCGGGACCGGAAAAAACCATCGCGAGCGACCTCGTGATGGTGCGTTATTCAGATCGCAGGGCGAATGCCGCAAATCTGTCTGAGGTGCTTTCGGATCTCGAAGCCGAACGCGCCGGCCTTCAGGCGGAACTCGATCTCCACCTGCTGTGGGAAGTAGTCCACGAGCAGGCGCGAAGCTTCACCGCGCCCGAGCTGGCCGAGCTTTTCTTCGGCCGGCGCTCGCAGGCCGCCGCCTCCGTGATGCTCGAGGCACTGCTGAACGACCGGCTCTATTTCGTGCGCCGTCACATGGAATTTATCGCACGAAGCCCCGAACAGGTTGAAAGGCTTCGCGTCCAGGCCGAGCGGGTCAGGATGCGCTCGGAGGAGTTCCGCGAGATACAGCATCTGATGCGCCAAGTGGTTGCGGGCGATTACTCCCGGCCGACTGAGGAGCAGATCGCCGCGATAACCGCGCGCCTTAGGCCCTATATCGAAAACCCCTTCACGCGAAGTCGCGAGACCACCGCGCTGCTCGAGCAGGCCGCGCCCGATATCGAACCCGTCGAAGCCGCCTACGAAATTCTCGACCGCCTCGGCCAGGCGCCGCCGATTCCCCGCTTCGCCGCGATCGGCGGCCTTCGTATCGAGTTCCCGCCCGAGGTGATAGCCGAGGCCCACGGCGCAAAACCGCCCGAACGCCCCCTGAGGAACGCCGGTTTCACGCTCACGATCGACGACGACGACACGGTCGAAATCGACGACGCGCTCTCATGCGAGGAAATTCCCGGCGGGAATCTTCGAGTGCGGGTTCACATAGCGCTGGTCGCCGATTTCGTCGCCAAGGACGGCGCGATGGATCGCGAGGCTGCGGAACGGGTCACGAGCGTCTATCTGCCGGAAACGACCGTCCGGATGCTTCCGGACGCGGTTTCGTGCCAGGCGGCAAGCCTGGTCGCGGGAAACGAGCGTCCCGTCTTCACCACCGAAGTCGTGCTCTCGGCCGAGGGCGAGATACTGGAGACGTCGATATACCCGGGCCGGGTCGCGATAAGGCAACGCCTCACTTACGACGAGGCCGACAGCATTATCGCCACCGGCGCAACGGACAGCGAGGTCGCGCGCACGCTCAGGCGGCTCAATAGCGCCGCCGGATGGCTTCGCGAGCGCCGCCGGCGCGCGGGCGCGTTGCTCGTGCAACGACGCGAGACCAAGGTCAAGGTGCGCGGCGACGAGATCGACGTGAAGATGATCGACGCGTCAGCGCCAAGCCGCACGCTGGTCGGCGAATTCATGATACTCAGCAACTTCGTGGCGGCGCGTTATGCGGCCGACAATCGAATACCGATTATCTATCGCGTGCAGCCGCGCACTGGCGGCGAACTGCCTACCCAGCGCCCACGTCTTTCGCTTTACCCCGAGTATCATGCGGGTATCGGACTGGACTGCTACGCACAGGTAAGTTCACCGATAAGGCGTTACGCCGACCTGGTTCTCCAGCGCCAGCTTGTCGCAGCCCTTTCCGGCACGGCCGGGGCGGTTTACTCGCCCGACGAACTGCTCAAGGTCCTGGCCGGCGCCGAGAGTGCGGAAGCCGAACGGCGCGAACTCGAACGGCGCGCCAAACGCTACTGGATACTTCGTTACCTGGAACGCAACGCGCGGGATATGGAACTTGCCGCGCTCGCCTTGCGCGACGGAGCCACCGCGGAACTGGTCGATTTCGGAGTGCGCGGCACCCTGCACGGCGCTCCCACGCTTGCGAATCAGCATCCGATCGCCGTGCAGATAACCCGGGCCGATCCGATCCGCGGATGGCTCGTGATGAGCTATGCGGGCCCGAGACTGGAGGCGACGGAGGGTGCCCCGTAACGGCACCCTCCGCCCTGGATGACGCTCAGCTCTCTTTCCACACGGCCCGCTCGAAGGATTCCCAGCCTCAGGAGATTTCCCGAAAGCTGTCCTGTTCAAGGCGCCAGCGGTCGATCGATTCGACGTTGAAGCGCCAGTCGCTTCCCACCTTGAACGCAGGCAGACGCCCACGCTTAAGCTGACGGTAGATCGTCGATGGATGCACCTTCAGGTAGTCGGATAGCTCCTTAACGGTCATCACTCGGCTGCTCTCGAACTTCATTCGCCCAACGTCCTCCTATCACGCCATTTTGCGGTCATCGCCGCGTTGTCTTGGACATGTCGCAATCGGCGTGCCGTAGCGCAGCCGAGGAAAATCCGCGCAAATACCTGTAACTTAGGCGGATTTTATCCCTCTACAGCGTTAGTAATTTGACGCTGCGACATAAAATTGGCGCGCTCGGAATGCCAGCGCCAATCAAAGAAAACAGTCGCATCCCAGGACGGTGAATGTCCCGCCATCGAACTCCCAGAGCACCCGCGCACTTGCCTCCCGACCTCGTTAAACCTTCGCGATAAGGTCGTCAGCGCTCTCCTTTACCAGCCGTAGCACGCCCGCTTCGTCCGAAGCGCGCGGCAGCAGAATCAGCCGGTTCACCCCGAGGTCAGCGAAGCGCTTTGCCGCGTCGCGATCGACCTTGATCGACGGGGTTACGCTTATCTCGAGTTCCGCGAATTTTCTTCCCGCCGCGTCGCAAGCCGCGCGAAGCCCTTTCAGGCAATTCTCGGTTGCCGCAAAATCCAGCGCGAACCCGTACCATCCTCGCGCAAGCCGCGCGGCGCGGCTGAAAGCCTCGGGCGTATGCCCGCCGAAGACCACTTCGGGATGCGGTTTCTGCACCGGACGCGGCATCGCGTTCACCCCGCCGAACGACACGTATTTGCCCCGATACTCCGGCTTTTCCATTGACCAGATGGCGCGCATCGCCGCCAGATAATCCTCGGTCCGCGCGCCCTTGTGGTCGAACGGAATCCCGAGCGCGTCGAATTCGGGTTTGAGGTAGCCCACCCCGATTCCGAAGATGAGCCGCCCGCCCGAAAGCACGTCGAGCGAGGCGAGTTCCTTGGCAAGCACCAGCGGATTTCGCTGCGGCAGAATGATGATCCCCGTTCCGAGTCGGACTTTCGTCGTATGCGCCGCGATAAACGACAGCGCCACCACCGGGTCGAGCATCGGATAGTCAGCCGGCACCGGCGAAGGCGGCACGCGCGGGTCGGGAACCACGACATGTTCGCCCGTCCACACGCTTTCAAAGCCCGCCTGCTCCGCCGCGCGGGCGACCGCCGCGGCTGTTTTCGGATTCGCGCAGGGACCGTTATTGATGGCAAAAAGGCCGAATTTCATGGGCGCTGCTTACCACGAACGCCGCGCCGTTAAAAGGCGGGACGAACCATCCCGCGCCGTTTGACCAACCAATCTGCCGTCCGGATAATCGCCAAGACCCTGGATGGATAACCGGCGATGAGGTGCCCACAATGCGGCTTCGACGCGCTCGCGCAATCGGCTTTCTGTTCGCGATGCGGCGCGCGGCTTAGCCAGCCGAAACCTGCCGACGTGCGCGAGTACGCGCTCGCGCTCATCCGGCGCTCCTACTGGCATTATGCCAACGTCTTCGTAGTCGGCGCCCTGATCGTCGTCTTCGGCGCGGCGATCATCTACCGGGGCCCAAACAACAGCCTTGCGGGTCTCGCGCTGATACTGGTCGGATTCGTCATTTGGGGGCTCGTTCCGCTCGCCCAGCGCGCGGTCACCTGGCGGATCACGTCCGACCGCCTTATCGAGAAACGCGGACTGCTTGCGACAACCCGCCGCGAGGTGGAACTTTCCGATATCCGTTCGATAGAGGTCAGCCGGCGCCTGATGCAGCGGCTGGTTGGACTGGGTGACGTCATAATCGCCTCCGCAGCGAGCGCCGACTATCTGATCCGGATGGTCGACGTGCGCGACCCGGACGCGGTGGCGGAAACAGTGCGCAAGGCGAGGCTTAAGCGGCTCGCCTGACGTCGCGTTGCGCGAGGAGGAGGCGCGGGGTGGTTCGCGATGGGCAAGGGGCCTGATTTACGGTACGAGCGCAAGCTCTGGCGCGCCGGTGTCGAGGCGGTCGCGGGCGTGGACGAAGCCGGCGTGGGTCCGATGGCGGGGCCGGTGGTGGCGGCCGCGGCGCTTTTCCCTCCGGAGGTTTTCATCAAGGGCGTCAACGACTCGAAAAAGCTCACTCCCGAGCGGCGCGAGAGCCTTTTCGAGCCGATCAGGGAAAAGGCGCTGAGTATCGGCGTGGGAATCGTCGATGTCGACGAGATCGACCGGCTCAACATCTACTGGGCCGCGATGCTCGCGATGAAGCGCGCGCTCGGCGCGATGGCGCCTCAGCCGGCCCACGTCCTGGTCGACGGCCGCGCGATTCCCGGACTGGTTCTGCCGCAAACCCGAATCGTGGGCGGCGACCGCAGGAGCTTCTGCATCGCCGCGGCCTCGATCGTCGCCAAGGTCACGCGCGACCGCATGATGGCCGAATATGACGAGCGTTTTCCCGGCTGGGGATTCGCCGAGCACAAGGGATATTGCACGCCTGAGCACCTGGAACTTTTGCGCACTCTCGGCCCTTCGCCGATCCATCGCAGATCGTTCGCTCCCGTCGCCGCCGTGCTTCAAATGAAGCTCCTGTAACCGCAACGCCCGCGGGCGCGCTTGCGGCGCGCGTGCGATTTACCGGGCGCCATTCGATGCCGCGCGGCTTGAAGCCGGGCCGCGCATTTCGGAAACTGAACGCGGACGGCGCTTGCGCGAAGGCAAACGCCAGGAGGACAAGTGAGCGCGATGGACATCAACACGGGCACAAACGATCTTCTCGCCAGCCTCGACGATAACGTCCTGACTCTGACATTGAACCGCCCCGAGGTGCGCAATGCGATGTCGGCCGCGATGACCAGCGCGCTCGCCGAACAGCTCGCGAAAGCGGAACTCGATCCCGCCGTCAAGTGCATCGTGCTCACCGGCGCAGGCAAGGGTTTTTGCGCGGGCGGAGACGTCAAGGGCATGGCCTCGCGCGGCGACGGAACCGTGGGCGACAATACCATCGACAGCGCCATCCATCGCCAGCGCGTCAATCAGCGCGCAACGGCGGGAAAATTGTTCACGATGCCCAAGCCGACGCTCGCCGCTCTGCCGGGCGCCGCCGCCGGCGCGGGGCTGTCGCTCGCGCTCGCGTGCGACCTGCGGATAATGGCCGACACCGCCGTGCTGACCACCGCGTTTGCCCGCGTCGGATTCTCGGGCGACTACGGCGGCACGTATTTTCTGACCAAGCTCGTGGGCTCCGCCAAGGCGCGCGAACTTTATTATTTCTCCGAGCGCGTGAGCGCCCAGGAGGCGCTAAGGCTCGGACTGACAAACTGGGTCTGCCCTCCCGAACAACTCGCGTCCCGGACGCGCGAGATCGCCGAGCGCCTGGCCAAAGGACCGACCGTGGCGTTCCGCTACATGAAAGAGAACCTGAACCGCGCGCTTAACGGCGACATCGACGATTGTCTCGATCTGGAAGCCACGCATCATATCCATTGCGGACAGACCGAGGATCACCGCGAAGCGGCGAAGGCCTTCGTCGAAAAGCGCGAGCCGGTGTTCAAAGGACGCTAGCGGCATTCCATGCCGACGGGACACGGCATTCCATGCCGGCGGGACACTTTTTCGGTTCGTAACGCCGCGGCCAGTCCGCCCACGTTGGCCGGACATCCCTTGTCGGCACTCGAGGTCATGTAATGCCGCGCCCGTGTTGAATCGGCGGACCTTCAACGCGTCTTCGCCCGACTCGAACGAAACGTCTCCCGATTAGGCGGAGAACGCGGCGGCGCCGCTCGTCCCGCGCCGCGAGCGGCAGCCTCGCCGGGCCGTGCCCGGGCGGTCCCGATAGTTTGGCTCGGAAACGCGCTATCGCGCGGCGGCGTGCGGTTTCCGTTTCGATACGTTCGCGCTCGGCGTCCCGCTTTCTCGGTGGCGATGTGAAGCCATAAAACCAAATCGCACGCGCCCGCGGCGAAAGCTTAACCGAAGCACCGTTGGCGATTTGAAGCAGCGAGAATCCGTCCTGTCCTGTTAAACGCGCGGCGCATCGCCGGGCGCGTGCGCCACGGCCTGAAACCCGGACTTGATAAATGTTGACCGCGCGGTTTCACGGCGCGGCGGATTGGAGTAGAGTTGCAAATGGCGAACTTGATAAATGTTGATTTCGGGTTTTGCCATGAAACGTACCGGAGTAGAATCGGAGCAGCGCCGGAGACGGCGCGGAGGGTTTTCTTATGGCCCTTGAACGCGACAAACACGTGGCGCAGCACGCGCTGCTCACGCTCGACGAGGCTCAGCTCCTCGCCATGTACCGCAAGATGAGCCTCATTCGCCGCTTCGAAGAGAAATCGGCCGAGATGTACACGCGCGGCAAGATTACCGGCTTTTGCCATCTGTATGCCGGCGAAGAGGCGGTTGCGGTCGGCGCGATCGAAGCGCTCTACGACAAGGACTACGTCGTCTCGACCTACCGCGAGCACGGCCATTGCCTGGCCAAGGGCGCCGACCCGCGCGCGGTGATGGCGGAGCTGTTCGGCAAGGCAACCGGCATCTCACACGGCCGCGGCGGCTCGATGCATCTGTTCGACCCCGATATCCGCTTCATGGGCGGCTACGCGATCGTGGGCGGCGGACTTCCGCTCGCGGTCGGACTCGGGCTTTCCATCGCCTACAAGGAAGAGCCCGAAGTGGCGTGCTGCTTCTTCGGCGACGGCGCGCTGCCGCAGGGCGCTTTCCACGAATCGCTCAACCTGGCCTCGCTCTGGAAGCTCCCGGTCATCTTCATCTGCGAGAACAATTTCTATGGGATGGGCACGCTGGTGCAGAACGCCATCTGCCAGGAAGAGCTTTACCGCTTCGCCGAGCCGTACAAGATGCCGGGAGTGCGGGTGGACGGGATGGATGTGCTCGACGTGTACCGGGCGGTGACCGAGGCGGCGGCGCGTGCGCGCGAGGGCGACGGCCCGTCGCTGATCGAGGCGGTGACCTATCGCTTCCGCGGCCATTCGATGTCCGATCCGGTGGAATACCGCTCCAAGCGCGAGGAACGAATCTGGCAGGAGCGCGACCCGATCAAGAACCTGCGCCGGCGCCTGCTCGCCGAAAAGCGCGTCAGCGAGGCGCGTCTCGACCAGATAGACGCCGAGGTCGGCGCGGTTATCGACGACGCGGTCAAGTTCGCGGACGAGAGCCCCGAGCCGCCGCTCGAAGAGCTCGCGAAGAACGTTTACGTCGAGTGAGCCGAGGGAGGTCCGCGCATGTCCCAGATTACCTATCGTGAAGCATTGAACCAGGCGCTGCGCGAGGAACTCGATCGCGACGAGCGCATCTTCATCATGGGCGAGGAGGTCGGCTACTTCGGCGGCGCTTTCAAGGTGACCGACGGCCTGCTCGCGATATACGGAGAAAAACGCGTGCGCGACACGCCGATATCCGAACTCACCTTCGTAGGCGCTGGAATCGGCGCCGCGATGGGCGGACTCAGGCCGATCGTCGAGCTGATGACGGTCAACTTCGGACTGCTCGCGCTCGATCAGATCGTGAACAACGCGGCCAAAATCCATTACATGTTCGGCGGCAAGGCCAAGGTTCCGATCGTAATCCGCGCGCCGCAGGGCGCGGGCCATCAGTTGGGCGCGCAGCATAGCCAGAACCTCGAAGCGTACTTCATGCACTGCCCGGGACTGCGCGTCGTGATTCCGGCCACGCCCGCGGACGCCAAGGGGCTGCTCAAGACCGCGCTGCGCCAGGAGGATCCGGTGATCTTCCTCGAACACGAATCGCTCTATCATGTGAAGGGCGAAGTGCCCGACGGCGAGCATCTGGTGCCCTTCGGCAAAGCCAACGTCCTGCGCGAGGGCAAGGACCTGACGCTCGTTTCATACTCGAAATGCGTTTACGACACGCTCGCCGCCGCGCAAGAACTGGAGAACATGGGAACCGACGCCGAGGTGATCGATCTTCGCACGCTCAATCCGCTCGATCTCGACACGGTGCTCGAATCGGTCAAAAAGACCGGCAAGGCGATCGTCGTGTACGAGGGATGGCGCACCGGCGGCGCGGGCGCGGAAATCGCGGCGCAATTGTACGAGAAGGCCTTCGATCATCTCGACGCGCCGGTCGAGCGGGTGGCAACGATGGACACGCCGATGCCGTATAACGCGCGGCTCGAAAAGGCGGCGCTGCCGAGCCCCGCCGACATCATCAGCGCGGCGGAACGAATCGTGTAGGGTGAAACGGGCGCGGTGCCGGGCGCGCGCCTCACATGGGATGGCCGGTTGACGAAACGACTTCTCTGAGCCGCCTGAGCGCGAGGTAGCCGAGAAACAGTGACCTGATCGCCCACCGGTACGGATCGAGGTTGGCGCGCCGGGCAAGGCTCGCGTTGTAGAAGGCTTCGCCGATATGCACCACGACTGTAAGGCAGAACACGAAGCGTGCGGCCTGCGCCAGAATCGACTGCCGAACCCATGGCAATGCCATGAGCAATCCCAGCCCTATCCAGAAGAACCCGGCCTGAAGCCATTCGCGCTCGGGAATTTCCCCCACTTCCAATCGAAGACACCTCCCGTTTTTCGCGCCCCGGCGTATCAATCCGCGCACGCCTTGTCGGATCGCCTGGCTTGCGCCCACAATACGGAAAGAGCGGACTTATGAGCAACGAGATCACGATGCCGAAGCTCTCCGACACGATGGAGGAGGGAAAAATTCTGCGCTGGCTCAAGCATCCTGGTGACGAGATCCATCATGGCGACGCTATCGCCGAGGTGGAGACCGACAAGGCCGACATGGTGCTCGAAGCCTTCGAGGACGGCGTGCTCGATGAGCTGAAGCTCAAGGAGGGCGAGAGCGCTCCGGTCGGCGCGGTGATCGCGATGATGCGCGCGCCCGGCGAGGCTTCCGCCAGGCGCGCGAAACCGGCCGAGGCGCCGGTCGCGACGGCGATACCGGTTGAAGCCGCGGCGGCGAAACCCGCCCGGCCCAGGATTGCGGAAAAAGCCCCCGCGCCCGAGGCAAAGCCCGCCAGCGAGCCGGAAAAGGCTCCGGCTGTTGCCCGCAAAGCCACGGTCAACGCTCCGCCCGAGATGGAGGAAGAGGAAGCGGGCCCTCCCGCGTTCCATCCCGCGATGGGCCTTCATCCGTCGGCCGCTCCGACCGCGCTGGCCGCGCCGCCGCGCCAGCCGCTCAGGATCGTCGAGACTCCCGAAGTCGAGCCCGAAGGGCACAAGCTGCGCGCCTCGCCGCTTGCGCGCCGCGCGGCCGAGGAGGCCGGCGTCGACCTCGAGCACGTGCGCGGCACCGGGCCCGACGGCCGTATCACCAAGCGCGACGTGGACAACTATCTGCGCGAGCAGCAGATGTTCAAGTTCCGCCGCCTGGTCCATCCGCACGAAGGAGCGCCCGGCTCGCGCGAGGAACTCTCCAGCATGCGCAGAACGATCGCGCAGCGCATGGCGCTCTCCAAGCGCGAGATACCGCACTTTTACGTCACGGTCGAAATCGACATGGAAGAGGCGGTGCGCTTCAAGAAGTCGATCGAGACGACCGAACTTTTCGAGGAAGACATCACCTACAACGACATGATCGTCAAGGCGACGGCGCTTGCGCTCGGGCGCTTTCCGCGGATGAACGCGAGCTTCGAAAACGACGGCATCGTGATCCATCCACACATCAATATAGGCGTCGCGGTCGCGATCGAGGACGGCCTTTTGCTCCCGGTAATCCGCGAGTGCGAACGGCTTGCGCTGCCGGAAATCGCCGCCGTGTCGCATCGTCTGGTCGCCAAGGCGGGGCACGGAGGCGGAGGGTTCACGACCGGCGAACTCTCGGGCGCGACTTTCACCATCTCTAACATGGGGATGGTCGGCGTGGAGCACTTCGCCGCGGTGATCGTCCCGCCGCAGGCCGCGATTCTCGCGGTGAGCGCGATCAAGGAAAAGCCGGTGGTGCGAAACGGACAACTCGCGGTGGGAAGGACGATGATGGTGACGGTGTCGTGCGACCATCGGATTATCGACGGGATCGTCGCGGGGCGCTTCCTGCAGGAACTGAAGCGCTTTCTGGAAAATCCGGCTAGTCTCCTTGTCTGAACGACTCTGAACAAATCACGCGCGCGCCGGCCTTTGCGCTTCGGCGCGCGCACCGGAACCTCGGGAGCAAATCTTGGCCAACTCACGATACGACCTTGCGATAATCGGCTCGGGACCGGGTGGATATGTGGCGGCGATTCGCGCCTCGCAGCTCAAGATGCGGGTCGCGGTGGTCGAGCGCGATCGCCCGGGCGGCGTGTGCCTTAACTGGGGATGCATCCCGTCGAAGGCGCTGCTCAACTCGGCCGAGGCGATGGAGACGATACGCTCGGCGGCGAAGGAGCACGGAATCGAAACCGGCGAAGTGCGGGTTGACTTCCCGCGCGTTATCCAGCGCTCGCGCGACGCGGCGGACAAGCTCCAGCGCGGTGTCCGTTACCTGTTCAAGAAGAACAAAATCGATCTCTATGAGGCGAACGGAACCGTGGCCGGGCCGAACACCGTCGCGCTCGCGCAGGCCGAGGGAAAGCCCGCGCCCGCCGCCTCCGAAATCGAAGCCGACCGCATCCTGGTCGCCACCGGCTCAACCGAGCGTCTGCTCCCCGGAATGAAAATCGGCGACGGCGTGATGACGAGCCGCGAGGCGCTCGTGCACGACCGGCTGCCCGAGAGTATCGCGATAATCGGCGCGGGCGCGATCGGGCTCGAGTTCGGCTACTTTTACCAGGCGTTCGGAAGCAAGGTCACGATTATCGAACTGGAGAAGCAGATGCTTCCCGGGGTCGACGCCGAGGTCGCCGAGGAAGCGCGCCGCCAGTTCGTCAAGCGCGGCGTCAAGGTGATGCTCGGGCACGGGTACAAATCGATGGCGCGGAATGGAGAGCGATGGTCCGTCGCGCTCGATTCCGCGGACGGCGAAAAGGCCGTCGATGCGGAGAACGTGCTGGTCGCGGTCGGTCGCGCTCCGCTCAGCAAAAACCTCGGACTCGAAGCGCTCGGCGTCGAGATCGAGCGCGGCGGCTTCGTCAAGGTTGACGATTCGTTCCGCACCTCGTGCGAGAGCGTCTATGCGATCGGCGACTTGATTCGTCCGCCGCTCCTTGCGCACAAGGCCTCCGCCGAGGGTATCGCCGCGGTCGAGATAATGGCCGGGGTGCGCGAGCCGGGATTCGATCTGCTCTCGATCGCGGGATGTATCTACTGCGAGCCGGAAGTCGCGTGCGTGGGATTGAGCGAGGCCGAGGCGCGCGCGCGCGGAATCGAAGTCAAAGTCGGCAAGTTCCCGTTCCGCGGCAACGGCAAGGCGGTCGCGATCAACGAGGCGGAAGGCTTCGTCAAATTCGTCGTAAGCGAGCAGTACGGCGAGGTCCTCGGATGCCAGATAATCGGCCATCACGCGACCGACCTGATTTCAGAAGTGGTGCTGGGCAGGACGCTCGAGGCCACTACCGCCGAGTTCGGCCGCACCGTCCATCCGCATCCAACGATGTCCGAGGCGATCATGGAAGCGGCGCTCGCCGCAGAGGGCGAAGCGATACATATCTAGCGGGGTGTCCCGTAAACAACTTTGTAAAGTCTATGCGTCGTCCTGAGCGCCAGCGAAGGATCTCGCCCGGTCTTCCGGGTGAACTGGCTGGGCGCGGGGGCTCTGACGCGCGGGGGACCGCGCGAGATCCTTCACTCCGGCAGCCTCCGTTCAGGATGACGGATTACGGCTGACCCTGGGCATTTCGTAACTTATTTGCGGGACACCACACGGGCGGCCCTTACGCGGCGGCGGAAGCCGCAGGCGTCGCGAGACGTTGCTGCTCGCGCTCGAGCGGAAGACACGCCGACACCGCCACGGCGCATACGACCGACAGCGCGATAAACAGCCAGAACGCCGGATGGTAGCTGTGCGTCAGGTCGAAGATGCGGCCCGTCACGACCGGCCCGATCGCCATCCCGATGGTCGAGAAGATTCCGAGAAATCCGAGCACCGAGCCGAGCCGCTTGATACCGATGGATTCCACCACCGCGAGTGTTCCCAGCACCCACGGCGCGCCGAACAAGAATCCTCCCAGCACCACGTAGGCGGCGAGCGCCACTTCCTGCCGCGCGTCGAGCAGAAGCAGCATCCCGATTGACCACGCGCCGACCGCGATCGCAAGCGCCGTGCGCGCGCCCACCCGATCGGCGAGAGGACCGGCCACCAGGCTGCCGAGCGCAACGAACAGCAGCGAGACGCTCGCGGTTCCGGCAGCGAACGTCGCGCTGTAGCCGATTCCGATCAGGTAGGCGATGAAATGGAAGCCCACGCCCGAGCCGATACAGTTCGCGAGCAGGAAGGCGAGGGCAAGCATCCAGAGCGAGCGCGTCCTGAGCGCCTGGCGCATCTCGAGTCCCGGCACCTCGGCCACCGCTGGCGCGGGCGCGTCGGCGGTGCCCGGCGCCGGCGGTTCGACGGCGGGCCGGGTTCTGACCACGACGAACAGGATCGGAAGAACAATTGCGGCGATCGGCACGCCCAGCGCGACGCATCCGAGACGCCATCCGCCGAGCTTGATCGCGTAGTTCACGACTATCGTCATCGCGGCCCCGCCGAGCGAGACCGCCGTAAACGCGATACTCATCGCAAGCCCGCGCCGCTCCTCGAACCAGTTCGCGATCACCACCGAGGAAGGCAGTATCGTCGAGGCGGCCGAGCTGATGCCGAAGACGATGTAGATTACGAAGAACGTGCCGAAGGAGTTGGCGCGGCTGAGGACGAACAGCCCGAGCGCGTACACGCCCGCCCCCGCGACCATCACCTTTCGCGCGTCAACCCGGTCGAGGATCCATCCTATCAGCGGTCCCGCCGCACCGCCGGCGAGGGCCGACACCGCGGCCAGCGTCGAGATCCGCGCGCGCGTCCATCCGAAATACTTCAGTACCGGGATGACGAACACCCCGCCGCTGTTGATCGCGCCCCAGATGAAGAAGAGCGCCGTAAACAACGCGCCGACAACGAGCCATCCGCGGCGCTCGCGGTTTGTCATCTTTTTGTCCCCATTGCCCCCTTGCAGTCACCCGCGCATCCTATACGACGGAAAGCGCCACAGGTACAACCGCCGAGAGGCGAAGCGGGCGCGGCTCCGATTCGCCGACGGAAAGCCCGCCGGCTCCGGCGGCCCGCCGCGCGTGAGCGAAATGCCCTCGGCGGGATGCGACGAAACGGCCGAAGTTCGCTACACTTCAGGGTGACGATGGACGGAACTCGAACGCTCACGGTCGCCGAACTCGGTGTGGTCGAGTACGAGGCGAGCCTCGCGCTGCAGGACGCGCTGGTTGCCGAGCGCTACGCTGACCGGCGCGACGACACGCTGCTGCTGCTCGAGCATCCGCACGTCTTCACACTCGGGCGCGGCGCCGACGAGCGCTATCTCGCCGCTGCGCGAGGGTCCGGCGTGCCCGTCCATCGCGTGTCGCGCGGCGGACAGGTCACCTATCACGGGCCGGGGCAACTGGTCGGATACGCGATCCTTAAGCTCACCGGGCGCGACCGCGACGTCCACGGCTACCTGCGAAAGCTCGAAGAAGCGATGATCCGCGCGCTGGCCGCCTACGGAATCGAAGCCGGGCGGCGCGACGGGCTTACCGGCGTATGGGTTGGCGAGCGCAAGATCGCGTCGATCGGCGTCGGTATCCGGCGATGGGTCACGCTCCACGGATTCGCGCTTAACGTGCGGACCGATCTTGGTTTCTTCGAGCGGATCGTCCCGTGTGGGATCCAGGGATGCCTGATGACGTCGGTCGCGGAACTGGGCCGCGCCGACGTAGGCGTGGCGGATTTCGCAAAAACGATGCGCGCGAGTTTCGCCGACGTATTCGGGTACGGGCGAATCGTCGAGGACGGCGCGGCGGCGCTCTGGAACGCGGTTGATCGCGCCGCGCCTGTGGGTGAAGCTCATAGATAGATGGAAGGCATGCGCCGCACAGGACAGCGCATGAGCCGGCGGCGCTGATAGCGATGGCTGAACGAAGACATCCCGATTGGATAAAGGTGCGAGCGCCCGCGTCGCCCGAATACGCGCGGACGCGCGCACTGCTCGCCGAGATGAGGCTGCACACGGTCTGCCAGGAGGCGTGCTGCCCGAATATCGGCGAATGCTTCTCGCATCGCACGGCGACCTTCATGCTGATGGGCGATGTGTGCACGCGAAACTGCCCGTACTGCGCGGTAGCGCACGGCAAGGTCCGGCCGCTCGATCCCGAGGAGCCCAGGCGCGTCGCCCAAGCCGCGGCGCGGCTTGGTCTTCAGCACGTCGTGGTCACTTCCGTCAATCGCGACGACCTGCCCGACGGCGGCGCCGGGCATTTCGCCGCAACCGCGCGGGAACTCAAGCGGGCGATTCCCTCGGCGCGCGTCGAGGTGCTGGTGCCGGATTTCCGCGGCGCCGCGCAAGCGGTTGAGACGGTCGTCGAGTCGCCGGTGGACATCTACAACCACAATATCGAGACCGTCCCCAGCCTTTACCGCACGGCGCGTCCCGGCGGCCATTACGAGCTGTCGCTCGGGGTGCTAAGGCATGCGAAGAAGACGGGGCGTGCGCTCGGCCGTCCGCTGCTGACCAAGGCGGGAATAATGCTCGGGCTCGGCGAGCAAAACGCGGAGCTGATACAGGTGATGCGCGATCTGCGCGGGGTCGAGTGCGACATCCTGACGCTCGGACAATACCTGCGCCCGTCGAAGGAGCACCTGCCGGTCGCACGCTATGTCACGCCGGATGAATTCGCGGAGCTTCGAGCCGAGGCGCTCAAGCTCGGCTTCCGCCACGTCGAGTCCGCGCCGCTGGTGCGAAGCTCCTACCATGCGTGGGAGCACGTGAACTGACGGGCTAAGTCCGAATCTTCCGCCTGTGCCCCATCGGAGCAAAACGGCGCGCCCGGTTGCCAGGCGCGCCGTCGATAGCACAGAGCTGGTGCGAACTACTTTCCTTCCTTGAGGTGGCGCACCTGCACCCGGCGGGTCTGCAGATAAGCGTCCTGCACCGCGCCATAGAGATCGATGGCGTAGCGGTCGGCCTCTTCGAACTGGTTCAAGTGCAACGACCGGTAGTTGATCGCCTCGGCGACGGTCTCGCCGCCGCCCACCGCAAACGACATCCAGAGCGGCATGAAGTAGTATTCCGGATCCATGAAATCGTCGACGCCTAGCCCTACCGCATCGGTGATCGTCGAGGGGCCTATGAACGGTAGCATCAGATACGGTCCGGTCGGCACGTCGTAGTAGCGCAGCGTAAGGCCGAAGTCGTCAGGATGTTCTTTCAGGCCGAACCATTTATCGGCCGGATCGAAGAAACCGGCAAGCCCGAGCGTCGTGTTGATGCCGAAGCGGGCGACTTCGCCCCCCGCCTGTGCCAGGCGAAGCTGGAAAAGATTGTTGGCGAAGCGCGGAACGAACTCGACGTTGTCGAAAAAGCGGCCGACCGCCTGACGAAACGCTTCAGGCGCGATGTCCGCATAGCCGCTCGCGACCGGATGCAGGACCCAGTCGTCGAGTTTCAGGTTAAAGGTAAACATCTTCTCGTTGAACGGCGCAAGCGGATCGCTTTCGACGCCCTGTTCAAGCGCCTGGTCGGGAGCGCCCGATGCCGCGCCCGACGAGCCGCCTCCGTTCGGAGCCGCCGCCCCGGCGGCAAAGGCCGGGCTTGCCGTCACCAAACCGACGAGTATCGAAAGCAGCGCAAGCAGGAGGATCAGTACCAGCGCCGCGCTATCCCGTCGGGTATCTGAGGTGTATTCCATGATTTCGCGCTTTCCCTCCAGGTCCAAGCAGCGTCGCCAAACGCGTCGACTGCCCGCGACGCCTCAACACAGGGTACCGATGCAAGTAGGCTGCTTCAATATCAAGCTTGGGTCAACGAGCGCGCTATGAGTTCCCAAGTCGTGCCGCCAGTTCCGCTTGCTTGTTTTTCAGGTCCTGGAGCAACTTATCAAAGCCTTGATTATTCACGACACGATTAAACTGGTTGCGATAGTTCGCAATGATGCTGATGTTGTCAACGGTAACGTCGTAGATAAGCCATTTGCCGTTCTCGAGATGAAGTAGATAATTCACAGGAACGGGTTGTTTGCCGTTCTGGACGATCTTGCTCATCACTTCGGCATAACCGTCGCCCTGGTTGCGCGAGTCTATGATGTCGACCCGTTGACCCGAGTAATCCTGCATCCTGCTCAGGTACGAGTCCTGCACGAAGGCGGTGAACGCCTTGGTGAATTCGGTGCGCTGTTCGGGAGTGATGTTGCGCCAATGATAGCCGAGCGCCGAGCGTGCCATCGCCCTGAAGTCGAAATTGTTATCCACCAGTTCGCGCAGTTTCTGCTGGCGTTGGGGAAGCGGCGTCTGACGGTCCTTGAGCACCTCGATCGCCTGATCGACCACCGTCTTGACGACGGTCATGGGGTCGGTCGCCGCGTGGGCCAACGACGCGCTTGCGCAAACGAGGCTGACGGCCGCGATTACCATCGAAGTCAGAAGAAAGGCGGTAATTCGTGGATATGCTAATTCCTTGCGCATAGGGGTCATCGAGTTTAGCAACGATTATTTGGACTGTTGCTGCTGGGTTTTGTTGCCGCCGACTCCGCCTCCAGAACCGGAGCCGCTGATCAATTGTCCGATAGCCTTCTCGAGCACGAAGGCCGACTGAGTGAGGCGGATGGTGTCACCGTTCTTGAGCATGCGCTCGCCGGCGCCCGGCGAGATCGAGACATATTTGTCGCCTATTATGCCACTGGTCATGACCGAAGCTATCGCGTCGCTGTCGACCGGTACGCCCTTCTGGATCTGGAGCGCCACGTGGGCGCGGTCGTCCTTGAGGCTGATAGCAACGACTTTGCCAACGCTTACGCCCGCAATTTGGACGCTATCCCCCGATTTTAATCCGGAAACATCGTCAAAGTTCGCGTAAAGCGTGTAGCTGGGTGGCGGAAAAAGGGAAAGATTGCCGAGTCTGAAGGACAAAATTGCCAGCGCGGCGATGCCCGCCAAGCCGAAGAGTCCGACGATGAACTGGGTGGTGCGACTTGCGTACATTCAGCTTTTCTCAACCAAGCGCGGATGCCTCGCCCTCGTCCGCCCTGCCCGCGAGGAAATGGTCAAAGACCTCGTCATGGGCCGATACGACTTCCTGCGGCGAGCCATAGAGCCTTACCTTCCCAAGATGCATGAATGCAACGTGATCGGATACCTCAAACACGTTCGGAACGTCGTGACTCACCATCACGACGGTAAGACCGAAACGCTGCTGCGTGTGCCGGATTAACGCATGGATCGCGCCGGTGCGAGTCGGATCGAGACCGGTGGTTGGTTCGTCCAGCAGGAGGATTTTCGGCCGATGGATCAAGGCGCGCGCCAAGGCCGCGCGCTTTTGCATCCCACCGCTGAGTTCCGACGGAAACTTCTGCTCCATCCCGTTCAATCCGACCGCCGACAGCGTCTCGCGCACGCGATTCGCAATCTCTTCGCGTGAAAGCCGGGTCTTCTCCACCAGCGGAAACGCGACGTTGTCAAACACGCTGAGCGAGTCAAACAATGCTCCGGCCTGAAACAGCATCCCGAACTTCTCGCGCACCGGGTTGAGACTGCGCCCGCTTAGCCGGGTAACCTCAACTCCGTCGATCACGATTTGTCCCGAGTCGGGGCGCAGCAGCAGGTTCAGATGCTTGAGCAGGACCGTCTTGCCGCATCCCGAAGGCCCCACGATAGTTGTGATGGTTCCGTGCGGGGCTTTCAAATCGATACCGTCGAGCACCTGCTGGCGCCCGAAGCGCTTCCGCAGCGCGCGGACTTCGATTGCGTTGGCGACGGGAGCTTCAGCCGGCTTGTCCATCTACAGTAGCACCGAGGTCATGAAGTAGTCCCACGCAAGTATAAGAACGCTGGACAGCACAACGGCTTCGGTCGTGGCGCGGCTGACCCCGGTCGCCATTCGCCGCGCGTGGTAGCCCTTGTAGCAGCAGACCCAGGTTACCACGACGCCAAAAACCAGCGCCTTGTAAAGCCCCGTCTCTATATCGTGGGCGGTCATGTTCTGCGCGATCCCGTTAACATAGCTGCTGCCTGGCGCGCCCATCAGGCCCACGCCAATCACGTATCCGCCCCAGATTCCAATCACGTCGAAGATCGAGGTCAGCAGCGGGAAGCTGATGACCCCGGCCAGGATTCGCGGCGACACCAGGTACTGCACCGGGTTTATCGCCATCACGGTGAGCGCGTCGACCTGCTCGGTCGCCTGCATCGAGCCCAACTCCGCCGCCATCGCGGAGCCCGCCCGCGCCGCGATCATCAACGCGGCCAGCACCGGCCCAAGCTCACGCACCAGCACCAGCGCCACCACCGTTCCGAGCGCTCCTTCGGAGCCGAACCGGGAAAGCGTGTTGTAGCCCTGCAGCCCGAGCACCATCCCGGTGAACGCGCCGATAAGCGCGATCAACATGAACGACTCGGCGCCAATAATCCTCATCTGCCGTATCGCGAGCCGCGGCTTGTATGGCGGCGAGAGGAGTTGAAAAAGCGCGCTCGCGAGGAACAGAATAAAGTTCCCGAGCGCCGTGATGCTTTCGAGGATATACTCCCCGAATCTTTCGATCGCCGAAATTATCGCCATTCGCTGCCGAAGTTCAGTCGAGAGCAATCCCCAGGCGGGAAAGCTGATTCAGCGTGTTGGTCGGCTTGCCGACCCGTACGAATTCCATCAGGTCGGCGAGCAAGTCAAGATCGAGCGCCGGCCCGGCCAGCCGCATCACCTCGCACGTCAGTCCCCTTTGTTTGCATTCTTCCAAATGTTTCACCAGGCTCAAACGCCCGAATATGGTCGAAATCAGGTCGCCGGGCGCGCGCGCAATGATATTCGTTCCCGAAAAATCGCGTGATGGCACCAGCACCACCCCGCCCTCGCCCGGTATCGCGCTGAACACCGCGTCGATGTCCGCGCCCGTCACCAGCGGAATATCCGACAGCACCGTGCATAGTTGGGTCGCGCCCGCCTCGACCAGCATCGAGGTCGCCATCCTGACCGCCGCGTTCAACCCTCGCGGGACCATTTCATCGATCTTAAGCGCCCCGCTTTCGGCCGCGATTTCGAGCAGCGTCGCGTCCGAGGAAACCACCGCAACCCGCTCGGCGATCCGCGAAGCTAAAGCCGCCGCCAGCACGTCGCGGAACATCGCCTCGGCGAGCACCCTGCGCTCCGCGTCGGGGATGACAGGGGCAAGCCGCGTCTTTGCCAGCGCGGTATGCTTTGCGGCGATAAGAACGACTCGCACGGCATTGTTTATAACCCACCCAATCAGGCAGTCCAATGGGAAAAGGCTTCGCCATTTAACTTGGACACCCGAATGATGCTTAAATCCCCCCGCGAACCAAGTTCGCCGTTCTCTCGTTTCAGGAAGCCGTAGGAAGGTTGAAGAGGAGTCACTCATATGCCTGTCGAAGCGCGAAACCCTGCCGGCCTTGCCGCCGCTATTGGACTGGTTGCCGTGTTGTCGTTGTTTGGATGCCGCAGCGGCGAGTCGGTCCAGCATTACCTGAGCGCGGGTGACGCCGCGATGCAGGCGACGAATCTCACCAAGGCCGAAGAGAACTACCGCAAGGCCGTCGAGCTCGCGCCCAACGACGTCCGCACCCACGTCGCGCTCGGCAACCTGTACGTGGTCGAGAACAAAAACGCCGCCGCGGAGGCCGAGTTCATCAAGGTCCTCGAGCTTGACCCTAAAAACGCCGCGGCCCATCGCTCGCTGGGCCGCCTTTACGCCGCGCAGGGCGAAAACGGCGACGCGGAATCGCAATATCGCGCCGCGGTCGTTCTCGAACCGACCAATCCCGCCTATCGTCTCGCCCTCGGTACGATTCTCGCCAAAGAGAACAAGTCAGCCGAGGCGGAGGCCGAGTTTCGCACCGCGATCGGACTCGACCCCAAGAACGCGCGGGCGCATTTCGATCTCGCCAAACTTCTCAGCACCGAGCCGAACCGCTCCGCCGAGGCGGACGCTGAATTCGCCGAGGCTCGGGCCCTCAATCCGAAGCTTGTGATCGCCACACCGGCTCCGGCCGCGTCGCCAAGTCCCGCGGAGGCAACCGCCGCGCCGACTCCAAGGCCCAAGATAAGGCGCATCAACAAGGTCTTTTACCTGACCCACAATTCGCCGGTTTACGAGGAACCCGACAGTTCGAGCCGGGTGGTCGCCCACGTCCATCGCAAGGGCTACGTGCGCGTGATCGGAATCGCCCGCGGATGGCTGCAGATAAGGCTGCGCAGCGGCACGATCGGATTCATTCCGGTAACTGCGGCTGAATAGGAGCGCACGCCGGCGCGAAGCCGCGGCGCGAGAGATCCAACACCATTGGAGGTTAAGCGATGGCCAGTGTCGAAATCGCGACAAACGAAGTCACCTTCACCGGCAAAGCCTGCCCGATAAAAGCATACGTCGCCCGGCCCGAAGGCGCTGGTGCAAGGCCGGCGGTTATCGTGGTCCAGGAATGGTGGGGCCTCAACGAAAACATCAAGGACATTGCGCGCCGCTTCGCCCGCGAGGGCTACTTCGCGCTGGCTCCCGACCTCTACTCGCGCCAAGGCCACAAGGTCGCCGCCGATCCCAACACGGCCGCCCAGTTGATGACCGCGCTCAGGAAGGAAGACGGAATCGAAGACCTGAAGAGCGCGATCGAGTGGCTGCGCGCGCAGAAGGAAACCGCAAGCGCGAAAATCGGCGTCACCGGCTACTGCATGGGCGGAAGCTACGCGCTGCTGCTCGCGTGCGAATCGAAGGAGATTGCCGCCGCCGCGCCGTTTTACGGCGAGATTCCGTCCGACGAAAAACTCGCCTCGCTCAACTGCCCCATCTTTTACGCTTACGGCGAGAACGACGGATGGATCCAGCGCAAGGACGTCGATCGGCTCGCGGCCACGCTCAAAAGGCTCGGCAAGAAGGGCGAAGTGAAAGTGTACGCCGGATGCCAGCACGGATTCTTCAACGATACGCGAAAGGACGTGTACTCGCCCGAGGCGGCCAAAGACGCCTGGCGGCGCACGCTCAGCCTGTTCGCCGAGAACCTGAAGTGAACGCCTGAAACGCCGCGCGCAAACGCCGGGTGGAACACGCCTTCGAGGACAGGATTCGGCTGCCGGACGGGCGGATGCTCGGCTTTGCCGAATACGGCGACCGGCGCGGGCTTCCGATAATAAGCTGCCACGGCGCGATGAGCTCGCGGCTCGACGTCGCATTCGCGGCGCCGCTATGCGCCGAAAAAGGCGTCCGCCTGCTCTCGCCCGACCGGCCCGGAATCGGCCTTTCCGATCCCAAACCGGAGCGCACGATGCTCGATTGGGCGGACGACGTGCGAGCGCTGGCCGACGCGCTCGGCCTGGAACGCTTCGCGGTGTTCGGATGGTCGGGCGGAGGGCCGTACGCGTTCGCATGCGGCGCGCGGCTTGGCGACCGCGTAACGAAGATCGGCACGGTGGGAGCGGTCGCCTCGCTGGAGCGGCCCGAGGCGACCCGAAAACTCGGCTTCTGGGCGGACAGGATGCTGTTTCCGCTGGCAATGCGCGCGCCGCGAATCGCCGCGGTCGGGCTCACGATGGCGCGACGAATTCCCGCCGAGATGCTGCGCCAGACATTGCTCAGGGAATTGCCGTCGGCCTCCGATCGAGCGGTAATCGGCGCTCTCAGCGCGAAAGAGGCGACCGATTTTTTCTACGAGGCGTTGCGCTCGGGCGCGCGCGGCGTGATCGAGGATTATCGCGTCCTCGGCAGCCCGTGGGGCTTCGAACCAGGGCAGATCAAGACCGAGGTGATCCTGTGGCAGGGCGAGGAGGACACGCTTTCGCCGATGGAGCACGCGCGGCGCCTTGCCGAGCAAATCCCGCGCGCGCGGCTAATCGTATTGCCCGGGCGCGGCCATTTTCTGCTCCGTCTCGAGATGCCGCGCATCTTCGACGAGCTTGTTTCCTGAGAAAACAGCCTCCGCCATGCACGCTTGCGGCGCGGTCAGGCGACCCGTCCGCACGCCCGTTCGAGCGAAGGCTGTCGCTCTTTAGTCGGCCACGCCCGTTTGTCAGTCCTGGGGAAAGGACGTCCCTTTCCATCATCCTGAGCGCACGCTGCCTCCCTTCACGTCATCCTGAGCGCACGCTGCCTCCCTTCTGTCATCCTGAGCGCAGGCTGCTGAAGCGAAGGATCTCCCGGCCGCTATCGGTGCGGCCTTGCCAATCCTCGGCGCGGGCTCGGAGCCGTCGTGCGCACCCACGGCGCTATCGCCGCGCGCCTCGGGCCATCCGAGCGCCGCAGTTTCGATCCGCGGGCTGTACAGGTTGATGACGCGGCCTTCGTCGGGATGGCGCTCGCGAAGCCATCGCGCGACGATCTGCATCGGTTCGAGTTCCTCGCGCGTGACCGAGCGCGCCTTGTAGCGCTCGAAGTTCTCGGCGACGAATCGCGACACGGCGCGCGCGTCTTCGAGCGAGCGAAGCTCGTAGGACGCCGCGAGCCTGCCCGATAGCACGATATGCGCGGCACGATCGCTCTCATTGCCGGTTACGATCACGAGATTGTTCTCGATGACAACCTGGCTCAGACGGCTTGCGCGCGAGGACAGCGCGGCAAGCGCCTCGAGATCGCGATGGAGCCTGCCTGCTTCTTCGAAGCGCATCGCGCGCGCCGCATCCTCTCGCGCGCGCGCAAGCTCGCCCATCAGCGGACCGCTTCCGCCGCGCAGGAACGCGACCGCCTTTCGCACGCGCTCGGCGTAGGAATCCTCATCGACCGTAAGATTGCACGGCGCCGCGCAATGCCCCATCTGCCCATAGATGCACGGCGAGAACGATTCGTCGGGCGCAAGCTTCCCCGCGCAGGTGCGAAGACCGAGCATCCGCGAGAGAGCGCGCACCGAGCGCTCAATGCCCGTTCGCCCGATAAACGGCCCGGTCTGCATCACACCCCGTCTGGCCGAGAGCCTGGTGCTGATAACGAGACGCGGGAATTCGTCCATCAGGTCGAGCCGGATGAAATACGCGGGCGCGGCCGCCTTGAGCATCCTGTTGTACGGAGGCTTGAGCTCGCGAATCAGCTTCGCTTCCAAAAGCGCGGCTTCGAGCGACGAGCGCGTCTCGCGCGTCTCGATCTTCCATACGTGGCTCACCAGGTCGGCGGTCTTCGCGGTGACACTCGAATTGAAGTACGACGCGACCCGCTCGCGCAGCCGCCGCGCCTTGCCGACGTACAGCAGGTCGCCGCGCTCGTTGTGCATCAGGTACACGCCGGGCGCCTGTGAGATCGCCGCGATCTCCTCGGGCGCGACGTGGCGTTCGATCCGTCGTCCCGCCGCGCCGCGCTGATGGTCGTCGATGAGCCGGTCGAGGCGTCCAAGGCCCATCCGGCTTGCGATATCGATGAAGATCGAGAGCAGCTCCGCCGCCATCCGCGCGTCGCCGAGCCCGCGATGGCGTCCCTCGGTCGAAAGGCCGAAATGCTCGGCGAGCGCGTCGAGCCGCTTGCGCTTGAGCGAGGGCAGGAACCGGCGCGCCATCTTGAGCGTGCACAGCACCGGGTTCTCAAGCCCGATTCCGAACACGCGGCGAAACTCGAAATCAAGGAACGAGTAGTCGAACGCGGCGTTATGCGCGACCAGCACCGAATCGCCAAGAAAATCGCGAAACGGCGGCAGCACCTCCTCGACCGGTGGCGCCTCGCGCACCATCTCGTTGGTTATCGAGGTAAGCCCGGTGATGAAGCGCGGTATCGGCCCGTGCGGGCGGACCAGTGTCTGAAAGGAATCCAGGATGCGCCGCCCGTGCATCCGGTATGCGCCGATCTCGATTATCGTCCCGGGGCCGGCGCGTCCGCCCGTCGTCTCCAGATCGACGACCGTAAAGCGCGCCTCGTCGAGCGGGACGCGCAGAGCCTGGTTTCGCCTGAGCGACCATAGGCCCGATGCGGCGTCGAAGACGAAGTTCGGGTCCGCGTCGAGCATCGTGCGCACCAGCCGCGCGCCAAGCTCCGGGTCGGAGCCCGCGCCGCTAAGCAGCAGGCCCACCAGCTCGCTTGCGTCAGCACCGGCGGGACGCGAAGCGAGAAAAGCGTGCAGCTTTTCCCTGATTGTCGCGTGATTCGCCGCCAGAGACCGGCTCGAACGGCTCTCGGATTCCTCCGCCACCTTCCCTCCGCAAAGCTAAATCGCTAGCAAAGGCGCACCCGCCGCCGCAACAAAAGAACCCTCGCGTCTTCAAGTCCAGCGCAGGAAATCATAAAATGTGGACAAACGGAGTCGACTATGGAACGCGTGGAATTGACTCGGCAATGCGAGGCTATCGAGATCCCGGCTGGGAATAAGATCACCTTGGAAAAGGGTCTCGAAGTATTCATCACCCAGTCGCTCGGCGGAACCTACACGATACAGGTTCCGGCCTACGGCGGCCTGTACCGCATTTCCGGGAAAGACGCCGACGCTCTAGGCAAGGAAGTGCAGGAAGCCGCCGGCGCGAGCGCGTCCGGTGACCTCGAAGCCGCGGTCTGGGAGCAGCTCAAGACCTGCTACGACCCGGAAATCCCGGTCAATATCGTTGACCTTGGCCTGGTTTACGGGATGGAGATAACGCCTGAGGCGGACGGTACGAGCCGAATCGATGTCAAAATGACGCTCACGGCGCAGGGATGCGGGATGGGCGCGTCGATCGCGCATGACGCGCAGCAGAAGCTGATGATGCTGCCGGGAGTGTCGGAGGCCAACGTCGAGCTGGTCTGGGATCCGCCCTGGAATCCGCAGATGATCTCGCCCGAAGGCCGCGAACGCCTCGGCCTGGACTGAGATTTCCCGCAGTCAGCCGCCAAGGGGCCACAACGGGGCGCGCAAGCCGCCAGGCTTGGGCGTCTCGCGATGACGTCCGGTTTCGCCCTCGGCTTGCTCAGGCTTAGGGGCTTTCCGCAGGGGCAGCTTTGGCGCAGCGTGATCCCGCCCGACCGCGACAAATTTGATATGCTCGGTCTTCGAGGGCCAAAGACCTGCGTGAGCCGGCCGCCTCACCGCAGGTCGAGCACTTCGCGCAGGGCGTGGGCGACGCGCACCATCATGGGTCGCGCTCGATCCTTGCCAACTCGGCGTTCACGCGCAAGCTTTCGCGGCGGACCTTATGCGAGGCGCGCGCCATCCGTTCGGCCCGCGCACGCTCTTCGGCCTCGCGGTTCATCCGCTCGATCGCGCGGCGGATGTATTCGGCGCGCGGGATGCCAAGCGCTTTGGCGCAACGGTCGCTCGTTTCGAGCCGGTCCCCGGGCAGCTTCAGCGATATCGATTCCATGAATATCCCCAGTGGGATATCCTTCGGCGATATCAGCGAATTCAGGAGAAAACGCAATCTATCCTGTTCGCGGGCGGACACCCCGGCCCGACCCTGCGCCGGGCGGGACCGCGTTGACAGGGCTTGGCCGGTCCTATAACTAAATTGTTTCCGGCTAAGCCATGTTCGCTATCGTAAAAACAGGCGGCAAACAGTACCGCGTCGGCGTCGGTGACCAGATCACCGTCGAACGAATCGCGGGTGATGTGGGTAACGAAGTCGCACTGACCGAAGTGCTCGCGGTGGGCGGCACCGAATCGCCCGTCGTCGGCCATCCGACCGTCGAAAACGCGTCGGTCAAGGCGAAGATAGTTCAGCAACCCCGTGGCACCAAGGTAATCGTCTTCAAGAAGAAGCGGCGCAAGAACTATCGGCGCAAGCACGGCCATCGGCAGGAACTGACCGTGCTCAAGATCGAGGAAATCACGCCGGGCGCTTGAGCGCCGGCGCGTCAAGCATATTCAAACCGCGGCGCAGGAGCGCCGCCTCAAAAGCAGGAGACCAGCCGTGGCGCACAAAAAAGGACAAGGCTCTACGCGCAACGGCCGCGACAGTCCAGGCCAGCATCGAGGCGTCAAGATCTACGCTGGCGAGACCGTGAAGGCCGGAAATATCCTGGTTCGACAACTCGGCACTCGGATCCATCCCGGACCGAACGTCGGAATGGGCCGCGATTTTACGCTTTACGCCCGCGTCGACGGCGTGGTTAAGTACGAGTCGTATCGCGGGGACAAGCGGCGGGTCCGAATCGAGCCGGCGCCGGACGCTTCATCGTCCGCCGGGGCAAACGAGTAGGCGCGCCGCTTACGCTAAAGGATTGATTGAAGGTTGAAGGCCCTGCGGATAATCCGTGGGGCCTTCGTTTTGTTGCGGGCTTCCTGGCTCAGGGAGGGATGTTGCGATGCGATTGGGCTTAATTTCCGGATATTCGGGCGCGCAGATGGGGCTTCCGATGGACCTCATCCTCGAAGCCGAACGCGCAGGCTTCGACTCGGTATGGACCGCCGAAGCTTACGGCTCCGACGCGATCGTTCCGGCGGCGTGGATCGCCGCGCTCACCAAGAAAATCCGCGTCGGCACGGGAATCATGCAGATGCCCGCGCGCACGCCGGCGATGACCGCGATGACCGCGATGACGCTCGACGCGCTTTCGGGCGGACGCTTCATCCTCGGTATCGGACCGTCGGGTCCGCAGGTCGTCGAAGGATGGCATGGCGTGCCCTACGGCAAGCCGCTCCAGCGCACCCGCGAGTACATCGAGATTGTCCGCAAAATTCTCGCCCGCGAAGCTCCGCTCGAGCATCACGGCAAGGAATACCAGATTCCTTACACCGGGCCGGGCGCGAGCGGTCTCGGCAAGCCGCTCAAGAGCATCCTGCACGGCCGCCGGGATCTCCAGATTTACACCGCTTCGATCAGCCCCAAGGGCGTGGCCCTCGCGGCCGAAATCGCCGACGGCGTCATCCCGGTCTGGATGAGCCCCGAGAAGTGGGAGCTTTACAAGGCACCGCTGGCCGAGGGCTTCGCGAAGTCGGGCGGCAAAAAGAGCATGGAGAACTTCGACGTCGCGCCGTTCGTGCAGTGTGTGATGGGTCCGGACCTCGAGAAATGCCGGATGCCGGTCAAGGGGATGCTCGCGCTCTATATCGGCGGGATGGGCGCGCGGTCGAAAAATTTCTACAACGATTACGCCCGCCGTATGGGCTACGAGGCCGAAGCAGCCAAAATCCAGGACCTCTACCTCGCCGGCAAGAAGGCCGAGGCGATGGCCGCGATACCGGACAAGCTGGTTGACGAAGTCGCACTGGTCGGCCCGCGCGAGCGAATCGCCGAGCGGCTCAAGGCGTGGAAGTCCTCGCCGGTCAAAACGATGCTGGTCGGCACCGGACAGATCGAGGCGGTCCGCGTACTCGCCGAGGCGTGCCTGTGAGGATGCGATCCGTGCAGGCCTAGCCGCGCGGCACGCATCCGCCGCCCAGTGGATGGTATCATAGTGGCCACGCGCACATGCGATTTATCGACGAAGCCCGGGTATTGGTGCACGCCGGCAAAGGCGGCGACGGTGCAATCGCGTTCCTGCGCGAGAAGTATCGTCCATTCGGAGGCCCCGCGGGCGGCGACGGAGGACGCGGCGGAAGCGTGATTTTCCAGGTCGACGAAGGGATGTCGACCCTGCTGGATTTCAAGTACAACCCGCGCCTCGTCGCGCGCGACGGCGAACCGGGCCGCGGCAAACAGCAATACGGCAGGAACGCCGACGACCTTATCGCGCGCGTGCCGCCCGGAACCGTCGTAATCGACGAGGAAAGCGGCAAAGTGCTGGCGGACCTTGTCCTTCCCGGCGCGTCCGCGGTAATCGCCCAGGGCGGCGAGGGTGGAAGAGGCAACATGCATTTCGTCTCTTCGACCCGGCGCGCGCCGCGTATCGCGACGCCCGGCAAACCCGGCGAGCATCGATGGGTCCGGCTCGAACTCAGGCTGGTCGCCGAAGCCGGGCTGATAGGTCTTCCCAACGCGGGAAAATCGACGCTTCTGCGCGCGCTCACCGCCGCGCGGCCCAAGGTTGCGCCCTACCCTTTCACCACGCTGACGCCGAATCTGGGCCGCGTCTTCGTCTCCGACGAAGAAAGCTTCTCGCTGGCCGATATCCCCGGCCTTATCGAGGGAGCGCATCTCGGCCACGGCCTGGGAATCAGGTTTTTGCGCCATCTCTCGCGCACTCGCGTTCTGGTTTACGTGCTTGACGCGACCGCAACTCCCGGCGACGATTTCGAGGTCGTTCGCCGCGAGCTCGAAGCCTTCGACCCCTCGCTGCTCGGACGTCCGGCGATAGTCGCGCTCAACAAGATGGACCTCGTCGCCCCCGGCGAAGCGCCTGCGATAATAGAGGCGGTCGAGAAGGCGACGCATCTCAGGGTGTTTCCGATATCAGCCGACAAACGTACCGGGCTGGAACCGCTGGTCGAGGCGCTCGCCGCGCAACTCAGGCATCTGGAAAGGCAGGCCGAGTGTCCCAGCTGACCTACAAGCAGCGGCTTCTGGAGCGGGTTCGCCGGGTCGTCGTCAAGGTCGGGAGCGCCGTGCTCTCCGACAACGGCGGCCTTCACAGCGACGTAATTGCGCATCTGGCCGAAGACGTGGAGCGCGTGATTCGCGAGGGCCGCGAGGTAATCATGGTTACTTCGGGCGCGATCGCCGCGGGACGCGCGCGGCTCGGAACGAGCGCGGGCGCCTCGATGGCGGTACGGCAGGCTGCCGCCGCGGTCGGGCAGATAGAACTGATGGCGATGTGGGCGAGCGCGTTTGCCCGCCACGGCAGGACCGTCGCGCAGATCCTGCTCACGCATCAGGACCTTGCCGAGCGCAACCGGCGCAGAAACGCGACCCAGACGATCAACGCGCTGCTTCAGGCGGGCGTCGTCCCCGTGGTCAACGAAAACGACACCGTCGCGGTCGAGGAGATAAGACTGGGCGACAACGATACGCTCTCCTCGCTGGTGGCCTCGATGGTGCAGGCTGAGATGCTGATTATCCTGAGCGACGTGAAGGGCGTGCTTACCGGCGATCCGCGCAAACGTCCCGACGCCCGATTGGTGCCGCTTATCGCCGACCCGGAAGCCGATATGAAGGGACTCGTCGTCGAAAGCAAGGGACCGCTCGGAAGCGGCGGGATGGCGGCGAAGCTGAACGCCGCGCGACAGGCCGCGCGCGCCGGAATCACCGTGGTGATCGGTCCGGGACGCGAAGACGCGACTATCCAGGCGGCGCTCGATCCCGCGCGCGAGGTCGGAACGCTTATAATTCCCGCCGGCGCTCGGCTCGCCAGCCGAAAGCATTGGATCGCTTTCGCGCTCCGGCCGCAGGGCTCGCTCGCCCTCGACCACGGCGCGGCCGAAGCACTTAGAAAAAAGGGCAAGAGCCTGCTTCCCTCGGGGGTGCGCGAGGTGCGCGGCGAGTTCGCGGGCGGCGACTGCGTAAGCCTGCTCGATCCCGCGGGCGTCGAAATCGGGCGGGGACTGGTAAACTATCCGGCGGCCGACGTTTTGCGTCTCAAGGGACGCCAGTCACGCGACATCGCGCGGATTCTCGGCTACAAGGTGGCCGACGAAATAATCCATCGCGACAATTTCGTTCTGCTTGAGGAACTGCGATGAGGCTCGAGGAGGAAATCCTCTCCCTGCTGAAAAAAACCCGCGCAGCCGCCGCGTCGCTCGCGCTTTGCCCGAGCGAGCGCAAGAACCGGGCGCTGCTCGCGCTCGCCGCCGCTCTGCGCGCGCAAACCGGCTCCATCCTCGAAGCCAACCGCCACGACCTGGAAAACGCGCGCGCCGCAGGCCGAACCGGAGCGTTCGTCGAGCGGCTCACGCTGAGCGAGACGCGAATCGACGCGATGGCGAAGAGCGTCGAGGAAGTGGCGGCGCTTCCCGATCCGGTCGGCGAGATAATCGAGCAATGGCGGCGACCGAACGGGCTTCAGATAAGCAAGATCCGGGTGCCGATCGGGGTTATCGCGATCGTCTATGAATCGCGGCCCAACGTAACGATCGACGCCGGCGTGCTCACGGTCAAAGCCGGGAACGCGGTCGTGCTGCGCGGTGGCAAGGAAGCGCTTTTGACGAACTCGCGGCTTGCGGCGATGCTCGCGCGGGCGCTTTCGGACGCCGGTATCGACCCCGCGGCCGCGACGTTCATCGAAAATCCCGACCGCGAGGCGATCCAGATCCTGAAACGCCATCCCGAAGCGATCGACCTGATAATTCCGCGCGGCGGCGGCTCGCTGAAGGAAGCGCTCCTGGGCTCCGCGGTGCCGCTGCTGCCCCATTTCGACGGCATCTGCCATACCTACGTCGATAAGGCCGCCGACCTTAAGATGGCCGAGGAAATCTGCTTCAACGCCAAATGCAGCCGGCCCTCGGTGTGCAACGCGATGGAGACGATGCTGGTGCATCGCGAGATTGCGCCGGCCTTTCTGCCTGCGATCGCGGCACGGCTTTCGCGCGCGGGAGTGGAGGTTCGCGGCGACGAGCGCGTCGTGGAACTCCTGCCGGAGGCGCGCCGCGCGACCGAGGCCGACTGGGACACCGAGTACCTCGACCTGATTCTCGCCATCAAAATCGTGGACTCGCTCGACGAGGCGATCGGGTTCATCGCGCGCCACGGTTCGGGACTGGCCGACGCTATCGTGACCGCCGATCGGGAAGCCGCAGCGCGCTTTGAACGGGAGGTCGATTCAGCTACGGTCTATGTGAACGCGTCGACTCGATTCACCGACGGGTTCGAATTCGGTTTCGGCGCGGAAACCGGGATTTCAACCAACCGGTTGCACGCGCGGGGACCGATGGGACTTCGCGAGTTGACGACGTACAAGTATGTTGTCCGGGGAACCGGCCAGGTTCGTGGATGAGACTCTGCGGGGAAAACCTGGGCGGGTTTTGATGGGCGGATGCGGGTAGGTCTGTTCGGCGGAAGTTTCAACCCGATCCATTTCGGGCATCTGCGCGCTGCCGAGGAGGTGCGCGAGACGCTGAATCTTGACCTCGTCTATTTCATTCCCGCCGCCTCGCCGCCGCACAAGACCGAAGGCGAGCTTGCTCCCGCCGAGCATCGGCTCGCGATGGTGCGGTTGGCGACCAAGGGCAATCGCCATTTCATGGTCTCGGACGTGGAAGTCAGGCGCTCAGGCAGATCCTACACAATCGATACCGTTCGCTATTTCCTTTCCACGCTCAGGCAGGCAACCCTGTTCCTCCTGATGGGGACGGACCAGTTCGCCGACCTGGAGACTTGGAAGGAATGCGATGAGCTGACGCGGCTTTGCAGTATCGCCGTCCATATCCGGCCAAAGGAAGGCGAGTCGGGACCGCCGAAAATTTCCCTTGCCGCTTTGGAGCGGTTTGGTTACATTAAAAAGCAGGATCATTACGTGAACTCGAGCGGTCAGACGTTATCTTTCGTTCAGACCACGTTCTTCCCGATTTCCGCCACCGAAATCCGCCGCAAGCTTCAGAAAGGCCTGTCGATCAATTACCTCGTCCCGGTCGACGTGCTCGACTACATCACTCGGCACGCTCTCTATTGACGGATCACGGCTTGCTGACGCGCTTAATTTCAACCGCTCTGCCGACCCAGGTTTCCATACGGTGACTTCGCTGGATAAGGCGTTTGCGCTAGCGCAAGCCGCGCTTGACAAGAAGGCCTACGATCTCGTCCTGCTGGAGGTCGAACACCTGAGTTCGGTCGCGGATTACTTCATTATCGCGACCGGGCGCTCGGACGTGCAGATCCAGGCGATCGTGCGTGGAATGCAGGAACGGATGGAGCGCGAGAAGGTTCGCCCGCTGTCGGTCGAGGGACTTCCCCACGCGCATTGGGTCGTGCTCGATTACGACGACGTCGTGGTGCACGTGTTTTTCGAGGCGGCGCGCGAGTTTTACCGGCTCGAAAGGAACTGGGTTGACGCCCAGGAAGTCGAGCTTCCCGAACCGATCCGCTCGCAGGCAAAAGACCTGCGGCTCTCCGCCGCCTCCGCAGCCGGTTAAGAGGGTTCGGCGCGCCGAACTTTCGCGCCTGGCCGGCTCATCCCGTCCGCGCCGCCAGGACATCGCTTTGGTACGCGAACGATCGGCGCGATTGCTTTAGTCTTCGCCGGTTTCGGGAATCGCGTCGCGCGGGCATACGTAAACCGCCGCCGGCGCGCCCAGTATCGACACCTGAAGGACGCGCGCGGGCTTGAGCATCCCGTCGCGCCAAAGCTCGCGCATCAGGCGCGTCTCCGCGGTCAGCAGAACCATCACTCCGCCCTTTTTCAGCACCCGCGCAAATTCGGCGAGAAGCCGCGGGTAAAGCCGCCGATTCGCGGCGTGCGAGCCATGCTTGACACCCCACGGCAGGTTGGTGACGATTTTCGTCACGCTCGAATCGGGTAGTGGGAGCGCAACCGCATCCCATAGCCGAAGCTCGATCGGCTGGTAACGAGGACCTATGTTCTCGCGCGCCGCGTCGAGCATCGTGCGCTCGCTGTCGCCTCCGAGCAGCATCGCGTAACGCCCCAGGTGCGCGCGCTCGATAAGCACGGTTCCCGCGCCGCACATCGGATCGAGCACGACGTCGTCCTCGCGCGGCCCGGAAAGCCATCCGAGCGCCGCCGCAACCGACGGGCGAAGCGAGCCTGGCAGATGGGCGGTTTTGTACTCGCGATGGCGCATCCGGTCGTCCGAGAGCCTGACCGCAAGCATCCACTCATCGTCGATCATGGTCACCCAGAACTCGACGTCGGCGGCGGCTTCGTCCAGACGCCAGGTATGATCGCCGCGGCCCGGGATTGCGGTTTCGATCGCGCGCTTGAGTTCGGTTCTGAGGAACTCGTGCTCGCCGACGAGCCGCGTGACGACCTTGAAGCGGAGACGGCGTCCGCCGCGGCTTCCAGGCGTCAGCTTGTTTCTCGCGTGAAGCGCGTTCTCGAGGTAAAGCGCGGTACGAACGGAAGATTCGATCTTCTCCAGGGAGGCTCGTGTCGGAGCAAGCCCGCGCCGATAGCAGAGCAGCGCGAAAACGTCCTCGGCAAGCCGAAGCGTGGAGAGCTTGTCGGGGCGCGGCGCTAAAAAGACCGCCATCCCCGCGCGCCGTGGGACGGTCCTGAAACCAAGCAGTTGAGCGCCTTCGACGCGAGCGGCGATTTCCTCCCACGCGAGGGTCTCGAAGCCGGGCTGGGTCTGGACGATATAGACGTCGCGCCCGGCCCGAAGCGCCGGCCTTTCGGACCTTTGCGGGCGAAGACGCCCGGCTGTCGGCTCACCGACCCGGGGGCGCACGCGCGCAGCCGGCTCGTGACCCGGCTTGCGCGGCGGGCGTCTTGCGGGCGGCCGGCTCGGACGCCGGGGCGTCACTTGGCGCGCGCTACGTAGGCGTGGGTCTCTGTGTTGATCGTGATGGTTTCGCCCTCGTTGACGAAGTGCGGAACCTGGACGACGAGCCCGGTTTCCATGGTCGCGGGCTTGAGGGTGTTCGTGACGGCCGCGTTCTTCATCCCGGGGTCGGTCCGGACGACCTTCAGGTCGACGGTCTTGGGAAGAGTCACGTTGAGCGGGGTGCTCTCGTAAAACTCGACCTCGACTTCCATGTTGGGAGTCAGGAAGCCGATAGCGTCCTCGATCAGTTCGCGCGGGATCGTGGTCTGGTCGTAGGTTTCGGTGTTCATGAAGTGATACAGCTCGCCGTCTTCGTACAGGAACTGCATCCTGACCTGGCTCAGGATCACGCGTTCGACGCGATCTTCGGAGCGGAAGCGGTTTTCGGTCTGGCTTCCGGTCTTTACGTTGCGCAGCTTGGTCTGCACCATCCCGCGCCAGTTTCCCGGCGTGATGTGCGAAATGGTCATTACGCGCCAGAGATCGCCGTTGTATTCGAGGACCATCCCCGGCCGCAGTTGCGTCGCTTGAATGAGCATAATTGTCGTTCGAACCTATTGATTAAAGTAAGAATTCTACCGGCCGATGCCAAGGGTCACAAGCCGCCGACACCACGTGTCGGAGCCAGACCCGGACCACGCCCGCGCAATCGAGGGCGCATGAAAAAAGATTGCGGCTTGCGCTATTTCTCGCCTTCCCAGTAATCGACGTCGGCGTCGGCGCGAAGGCTTTTGGCGATAGTGCGCTTTTCTCTGGGTCCGCCCGGCGCCGCGCCGGCCACAATCCCAAGCTTGTTCGAGTCCGGATAAACGGTCACCTCCGGCTCGAGCATCGTCGAGATGCACAGGTAGCTGAGAGGCGTGTCGGACGTATTGGTCAGCCGATGGGCCGCATCGGCGGCGGGCAGAAGCGCGACATAATCGCCGCGCTTGACCGGTATCCGCCTTTCGCCGAGCCGAAGCGTGCCCTCGCCCTCCAGGATATAGAGCGCCTCCTCATTGGCGGTGTGATAATGCGCGGGAAAGGCGCTCATGCCGGGCGCGAGTTCATACAGCGAGCATCCGAGCTTTTCGCTTCCGGCCGCCGCGCCAAGCTGTTTGCGCCGGCACTGGAAATGCTCGCCATGGCCGGACTCGGTCCACTGCAAATCGTCCCGCCCTATGATGTTTTTCCGAGCTTCCATCGCGAACCCTCCCTTGCGCCTGCCGGAGAACGGGCCGGGCCCACGGCCGCCGCCTTCGCGGCATCGGCCCGAAACATATCGCGGGACCGGGGATGTCCGCAATCAACATCTGTCGATAAATCGTCAAGATATATACAGTTCTGTGCGGCGGGGGTTTATGCCCGGCGGGCCGGTTACGGGCACCCGTTCAAGGCTAAAAAGGGCCCGCGGCTCGATACGGATACGCGCGACGTCGCTACGGGATGATCGAGCGCCACCACGGGGTGCCGGGCGCGTTCGGATATCCGTATGGCGACCCGTAAGGACGCGGCGCATACGGGTTCACGCTCCCATACGGATTGACCCCATAGGGGCTAGCGCCGTAGGGACTGGCCGGATACCCGTAGCCGTAGGGGGCCGGGTACGGGTTGATTCCGTAAGCGTACGGATTGACGCCGATCGGCGGATTGGTTCCGAAGACACGGCCGCTCGCGGAGCTTACGTCGAACGGAGAGGCCACGTAATTGCCATGGCGATCGAAGACCCGGATTGCCGCCTGCTTGCCGAGCATCGTGAACGCCACGTCAAACGACGTGTACTGCCCCGGCGTGATCGGTATCCGCTTGACCAGCCTGCCGTCCACGTAGATTCCCGCCCGCTGAATGCCCGAGCCCGCTATCTGTCCCACCACCTGGTAGGTGTTGGGCTGCGAGGTGGCGAGCACGCCAAGTATGTTGATCTGCACGTCGGCCAGTTCCGAGGGTCCGGTCGGCGTACCGAGGCGCGGCCTGCGCCTCTTGTGGCTCGGAATCTCCGCGATGTTTGGCGTGCCTGAGGCGACCTTCATCGGAGTGGTCGCGCCGCTGACGCCCGGGCCCGGGCCAATTTCGATAAGCTTGGAGTGGCCTTCGGAGGACGGCGCGGCGATTGCGGCCTCGGGCGCGACCAGGGCCTGAGCGGTGCGCCCCGAAGCGTCGGTCACGCGGATCGCGTCGCTCGCGGCGACATTCAGGAGCTTGAAGTTGAAATTGATCCGTTGCTGGCCGGTCGTGTTGCCAAGCTGGATCCCATGCAACAGACTGTCGCCGTCGTAGATGCCGGCGCTCGTCAGGTCGGTGCCCTGTATGTAGCCGAGCACGCGCACGCCACCGTCCTCGAACACGCGCGAAGTGATTTTTACTTCCGGCGCCGCCCCGAGCATCGCGTTTTCTTCGGCGGGCGGCGGCACGTCGGTTGTCCCACGCGCGGCGGGCGCGACCGCCTTCCAGTGCGATGGCGGCACATCGTGCTCGATAGAGGCGAGCAGCGTTTTGATCGCGGTCCATCGCGCCGCGTTCAGAACGCCCGGATGCCTCGCGATAATCTGATCGACTGACTGACGGTCCGCGACCAGGGCCGCCATCGCGCGCGAAGCGGCCTCGCGGTCGCCCTTGTTCAGAGCGTCGGCAAGGGATTGGGCGTCTCCGGCGAAGCTGGCTACGGCGCCCTGAGCGTCGGACGCCCCGGGGGCGGAGCTGGCGCTCAGGTTATTGAGCATCAGGAAAGCCGTGTCGCTCAGGCGCTGGGCGTCCTGGGCGTCATCGGCGCGAACCGGGGCCGCAAGCAGTGTTATCGCGGCGCACAACAAGAGTATCGCGGCGATCGCGAATCCCGACCGAATCAATCGCCGGCGGTTCGAACCCGCGATTTCCGATTGTGACGCCGTATTGCCTCTCCGCTCAGGCTTGCTGTTTGTACTTCTCAGCTGTGCGCTTTATCTGCTGCGAGAGCTTCATGAAAACCTCGCCCTCGTCGTAGATGAACAGAACAATGGCGCCCGCGACGCCAATTATCAGCCCCAAGAGAAACGCTCCCATTTCTCCCTCCGTTTCCCATAATCATCATACGCCAAAGACGCGCTATGTTAGAACACCTAAAACGGCCAAGGCATCCGCTGGCTTGGCGCGATGACACCAAGAGTGAACTCCGGGCTGGCGAACGAGGGAAGCAGGGGTTTCGCCGGTCTCGGGAATCGCCTTGAGTGGCGTCTCTGGTATTTGTTAGAAAAAGAGATTGGTAATCTGATTTAGTTTATTCCCGTACGGTGAGCAGTTCCGACTACCATAACGGCGAAAAAGACGCCTCGCCCGGCCGTCCATGTCATACGCTTGGCGAGGGCGCGGGTTTTCGCATCCTCGACGAACGTACGGTCGTCCGGATGACCGGCGACGACCGCGTCCCCTTCCTGCACGGGATGTGCACCGCGGACGTCAAGGGCGCAAAGCCGGGTTCGGTTTTGCCGGGTCTCTTCCTGACCGAGCACGCGCACGTAATCGGCGAGTTTTTGCTGTGGGTGCTCGAGGATTCGTTGATTGTCGAGGCTGGACGTCAGCAATGGCCGCGCTCGCGCGCGCATCTGGAGCGCTTCCTGGTCGCCGACGACGTCGAGATCGAGGAAACCAGGCTCTGCGTTTTGGATGTCGAGGGAGCGAAGGCGGGCGAAGTCCTGAGCCGGGCGGGGATCGGCGAAGCGGCGGCGCTCGGGCCGTGGAGATGGGCGAAGACTCGGGCTGGGTTTATCGGCCAGGTGCCGCGCTTCGGAGCGTCGGCCTGGTCGCTGCTTGCCGAGCGCGCGAGGCTCGACGAAGTTGCGGGCGCGCTCGCTCGCGCGGGAGCGGTTGCGATTGAGGCGCAGGCGCTCGAGGCGCTCAGGATCGCAAACGGCGTGGCGGCCCTCGGCGTCGATACCGGTGAGAAGACGATTGCGCTCGAAGCACGGCTGGAACGCGCGATCTCGTTCAACAAGGGATGCTATGTCGGCCAGGAAACGATCGAGCGGGCAACCGCGCGGGGAGCGCTCAAGAAGCGGCTCTTCGGCCTCAAATTCGCCGGCGAGGTCGCGTCGGGCGCCGCGCTGCTTCTTGACGGCAAGGAGGTTGGGCGCGTAACCAGTTCGACGGTATTTCCCGGCCTGGGCGCGATCGGCCTTGCGATACTGCATCACAGCGTCTGGGCGCCGGGAACCGCGCTCAGCGCGCGCGGGGAAAACGGAGAGACGGCGACAGCGGTCGTAAGCGAGCTGCCGTTCGACGATAATTAGAAAACCCAGCCCCGTTCGCCTTCAAGACCTCGGGGCAAGTCAGGGAAAAGCTGGAGGATAGGACAAAATGGCCAATGTTCTCGGAAAGCGTTACATGTGCGACAAGTGCGGCACCGAGGTGCTCTGCAACAAGGGCGGCACCGGCGCGCTGGAATGCTGCGACGGACAGATGAAGCTGAAGGAAGCAAAGCCGCTGCCTTCCTCGGACTAGGGGGTGGCGCGTCCGCCCCGTCGGGATGGATTGGTTTCAAAACAAGGACGAATCGGAGGACCGGGCCGGCCATGACGACTGAGAAGGTCGACCTGGTCCTCCACGAAGGCGTGATTCTCGGCCATCCCGAGAGCGATTCGATTGCGATTCTCGACGGGCGCATCTTCGCCCACGGGAAGTTCGCCGATCTCAAGGGCCATATCGGTCCGCGCACCCATCTTTTGAAGCTCCAGGGACGCAGCGTCGCCCCCGGCTTCATCGATTCGCATCTCCATTTCCTGGAATCAGCCGCGGCGGCGACCGGCGCAACGCTGTGGCGATGCCGCACGCTTGGCGATCTGCTCGGCGAACTCAGGCTTGCGGCGGGCAAGACGCCGCCGGGCAACTGGATGCGGGCGTTTGGATGCGACGAAGCGCTGCTCCAGGAGCGGCGCGGACCGACGCGCGCGGAACTCGACCAATCGGTGCCGAAGAATCCGCTTCGCCTGCGCCATCAGACACTACACGCCTCGTGGCTCAATTCGCGCGCGATAAAGGCGCTCGGGATCGAGGAGCCGGGTTTCAAGCCGCCCGAGGGAGCGGTTATCCATCGCGACGCCACCGGGCGCGCAACCGGCCTGGTGGTCGGGATGGAGCAATGGATCACCAGTAAGCTCCCGCTGGTGACGGCCGCCGAGGCGGAGGCGCGCGCGCGGATCATGAGCCGCGAGCTTTGCGCCACGGGCGTGACTGCTTTCACCGACGCAACCGCCCGCAATGACGCCGCGCAGGTGAGCCTTTTCGCGAGCTTCGTGTCCTCGGGCGCGGTATGCCAGCGCGTCGCCCTGATGCTCGGCGCGCGGCATCTCGACTCCGCCGAAAGCGCCTTTTCGGCGGCGCGCAAGGCGAATCTTCGGATCGCCGGAGCCAAGTTCCTGCCCGGACGCGCCGGCTATGATCGCCGGACGCTCAGAGCCGCGGTTCGCCGGGCGCTTTCGCTCGGGATGGATTGCGCGTTTCACGCCACCGAAATCGAGGAACTCGACGCGGCGCTTGAGGCGCTCGAAGGCGCTCGGGCCGAGACCGCGAACGATCCGCGCGCGCGGGCGGCCGTCGCGCGGATCGAGCATGGGGGAGTGATACCGCCGGATTATATCGAGCGCATGCGCGCCGTCGGCGCGTGGGTCGTCACCAACCCGGGCTTCATCTATTACCGCGGCGCCAAGTACGCCGAAGAGCCGGGCCTGCTGCCGCATCTGTACCGCGTGCGAAGCCTCAAGGAGGCGGGCATTCCGCTGGCCGCGGGAACCGACTCGCCGGTCACGCCCGCAAAGCCGCTGGCCGCGATAGCGGCCGCCGTCTCGCGCACCGCGCTCGAGGGAATGCAGCTCGCGGCGCAGGAAAGAGTCGGCGCGGCGGAGGCGTTTTCGCTGTTCAACGCCGAGGCGGCCCGCCTCGCGCGTCTTCAGGCGGGAACGATGGAGCCGGGCGCGTTTGCCGACCTGGTCGTATTGCCGGCCGATCCGCTTCGCGCGGACACGAGCGACCTCATGAGCATGGCGGTGGACATCACGCTGGTCGGCGGGCGTATAGTGTACGAGAGGGGACGGCCCGCTTTCGCCAACAGCGCGAGCGCGGACCTGCTGTCGAGTTGAGTTTCAGGGCGAATTGCTGAACGTCCGCAGTTTTCACCGCCATGGGCCGAGCAAATTCCGGACTGCCGCAAGCCGGCGGTTTCCCGACCGTGCTGTTCGAAAAGCGCGACGGGGTCGCGTGGGTCACGCTCAATCGTCCCCGCCAACTGAACGCCTACAACATGGCGATGCGCGACGACCTGTTCCAGGTGCTGGAGGCGGTTCGCGACGACCCGGAAGTGCGCGCGATGGTGCTGGCGGGAGCGGGAACCGCGTTTTCGACCGGCGGCGATCTGGCGGAATTCGGCTCCGCGCCTTCGCCGATAATCGCGCGATGGGTGCGCTTTCGGCGCGACGTATGGGGCCGGATGAAGGCGCTGCCGGTTCCGACCGTCGCTGCGTGCCACGGCTTCACGGTCGGCGGAGGACTGGAGATGGCGCTTTTGTGCGACGTCGCAATAGCGGCCGACGACACCCGCATCTGCCTGCCCGAAACCGGCGTCGGGATGATACCCGGAGTGGCCGGCACGCAGACCGCCTCGCGGCGGCTCGGGCTGGGCTGCGCGCTCGACCTGTGCATCACGGGGCGTTGGATTGACGCGCCGGAGGCGCTACTTGTAGGTTTGGTCGCCGAGGTCGTTCCAGCGGCCCGTCTTGACGCTCGCGCGCACGAAATGGCGCGCGCGCTGGGCCGTCTCCCCAGGGGGCTTGCTCACGCAATCAAGGTTGCCGTATGGGAAGGGATGGATCTGCCGCTGCGCGACGGGATCGAGCTTGAGCGGCGTCTTGCCGAAGGGCATGGCTCCGTTTCGGCGCAGAAGAAAGAATTTGACACCGCCGGCAAAGGCCGCCGGCGTCGTAATACGTTGGCATCGGCTTCTAGGAGGTCACGCGGTCTGTGAACACAGTCAACTTCGTCACGATTCCAGCCTCGATCGTCCCGGATCAGGAAATCGTGGTTTTCGAGCAGCGGCGCCTGAACTACGCGCAACTGAGCGACACTGTCAGCCGCTTCTGCGCGGTTTTCAAGCAAATGGGACTTGGGCCCGGCGACGTCCTCGCCGCTCTCGACACCAATTCCGATCGCTACGTGGCGAGTTACTACGCGGCCGCCAAAGCCGGCCTAACCTTCCTGCCGCTCAACTACCGTGCCAAGGAGCAGGAACTCGAGTACATGATCAACACCGCCGAGACCAAGGTGCTCCTGGTCGGCGATCGCTATCAGGACCTGGTCGCGAAGATCCGTCCGCGCCTGGGCGTGAAAGAGACCGTGTCGCTCGGCGAGCACGGCGGGCCGATGAAGCGGCTGGCCGAGATTGCCCATAAGGTCGAGCCCGAGGAATCCGAAGCCGAGGTTGACGACGATGCGGTGTCGGTCCTGATGTACACCAGCGGCACCACCTCGCTTCCCAAGGGGGTGATGCTCCGTTACCGCGACTTCACCGCATATGTGACCGCCAACGTCGAGATGGCCGACGGGAGCGACCGCGGTGTCGCCCTGGTGTGCGTGCCCTTCTATCATATCGCGGGAACCACCGCGATGATGACCAATATCTGGACCGGCCGCCGCTTGGTCATCATGCCGCAGTTCGAGCCCAAGACCTGGCTCAAGCTGGTCGAGCGCGAGAGGGTCACGCACGCCTTCGTCGTTCCCACGATGATGAAGATGTTGCTCGACGATCCGTCGTTCGCGAAGACCGACCTGTCCAGTCTGACCAACCTCGCCTACGGCGGCGCGCCGATGCCGATCCAGGTGATCCGGCGCGCGATCGAGATGTTCCCGAAGAACGTCGGCTTCGTAAACGCCTACGGCCAGACCGAGACGACCTCGTCGCTCACGGTCCTTGGGCCGGAAGATCATCGGATCGAGGGAAGCGCCGAGGAGATCGAGCTCAAGTTGAAGCGGCTCAACTCGATCGGCCGTCCGCTGCCCGATGTCGAAATCCGGGTGCGCGATGAGGACGGCAAGTTCCTGCCCCAAGGCCAGGTCGGCGAGATCTGCATCCGCACCCCCCGGATCATGAAAGGCTACGCCGGCCGCGAGGACGACGCGGCGCTGGCTGACGGATGGCGCGCGACGGGCGATCTCGGATGGGTGGACGAGGAAGGTTACGTGTTCTTTGCCGGACGCAAGGACGACATGATCATCCGCGGCGGCGAGAATATCGCACCAGCCGAAATCGAAACCGTTCTGATGAGCCATCCCGGGGTCGAGGAATGCGCCGTTATCGGAGTGCCGTCGGTCGAATGGGGACAGACGGTCAAGGCTTTCGTCGTGCCGCGCAAGGGAGCCAAACTGGATCGCGCGGAACTGATCGACTTCTGCCGAAAACGCCTGGCCAGCTTCAAATGTCCCGAGATGATCGACTTCATCGACGAGCTGCCGAAAAATCCGCTCGGCAAGATCCTCCGCAAGGAGTTGCGCAAGAGCGCCTGAGCGCCCCGCCGGGCAAATCACGGATGTGATCATGGCTCGCTCGCACAAAACCGCAGCGCGCTCAGCGCCGGGCGAGGCCCGCGTCGCGGTAGCCGAGCGTGACGGATGGGTCGAGGCAACGCTCGACCGTCCCGCGCAAGGCAATCGCGTGAACGCCGCGATGGGCGACGAGCTAATGGCGCTATGCGAGCGGGTCGAGGACGACGATAGCGTCCGCGCACTCGCGATACGCGGCGCGGGAGCCTCGTTTTGCGAGGGTTTCGAGCCGGATGTCGATCCGAACCTGGTCGAATCGCTCGCCGCGGTCACCAAGCCGACCGTCGCAATCTTAAACGGCGACGCGCGCGATGAGGGACTCGAACTGGCGATAGCTGCGGATATTCGGATCGCGATGCGCGGCGCGCGTTTTGCCCTGACGCAGCCCGAGCGCGGCTTGATTCCGCGATTCGGCGCGACCCAGCGCCTGCCGAGGCTCTGCGGTATCGGCAACGCGCTTCGGATACTGCTCGCGGGCGCGGAAATCGACGGCGCGGAGGCGATGAGAATCGGGCTTGCGACCTACCTCGCCGCAAACCCGCGCGAACTCGCCCGGCTTCGCGGCGAAGTCGCCCAAGCTATCATGACGCGCGCGCCCATAGCGGCCCGACTGGTCAAGGAAGCCGTCCGCAAGGGCTACGATATGACGCTCGATCAGGGCATAAGGCTTGAGGAAGATCTCTATGCCCTGCTACAAACCACAGCCGATCGCGCCGAAGGCGTGCGCGCATTTTTGGAAAAACGCAAACCCCTTTTCAGGGGCGCGTGAATATCCTGAAGATCAAAACGAGAGAGGAGGCGCCACCGAATCCTACGATGGCTAACCAACTGGGTAAGGTTTACGTATGCAGCAAGTGTGGTTCGCAGGTGATCGTAACCAAGGGCGGAGCAGGCACGCTTAAGTGCTGCGGGGCCCCGATGGAACAGAAGAAGTAGCTCCGCGGTTCGCGATCCGCGGGCGAGGGGGCGATGGACTCAACCGCATTCGTACAGCAGTTGCTCCGTGAGAACGACGAGCTTCTGGCGCGCCTCAGGCCCGCCCAGACGCTCATTGCCGAAGCGGGCGGCGATCTCGCCCCGAAAAGACTGCTTCGCTTCGCTCTCAAGAACGAAATCGAGGCAACCGAAATAGCCGCGCTCTGGATACCGTCGGCGGGAAGCACGAGGCTTAAGCTCGCGCTTGCGCGCCAGGCGGGTGACGAAGCGCGCCACTACCGGCTTATCGAAGAGCGGCTCGGCGAACTCGGCGACGACCTCGCCGGGTTCGACCCGCTCGCCTCCGGATACAGCCCGCTGTTTCAGTATCTCGGTGGACTGAAGACCGACGTCGAGCGGGTGGCCGCCGGCCAGTTCACGCGCGAGGCAATCGCGCTGGTCAAAAACGCGCAGTTCATCGAACTCTGCGAGAAGGCCGGCGACGACAAAACCGCGCGTCTTTACCGCGAGGTGATTCAGCCCGACGAGCGGTTCCATCATGAACTTGGCGCGCGTTTCCTCGCCGAGCTTGCGGCCGACGACGGCTCTCAGGCGCTCGCACGTGTGGCGCGGCTTCGCACCCTGGAGCTTGCCGAGGAGCTTCAGTCGCTCGCCTATGAGCGCCAGAAGATCCATCATGCCCCCGGATGCTAGTGTGGCGTCCGGCAGATAAGTTGATGAGATGTCGCTCGGTGGAATGAGATTCTTCGCTTCGCTCAGAATGACAAGCGCGCACACGGTTGTTGGTCATTCTGAGCGAAGGCTGCCGAAGCGAAGAATCTCATGCCACTGGCGTCCGCTGCAAAACTATTAATGGGACGCAACACTAGAGCCGCGGGTCGAAGCGCCGCCCTACGATTTTCATGATAGCCACCCTTGTCATCGGACTCGTCGCCGGATGGCTGACCGGCCTCCTGATGCGCGGCAAGGGCTACGGAATCATCGTCGATATCCTGCTCGGGCTTGTCGGAGCGGTGATCGGGCGATGGATCTTCGAGATGCTTGGAATCGCCGCGATGGGTGCGACAGGACATCTCGCGATGTCCACGGTGGGCGCGATCGCGCTGGTCGCGCTCGTCCACGCAATACGAAAGATTCTCTAAATTCCCGTCAGACGGCGCCGAACCCCTCGCGGCTGAAGAGCACCCGCTCCTCGCCGAGCCGCGCCCTTAGCGCGCGCATCAGTTCGGCCTCCGCGCCGGGACGAAACCATCCCTCGTAACCGAGCCGCGCGTAAAGCTCGCCGATTCCGAGCGCGCGCGAGCGCCGTCCGCACTCGCCGTCGCCGGCGAAATACGTGTCAACGATCACGCGGTCGGCGGCTTCGTCGGCCAGCGCCGCGAAACGTTCCGGATGATTCGGCATCATCGGAGCGATTGCGAGCTGAACCGGCACGCCCTCCCGCTTCATCAGGCGCGCGGTTCGAAGCCGCCGCTCAACCGAAGGCGACGTGGGGGTGAGCGCGCGGCGCACCGCGTCGTCGTCGGTTTCGAGCGTTATCGAGACGATAACCCGCGCTCCAAGCTGCCTCAGCAAATCGAGGTCGCGCTCGACGAGCGGGCTTCGGGTCTGCAGGAGAAGCCTTCGAATCGGATGGCGAATGAACGCTTCAAGCGCGCCCCGGCTGAGCTTCGCGCTTCGCTCCAGTCCCTGGTACGGATCGGTCGCGCTCGACATGAAGACCGTCGTCCTGTCCAGCCGGCCAGCGCGCCCAAGCGCCTTGAGTTCGGCTTCGAGCAGTTCCGCGAGATTCGCCTTCGCGACGACCCAGCTTCCCCACGAACGGCCGCCCCGGCGCGCGATCGCAAGCGCGCGCACGTAGCAGAACGGGCATCCGCCCGAATCGCCGAACGCGCATCCGACATACGGATTGAGCGAGTAGGCAAACCCGGCGAGAAACCCTCCGGTCGGATTGAGCGCGCGCGACGCCCGCTCGAAACTGTAATTTCTAGGCGACATCTACTTCGCTTGGGGTGCGGGCGCGTAAAACGCGAGCGTCGCCGGCGCAACCGAGCGCGATTTGCCGCCGCCGACTGGAACGATCCACAGTTGCGGCGCAGGCGTAAGCCTGAGCGCGTGGCGCGGCGAGCCAAACAGCTTCACGCCCGCGTACACGAACTCTTTGGAATCGGGCGACCAGATGGTGTGCGACACGGCGAGCTGATCGAAGTAACGATAGGCAAGCGCTTCGGGTTCCGTCGAAATGAAGTTGTCGAGCGCTCTGACCCTCGCGTCTTTGAGTTCGATTATCTTCCAGGTGTAATACGGCCGGTTCTCGGGAACCGCGATGTAGGCGAGATATCGCCCGTCGGGCGAGAAGAAGTAGGCCAGCACGTCGTCGCGCGTCAGTTGCTTCGTATCGCCGCTCTTTATGTCGAGCAGATTGATCCCGTGATACAGGCCCTCGCTCCCGATGACCGCGGTCGAAAACGCGATATGGCGCGAGTCGGGCGACCATACGAAGCTGCTTTGCCCGACCGGCAGGCTCGCGAGCGAACGCGGATGGGTTCCGTCGGGACCCGTCACGACCACGTAGGTTTCGGCGGCGAAGTTCGCGATATAGGCCAGATGGCGGCCGTCAGCCGACCAGCATGGAGTCCGGAACGGGACGCGGCCCTTGGTCAGCACCCGTTCAACGACCTGGTTGGTGGGCGTCAGGCGGAGCATCTGGATGCTGTCGCCAGCGGACGGATCGGCCGTCCGGGTATGGACCACAAGTCTTTCAGCATTGCGGCTCCAGTCGAAGAACAGCGGCACGCCGCTCATCACGATTCTGACCGGAGCATGTTCCTTGACCTCGGCGAGCATCAGGCTCAAACCCTGCGGCTCGCGGGCCAGGAACGACAGGTTCTTTCCATCCGGCGTCCAGGAGATATAGACGATCTTCTGCGTCCGGCTCGCGAAGATATCCAGCGTTTGCGCGGTGTCGAGCTCGTAAACCGAGACGCCGAACAGATTGCCGTCGGCGCGCGGACCCGCCCACGCAAAGGCGAGTTTCTTTCCGTCGGGCGAAAACGTCGGCCATCCGTAATGTATCGGACGGGGCACCGGCTCGGGGGCGACTTCCTGTACCAGCCGCACCGGCGAGCTTTCAGGGCTTAGTTCGACGTGGATTCCGTGCGAGGGGCACGTGATGCATCGGGGATGGGCGCAGGCGCCCGAGCAGGTGTGGACGTTGTAGTCGGTGCCGATAAAGGCGATCCGGCCCGCCGAGCCGGCGAGCGCGGCCCTCGGCGCGGCAAGCCCGATCAACGCCAGGACAAACATAAGCGCGAAACCGCTCAGACACCGGGACCGGTAAGCGAGCGCGCGAGCGATTGCGTCCCTCCAGCGAATCAGGCCCGGAAATTTTCGCGCTCCTTGCCCCCTCCGGGCGGTTGACTTGAGCGCGCCGTTGGGCCAAAAGATGAGCGTCATGTGGCGAGCAATCATTTCTTTGTGTATCGCCTTCACGATCGGTCTTCCCGCGCTCTGTCACGCCCAGTCTTACGACAACGACCGCCAAAACCCTAAGCAATACACCAACGACGATTCGCAGCCGGTCAGGCTGATGGCTTACGTGCTTTCGCCGCTCGGCTTCGCGCTCGAATGGGGCGTAACCAAGCCTCTTCACTATATCGCGACGGACACCTTTCTGGCACCGGTGTTCGGCGGCGACCGAACGCCGGAGACTTACGTTCCTCCCTTCCCACCAATGGAGCCCGAGGCGGGATCGCCGCCGCCTCAGCCGACTATAGAGGCCGCATTGCCGCCGACCGAACTCAAGCCCGCGGCGCCGGCGGCGTCAAAGCCATCGGGAGCCGTCTCGCCGCAGCCGCGTAAATCGGGCGCGTCGTCCGTACAATCATCGCCGCCCGCAGCACAATCACCGGCGCCCGCGCAGCCGGTGGTACACTAAGCTTGCCCGCGCCGGATACCCGGCCTCTTGCGCCCACCTTTTTCCTTGAAGCGGCGATCTAACACTGATTAGAATCGCGTCGGTCGTCGAGCGCCGAAAGCGCAGGCCGGGGCGCTATGCCCTGTGTTTCGACGCAAACCGGGCGGGGAAGAACACGCGATGTCGAAGATCAAAACCGATTCAATCGAGATCAACTACGACTTTTTCGGCCAAGGCGAGCCGTTGCTGCTCATCATGGGCTTCGGGATGCCCGGGGCGGCGTGGCTGCCTTCGCTTCCGTTCCTGGGCAGCGCGTTCAAATGCATCTATTTCGACAATCGCGGCACCGGCAACTCCGAGAAGCCCGAAGGTCCGTACACGGTCGAGCAGATGGCCGACGACGCGAGCAACCTGCTGAAGGCGCTCGGCATCCCCAAGGCGCGTGTCTTCGGCGTCTCGATGGGGGGCATGATCGCGCAGGAACTGACGCTGCGCCATCCCGAACAGGTCGTTAAAGTCGTGCTCGGATGCACGATGGCGGGTGGGCCTAAGGCGGTGATGGCTTCGCCGGAGATAGTGCAGAAGCTGATGGAAGGAACCAAAACGATGGCGTCGGACCCGGAGAAGGGACTCGACATTACGCTTCCCCTTCTCTATCCCGAACCGTTCATCGCACAGCATCCGGAGATAAAGCAGATGATGCTCGCGGGAATGAGAATGATGCCGCCGACGCCGCCTGAGACGGCCGACCGTGCGATGCAGGGAATTGCGACCTTCAACGCCTACGACAGGCTCGACCGGATCAAGTGCCCGGTGTTGATCGTTCATGGCGACCAGGACGTTCTGCTACCGGTGGAGAACGCGCATCTTATCAAGAGCCGCATCCCGCAGGCGGAGCTGTACGTAATCCCCGGCGCCGGGCATGCCTTTCAGGGCATCGACATGGTGGGAATCCATCAGCGCATCATGAACTGGCTCAAATAAGCAATCGGAGCGTTGCAGGCTTTTATCGCGAAGTGAGGGAGCATCGCAAAGGCTGCGGCGAGCGGCCAGCTTTTCAGCGGTTGAAGTTCCTTCGGTAAACCACGTAATTGGCCCACACCTTAGCGCCGAGTTTTTCCGCGGTGCGGCGCGACGGCCAGTTGTCGTCGAGCACCAGCGTATAGCTCAGGTATTTCGCTCCGCGCCTTATCAGTTCCAGGTACGCGTAGGACGCCATCGCGAGATTCACGCCGCGCCCGCGCGCCGACTCGCGAACACCGATACCGAGGAAGTTGAGCTTCTCCGAGTCGTCGAGCTCGCGTCCGGGTTTGAGGAGCGCGGCTTCGGTCGATTCCGGCATCACCATCAGCGCGCCGACCGGCTCCTCGCCGCGGTAGGCGATAACCGACGTGTCCAATCCGCCGCTGAATGCGAAGAACTCGAACAGCATCGCGACTTCCTTCTCGGTGAACGGAGTTGCGCCCCAATGCGCCTTGAACGCGTCGTTCCAGGTGGAGGTGAAATCACGAACGCGCCGGGCGGGATCGACATCCTTGAGCGCCGTAATCGAAAAGCCCGCGCGGCGCGCCGCTTCCAGCGCGCTTTCATAGCGCGCGACCAGCTCGGGCGTGACCTTGATCTTGTAATCGACCCAGCCTTTTTCGGTCTCGAAACCGGCGTCCTTGAGCAGGTTATGGTAGTAGCCGGGGTTCTGGCGCGAAGTGCTGGGCGGAAGAGATTCGTAGTCGTCGATCACGAAGGGAAATTCGAGCAGCCCGAATCCGGCGCGCGCCGCTTCGAGGTTTTGCGAGCGCAGCCATTCGCACGCCTCGTCCATCAGGCGCTTGACCGCGTCGCGGGCGGTGGGCATCGCCTCGAACATCACGATGTGCCCGAGTCGCTCGTTCCAGTGCCGGATGTAAAGCTGGTCAACAATCGCGACCGCGCGCGCGACCGGCTCGCCGTCTTCGAGCGCGAGGAATGGCTTCACGGCGCGCTCTTCACAGAACACGCTCTCGCCGGTCAGGATCGGGAGCTGAAGCGGGACCTGCGCGGTCCATCGTGCGCCGCGATATTCGTACACGCGATCGTGAAACAGCACAAAGTCGGTGAGCGCCTGCTCGCCTTCGGGGCTCTCTATTTTGATAGCCACAACCGGCAGTCCCCCTCGATGTGCTTTGCGAAGCTGCCCCGCCCTCGTCCGCGTACGCGCGAACGAGGGCGTTAAGCGGCTCGCACGACGCTGTCGGCAGGAATTCTTGCTAGCGCAGGCGATCTATAACCTTCCCGAATCCGAGCGTCATGTCGTAAACGATATAGCTTGCCGAGAGCACGCGCTTTACCGGCAGCCGGTTCCACGGATCGAGGGTCGTCGAATCGGGGAAGGACACCGAGCCCGTTCCCTCCCATGCCTCGATGATCTTCTGGTCGATCTCGGCTTCGATCAATTCCGCGCAGGTGGGGCGCTCGGCATCGCGCTCGGGCGATGGGATGAGCCTGAAGCTGAGCGCGGGCCGTCCGGCCCATCCGCTGGCGTTGGCGATCGGGCGCTCGGGTCGCACGACCGCGCTGGCGAGCCTGATTCCGGCCGGCCGTTCGAGGGTTCCGAAGATCATGTCGCGCTCGGTGCTGAGCGATATCGCGGCGAGCTTCTTCGGATAGCCCCAGATTTCGCGCCCACCAAGCATCGGCGGCTCGGTGGTGACCGCGATATGCATGATGTAGTTGAGCGGGCGTCCCTTGTGCTCGACGAACAGCGACAGAATCACTTCGTTATACGGGCCGAACGTCGACCATCGGTAATCATAGAAGGAAAGCACCGCGGTCGGCGGGTCGCTCAAGGTGAGCGGCTCGGGTAATGCCTGAAGGGCGGCGTCAGCGTCGGTCTCAAAGGTGACCGCGATGGAATGGGTGTCGCGATAGTAATAAGGTGGACGCTGGTAGGCCGGCGCGTCGGCCGGCATCGAATAACCGATGTTCTTCAGGCTGAGTCGTCCTTGGCTTGCCATAATATTCTCTCCCTGGGCGAAGTTCGCCGGCTACGGGCCCCATCGCGAACGCGCCTTGTTTGGACCCCTGGTGTGCGCTAATCACCACGCTTGGGGCAAACCGTAGCGCCCGTGCGCGGCGGGCGTCAAATCCGGATGAAGTCCGGGGCGGGATGCAGGGAGTTTTGAGCCATGGTGGAAAAAACGATCGAGCTTACCGGGATCTCGAGCAACTCGATCGAGGACGCGGTGTCCCTGGCGGTGTCGCGCGCGAGCGTGACCATCTCAGGTATCCATACCGCCGAGGTGACGCACGTCGCCGCGGTCGTCGAGAACAACAAGGTTGCCCGCTGGAAAGTCAGGGTCAAGCTCTCTTTTATCGTGAAGGACGAACTGCACGAGTGATGGGAGTCGGTGCGCGCCGCAACCGCATCCTGGCGGAATACCGGCGCGAGGCAGCCTGCCCGTACGCAGTACACGCGGGACCGCTTTGGCCCGCAGTTTCCGAACGCGGAGCGCAACGGTCTTGGGCCGTGCGAACCCGCGTTCGTTCAGGATGCGTTTAGCATGTCAGCCAAGATAACTCAGGTTCTTCCAGGAATTTACGAAATCTTTCTGCCGCTTCCGATGAGGCCCACGATCATCAACGTGTACCTGGTCGATTGCAAAGGAGGATGGGCGCTCGTTGACACCGGGATGAATTCACCCGAAAGCGTGGCGACGCTCGAGGAAGCCTTTGCACAGGTCGGAATCGGCATCAAGGATCTCAACGTAATTATCGGCACCCATCATCACATCGATCATTTCGGCGCGTCGGGCGAACTGCGCGAGCGCAGCCATGCAACCGTCTATGTCCATCAGCTCGAAGCCGAGCGCGCCGACCGGATGCTGATGTTCGGAAGGATGGGACCGAACGATCGGCCGGAATCGCGCGCGTTCTTCAAGAGTCACGGATTTCCGATCGAACAGTTCCCCGCCGCCGGGATGCGACCGGCGTGGATGGGCACGAGCATGTATCACCCGGTGACCCATCCCGACCGCTATCTGCGCGACGGCGACGTAATCACGCTCGGCGAGCGCACCTTCGAGGTGATATGGACGCCGGGGCATGCACCGGGCCATTGCGTGCTGTATCTGCGCAAGGAAAAGACCCTCATCGTCGGCGACCATCTGCTGCCGAAGATAACGCCCCACGTTGGAATATATCCGGAGACCGGAGGCGACCCGCTTGGCGACTTTCTGAACTCGCAGATGAAGGTCCAGAAGTACGAGGTCGAAACCGTATTGCCGGCCCATGGCGCCGTCTATCACGACCATCGCCATCGCGCCAACCAGCTCATCGAGCATCATCGCTATCGCGAGGCGGAGATGCTCGATCTGACGCGTTCAAAGGCACAGTGCGCCTTCGAAGTCTCGCAGCAAATCTTCGGAGACGAGGAGCGCCCTATATATCATGTGATGGCGGCGACGTTCGAGACGCTTGCGCACCTGGAGCACGCTTATCTCAACGGCAGGGCGCGAAAAATCGAGCGGGACGGACGCATCCTGTTTCAGGCTATCTAACGCCCGGAAGGGGGTTGCTAATTTCCCCTTCTTGTGTATTTTTGTCAGAGCTTTCAAAACGCTTTAGTAGCGTTGGGTCAGGAATAATTCGTCAAGTGGGGGCCCCGCACTGAAGGAGGATGCGATGAAACGCACGATTGGTTTCGCGCTGGCCTTGGGGCTGGCAGTGTCGGTTGCGGGATGTGCATCACAGGGGGTCGGCAGCGCGGGGGCATCGTCCGCGGCGGCGTCAACCGGGGGGACTGCTGCTACTGCGGGGGCCGCAGGGTCGATACGAAATTTTAACCTGCGGGTGCGTTGTCCTGGTATTCACCTCGAAAAGACCGAACTCGGATGGTCCGACGAGAAAATCATGGAGCATGAAAACGTATCCAAGGACGATATCACTCGCTGCGAGGCATGGGCCGCCGCGCAGCCAAAAGGATACGTGCCACCTCCGCCTCCGGGCGTCAAATCCAAGACGGCGGCCGAGGCAAAGGACTGACGCCGACGACGCCACGCAAGAACAGCGATTTGCGCTCACGCGGACCCGCTCCGGGCTCTTCCGTAAAGACAAGGCGACAGGTCAGGATTATCCCTCCCCTGCCGCCTTTTTCCTATGCGCTTGATTGAAAAACGAACGTGCCGGAACGAGGGCCTGCCCGAATGTGACTCAGGCTTCGGAGGCGCGCTTGCCGTGGCGGCGGGAAGGCGAACTTATACGTCCGGCACGAACCACTGGTGATCGGCGCGCAAGCCGACGCGTAAACAGACCGTCAAGCTGCTGCCGACGCCATTCCTTGAGCCCTGAGCGCAGGTATTCGGGCTCAATCCCGAGCGTCTCACACACCATTTCGAACGAGAACGGACCTTCGCCGCCTTCGCCGCATAGCCATGCCTCGGCTTCCTGGAAGAGCCGTTTGCGCGCTCCGCTCTTGGCGTCGATATTGTTCTGGAAGCATCGCAGAGCGTCTTCCAGAATCGCCATCATCAGCTTTTTGACGGGCCTGACAGTGCTATCGTCACGCCTGCTGTCGTAAAACTGTTCTGGCGTAATCACGTCCGGCACAAACAAGGATCCCAGTGAGCTATTTTCCCATTCCATTGTAATCGCGTCTTCCGGCGCCCCCACCCGACGAGATCTTGCTCGTCCCGGATTAGGTGACTTGTTGGGCATACTGCGCAAGCAAGCTCCGTGCCCCGCTGGGAGATGAATTTCCAGCGTCACACGGAAGTGAATGCTCAACGCCCGATTGTTAAATAACCTGTCGTATTTGTTGGAATTTCCGCTCGATCGTTCGCGGTTCGCGAATCCTAAGGCATTGTGCGAGACGTCCGAGGATCGGCAAATTTGTAGCCCATTTGCGCGATCAGTGACGTATTTGCCATCTTTCGTTTGGCTGAACGCCGCCAAAAAGTTCTCTTGGCACACCATGCCACTTCAGGATTGACCCGTCGTCAATGGCTGTTGCAATTCTGATCAATCTGTGTCGAATCGCTGCCGCTGAAAGTCGCGGATGAAACGCAGCCGCCTACTGAATACCGCCGGGGCCGCCCGCTTTACGCTCTTCGAGCCTGAAGGTCAGAATGTCGAACAGGCAATTCAGTCGGTCGGCGCCCGCCTCGAGCAGGGTCTGCTTCTCCAGCGGCGTGATATCGAGATGAAAACAAATAAAGTTGACCAGCTGCGCGCCGGTCAGCCGCCGCTCCACCACCAGCGATTGCCACGCCCGCGCCGCCACGTCTCCCACGTAACTCACCAGCATCTCACGCAACCCGTCCATCATTTCCTGGTCGAGTCGCAGCGCCGACGGCGGGGTCGGAATCCATTCCAATTCGACCTGCCGGTACGATCGCCCGCGGATCTCGCGGATCACGCGAAATTCACTGAACCCTTCGAGCACCATGTTGTAACGGCCGTCGGGCAACTTCACCAAACCGCCGATCCGCCCCGCGCATCCGACATTGAAGACATCCGGGTGCGCGTAGTATTCCCGCTCCCAGTCACCCTTGAGCAGAATCATCCCGATCGTTCCGTGGGTTGGCGCAACCTCGGCCACCATCTCGCGGTAACGCGGCTCAAAGATATGAAGCGGCACCGAGACGCCAGGAAACAGCACCAGGTTGGGCAGCGGAAAAAGCGGAATAATAGATGGTAGATCGGCCACAGTCGATCGACGCGCGGCACAAGGTTCAATCGAGATTAGGTCCAATCCCTCGCGCCGGTCAAGACGCAAGCCATAATGGAGAAAGTTCTCGCCGCCCGCGCACACGGCGATATAATCGCCTACGGAGCCCTTGGGGGCGCAAAAACAGAAGCCCTCGAAAAAAAGTGTGTCCGATGGAAAGACAAATCGAGACGCGCCCCTTCGTGGGCGGACGTTATGTCGAGCCCGATGAGCCCCGCACCTTTATCGACGTCGAGCCGGCCTCGGGGCGTGAACTTGCGCTCGTCGCCAACGCCGGGCCAAAAACCGTGGCGCATGCGATCGCGGCGGCGCGCGAGGCGGCGGACGGAGGACCATGGCCTCGGATGAGCGCCGAGACGCGCGCGAACGTGCTCAACCGGATGGCCGACGGGATCGAGAAGCACGCGCGCGAACTCGGCACGCTCGAGGCCCGCGACGTTGGAAAGCCGGTCTCCGAGTGCGTCAATCATGACGTCGCCCGCGCCGCGCGCAACCTGCGCTTCTTCGCCGCCGCGGCCCAATCGTGGACCCAGGAAGCGTCCTTTGGCGACGCCAAATTTCTCGGCGCGGACCTTCACCTCCTCAACGTGACCGCGCGTCCGCCGCTCGGCGTGGGCGCGATCATCATCCCGTGGAATTCGCCGCTGATGCTTGCAACGTGGAACCTCGGCCCATGCCTGGCCGCCGGCAACACCTGCGTGCTCAAGCCGTCGGAACTCGCGCCGCTCACTTGTATCGCGCTCGGCGAAATCGCCGCCGAAGCGAAGCTTCCGCCCGGAGTGCTGAACGTCGTTCCCGGTCTGGCCGACACCGGAAGCGCGCTCGTCACCCATCCCGACGTTGACGCGGTCGCCTTCACGGGCGGGGTCGCGACCGGGCGCAGCGTGATGGCGGGCGCGGCCGAATCGCTCAAGCGCGTGATGCTCGAGTTGGGTGGCAAGTCGCCCAACCTGGTCTTCGCCGACGCCGACCTCAAACGCGCGGCGAGCGGGGTGGCGCGCTCGATTTTCCGCAGCCAGGGACAGTCGTGCGTCGCCGGCTCCCGGCTGCTCGTCGAGTCGCAAGTCGCGGACCGCTTCCTCGCGATGCTGCTCGATGAAATCGGCAGGCTGCGCATCGGCGATCCGCTCGACGATAAAACCGACTATGGGCCGCTGATTTCCGCGGCGCATCGCGAGCGCGTTCGCTCGTTCGTCGCGGAGGCCGTGGCCGCGGGCGCGGAAATCCTTACCGGAGGCAAGGCGCCCGAACATCCCGCCGAAGGCTTCTATTATCTCCCGACCATCCTCGATCGCCTGACGCCGCGCTCGCGCGCGGTCTGCGAGGAGATCTTCGGGCCGGTCCTCACCGTCGAACGCTTCGACGAAGAGGACGAGGCGGTCGCGCTCGCCAACGCAAGCCGCTACGGCCTTGCCGCGTACCTGTGGACCTCGAAAATCGAACGCGCGCTCAGGGTTGCCGATCGGCTGAAGACCGCGATGGTGTGGGTGAACAGTTTCTTCCTGCGCGATCTGAGGACGCCTTTCGGCGGAGCCAGGCAGAGCGGACTCGGCCGCCAGGGCGGGCGTTACAGCCTGGAGTTCTGGACCGAGCCGAAGCTCGTGTGCATGACCTGGGGCGAGGAGAAATGAGATGGGAGAAGTCGTCGCCGCCGTGTTCACCACTCATGTCCCGCGCCTTATGATCATGGACCCTGCCGCGCGAAAGGCCTACATGGGCCGGAACGTCACCACCTTTTACGAAGCGATGCCGGCGCTCGAGAAGCGCCTGCGCGCGCTCGATTTCGACACGTTCGTAATTTTCGACACGCATTGGTTCACGACCCTTGCGTACGTGCTCAACGCGCACGAACGGCTCTCCGGCGTCTACACGTCAGAGGAGCTGCCCGCGATGCTCCACGGGCTTGAGTACGACTACGCGGGCGACGCGGAACTCGCGCGAGCCATCGAGCGAACGGCGCGCGAGCGCAATATCCGCGCGCTCGCCTCGGCCCATCCCAACCTGCCGCTTCATTATCCGACGCTCAACGTGATGCACTATCTGAATCCCGAGCGGCGCCGCCGCGTGCTCTCGGTGGGAGTGTGCCAGATCGCCTCGGTCGCCAACGATCTCGCTTTCGGCGCGGCGCTGGGCGAGGCCATCCGACGCTCGGCGCGCCGGGTGGTGCTGGTCGCGTCCGGCGGCCTGTCCCATCGCTTCTGGGACTATGACCACGTGCTCGAACGCGCCTCGGCTTCGCCCGACGATATCAGCTCGATCGCCAACCGGCTCTACGACGAGCGCGTCATGCAATGGTTCCGCGAAGGCGCGCATGATGAGATAGTCGCCGCAGCCGAGGATTTTCGCGCGCACTGCTCGCCCGAAGGCCGCTTTTCGCATTACCTGATGATGGCGGGAGCGATGGGCGCGGGCGCGTGGAAGTGGCGCGGCGAGCAATTCGGCAGGTATGAATCCGCGATCGGCACCGGGCAGGCGATCTTCTTGTTCGCGCCGAATGACTGATCTGCGACGGAGGCTCCAGTGAAGCTGTCACATGGAATTATCGCGATGCTGGTGACGCCGTTCACCGGCGATTTCCGGCTGAACGAGCAGGCGCTGCGCGAGGAAGTGCGATGGGCGCTGGAGAAGGGCGCCGACGGCGTAGTCGCCGCGCCCAGTATCGGCGAGTTTCTCCATCTGAACGAATCCGAGCGCGTGCGGGTTTTCGAAATCGTGCTCGAAGAGGCGCGCAGGCGTCCCGGCACTTCGGCGGTTGCGATGACCTCGGGCGCGACGACGCTTGAAACCCTGCATTACTCGCGAATCGCCGGCCGCATGGGCTACGACGCACAGCAGGTGATTGCGCCATACTACTGGCGATGCGGCGAGGCCGAGGTCGAGCGCCATTTCCGGATGGTCGCCGAGGCGGGCGACCTGCCCGTGGTCATCTATCACAATCCGGCACTGAGCAAATTTACGATCACGCCCGGATTCGCCGGCAAGCTCGCCTCGATTCCGAACGTGGCCGCGTTCAAGGAAGTGCTGACCGACCTGCAGCATCTCGAAGCCCTCTATGACGAGGTCGGCGGCCGCGCCGATATCTATAACACGTTTCGCGCACTGCTCGCGGGCTTGATGCTCGGCGCGGCGGGAGGGTTTATCAATATTTTCGCGGTACCGGCGGCGGCCGCGCTGAATCGCGCGTTCAAGGCGCGCGAATTCGAACGGGCCGAGGAAATCCAGCGCCGGCTCAACCGATGCTTCCCGCGCGGCGGCGAAGAGACGCTCGGCCATCTCGGCACCACCAAGGTCACCGCCTCGGTCGTGACCGGGATCGACATGGGTCCGGCGCGACCGCCGTACATGGCTCCCGCCGACGCGGCCGAGCGGCTGAAGCTGCGCCTTCCCGCGCTGATGGAGGTGCTCTGAATGGGTGCGCGGTCGGGCAACAACTACCTGTCGTCGCTCAAGAAGCTCAACGCCGACATCTGGATCGGCGGCGCGCGCGTCACCGACGTCACCGCGCACCCCGCCTTTCGCAACTGCGCGCGCTCGATCGCCTCGCTCTACGACATGCAGGCGGAGCGTCCCGAGCACATGACCTATCGCACCGACGATGGCGGGCGCGCCGGCCTTTCGTTCATCCAGCCCAAAAGCGCCGAAGACGTGCGCAAGCGCGGCCGCATGATGAAGGCGTGGGCGGACTGGGGATGCGGGATGCTCGGGCGCACACCCGATTATCTCAACGTGAGCATCGCCGCGATGGCGGCGGCGCACGAATTCTTCGCGGCGAGCGACAAACGCTTCGGCGCTAATATCCAGGCCTATTACGCCGAGGCGCGCAATCATGACTGGTGCGCAACCCATACGCTGGTCAATCCACGCACGAGCCGGGCCGCGGGATGGGCGGGCCATACCGACGCCGAACTTGCTCTGCGCGTGGTGGATCGCACCAGCGACGGCATAGTCGTCAACGGATGCCGGATGCTGGCAACGCTCGCGCCGCTTTCCGAGGAATTGCTGGTGTTTCCCTCGACCGTGCTTCGCGCGGAGCCGGCCGCCGAACCGTTCGCCCTGGCCTTTGCGATTCCGTGCAACACGCCCGGACTCAGGTTCATCTGCCGCGACTCGTTCGATCCGGGGCGCTCGCGTTTCGATTACCCGCTTTCCTCGCGTTTCGACGAGATGGATTGCGTCGCGATCTTCGACAATGTGCGGGTGCCATGGGAGCGTGTTTTCCTGTGCGGCGACGTCGCCCGATGCAACGCGCTTTACGCCGACACCGGCGCGGTGGTGCACATGATGCACCAGGTTGCGGTCAAGAACCTGGCCAAATCCGAGTTCTTGCTGGGGCTCGCGGTCAGGATCGCGCAGGTTTCCGATTCGCTCAGCCTCCAGCATGTTCGCGAGCGGATGGCCGAGATGATAACGACCACCGAAGTGATGCGTTCGTGCCTGCGCGCGGCGGAGGCGGACGCGCACAAGGACGCGCGCGGCGTCTTCATGCCGGCGCGCCCGCCGCTGGACGCCGCGCGCAATCTTTTTCCGCGCCTTTATCCGCGCATGGTCGAGATCATCCAGCTCAACAGCTCGTCGCATCTGATGGCCACACCGTCGCAAGCCGACTTCGAAAGCGCGCTGCGCCCGGATATCGAACGCTACTACGCGGCGGCCGGCGCCGACGCGAACGAACGCGTCGCTCTTTACCGTCTCGCGTGGGACGCCGCCGGAAGCTCATTCGCGGGCCGCCAGGTCCTGTACGAGCGGTTCTTTTTCGGAGACCCGGTCAGGATGGCGAGCGCGCTCGTGGACAATACCGAACTTGAGCCGCTCGTCGAGCGGGTCAAAGACTTCCTCAAGCGCACCGATTAAGCTCGTTGCCTTAAGCTCGATGCAGGCGACCCGGCACCTTTTCAGGCCTGCCCGCGCCCGCTATGGTCATCGGGCTATGGCGCGGGTACGCAACGCGACACGGTTCTGGAAGGATCCTGCCGCAGCCGAGGCGGCGCGCCGCGTGATAGTTCCGAACGAGGCGCCCGTCTTCACGATCGAACCGCGGCAAATCTTTGGGCGCGCGGCGCCCTTGGAAGTCGAGATAGGAGCGGGACGCGGCGATTTCATAATCGGGCGCGCGGCGGCGAATCCGGACCGCAATTTTCTCGCGGTCGAGCGGCCGGGAACGATTGGGCGGTTGCTGGCTGTGCGATGCGGTCGGGCGGGACTGGAAAATCTGCGGGTCGCCGCGATGGATGCGCGCACGCTGGTCAGCCTGATGCTGCCGGAGGGAAGCGTTGACACGTTCCACGTGTATTTTCCCGATCCGTGGCCCAAGAGCCGTCAGGTCAAGCATCGCCTGTTCACGCCGTCGTTTGTGCGGGGCCTCATGCGCACGCTCAAACCGGGCGGCGTGGTGTATGTTGCGACTGACGTGGCACAATGGGCGGCTGAGATGTTCGAGCGCTTGGAGGCCGCGGGTTTCAGGCAAACCGCCGGGCAGGCGCCGGGCGCGACTTTGACTGGGTTCGCACGAAAGTATCTTGCGCAGGGAAAAAGCGTGTTTTCCGGGGGATTTGAACCGGTTGCACGGGAAGTTCCAACCGTTCTGACGGCGCTCCGGAGAAGCGGAATTCTGAAGCCTTGAGCTTGCGAATTGAATAATTAACGTCTACCTTGACGAAAGCCCCACCATGAGGCGTTTAGGACTGATTCTAGCGGTCTGCTTGTACTCGGCCGCGTTGGCGGGGTGCAGTCTCCGCACACCTCCCAAGAGCGAAGATTATTACGCTCAGGGGCAGTTGGATTTTGCCAACGCCGATTACAACGCCGCTATAGAGAACTACCAACATCTTGTCGACCGATTTCCCTTCAGCCCGTACGTCGAAGACGCCGAGTTGAAGATCGGACTCGCGCACTTCAAGATGCATCAGTATTCCGAGGCGGTCGCCTCGCTCGACGACTTCCAGCGGATGCATCCGACCAGCAAGAATCTGGATCTGGTCTCGTACTACATCGCGCTGAGCTACTTCCGGCAGTTGGGCCGCTCTGATCAGGACCAGACTGCGGCACGACGCGCATTGGGTTACTTTGAAGCGCTTGAGCAGCGTTATCCCGAAAGCGATTTCGCCGAACTCGCGCGCGAGAAGGCCGAAACCTGCCGCGAGATGCTTGCCCGGCACGAGAAGTATATCGGCGATTTCTATTTCAAGCGGGCCAATTTCCGCGCCGCCGAATCCCGCTACGCCGAACTCATGCAGAAGTATCCGAATACGCCCGTGGCGCCGTCGGCGCTATGGAACCTCGGCGTCGCGCTCGAAAAGGAAGGCAAGAAATACTCCGCAGCGCAGGCATTCGCCGCGATGGTGTCGCATTATCCTCAGACCGCGTACGCAACTCACGCCAAAGAACAGCTTAGCAAGCTCCGGCAGCCGGTCGACAACGAGGAAGACCCTCTCAGGCTCGTGCTGGCCGAGAATGGCTACGGCGAAGACCTGTCTGGCAACGACAACCAGGTGGTGGTGCGCCAAGCGCAGCAGGACGGAGCCTCGGGTTCGGATGATGCGCTTTATTCCAACGGCCTTCCCGATCTTTCGCGCGCGCTTCAGAAAGACCCGAGCGCAAAAACTGCCAGCGGCACGGCCGACCCGTCAGGACCCGCGATGCTGAAGACCGTGCGACTTGCTTCTTCCGACCCGCCGCTTTCGGTCATCTTCGATCTGACGCGGCCGGTGAAATTCGAAAAGCGCATCGAAAGCGGTTCTGGCTACTCGACCCTGACCCTTCTGCTCAAGGGCGTGCATCCCGAACGCGGGCTGCAGCGGCACGTGGTGTTCGACCGCTCGATCTTCAAGGACTGCAATATCTCGACCGATCCGCAGGGCACCGTCGTAACCGTCAATACCGTGCCGATCTCCGATTACGCCGTCGTACCGCTGGAAAATCCCGCGCGCCTGCTCGTCACCTTCACGCCTGAGAACAGCGCCAGCAACGACGTGCAAAATTCCGGATACTAAAGGCTGACAGGCCGGCCCGGCTTCTCGAGCCCGCAAAGTTCGGTGCCCGCAACGCGGCACGAATTTGGCCTATTCGAATACGTCCGCGAAGCCGAGTTCCAGGAAGTTCAGCACAACCTCGGCATAGACCCTAAGTCCCCAGTAGAAGCCCTCAACCGGCAAACGCTCGTCGTTGGAGTGATAGAGCGAACCGAACGGAATATGCGGCTCGAGTTTGACCGGGGCAAAACCGTAACACGCGGCTCCGAGCTTCGCATAGAATTTGTTGTCGGTCGCCCCCGGAATCATCCATGGAATCGCCCGCGCGCCCGGGTCCCCCGCTTCCAGCTTCGCCTTCATCAGGCGGAATAGCGGCGTGTCGGGGCTGGTTTCAGCGGGCGGAGCGGTCTTGACCAGCTCGAAGCTCGGCTCCGAACCGACGATCGCCCGCAGTTCAGCCATGAAGCTCTCCGGATCCTCGCCGGGCAGCGTGCGCCCGTCGAGGATAACGCTCGCCTCGCCCGGGATGACGTTGTCCTTGTAGCCTGAGCGCAGGATGGTGGGGCTTACGGTGTTCGAGAGCATCGGGCGGAACACTCCGGGAGGCGCGTCGGCGGGGATACCGAGCGTTTCGAACATCTCCTTCATCAGCGGGGTAAACCGCCGGCGCATCGGAGTCTTGACGATTTTCGTGATGAGCTCGCTCATCTTCGCAATCGCCGTGTCCTCGCGCGGTACTGAGCCGTGTCCGGGCTGCCCGGTGACCGTCATTTTCACGGTCACAAAGCCCTTTTCGGCGACCTGGATGGGGTAAAAGCGCGTGCTTCCGAGATGCACGGTGAAACCGCCGACCTCGTTCAGCACGAATCCCGCGCGCACCAGTTCGGGATGACGCTCGACGAGGAACTTCGCACCGTACTCGGAGCCCGCCTCTTCGTCGGCCACCGCCGCCAGGATCAGATCGCGCCTGGGCGTAACGCCCGAGCGCTTGAGCGCGCCCATCAGGAGCAGATCCATCGCGCACTTCGCCTTCATGTCGATCGCGCCGCGGCCCCATACGCAGCCGTCGGCGATATCCGCGCTGAACGGCGGACGGCTCCATTTGTCGGCCTCGACCGGCACCACGTCGGTGTGCGAGGAGATCAGCAGCGGAGGCTGCGACGAATCGCGCCCCCTGATGCGTGCGACGAGATTCGCGCGGGTGGGATTGCTCTCGATAACTGTGCTTTCGATTCCGTCGCGGGCCAGTGCCGCCGCCAGATAGTCGGCCGCGATTCGCTCATTGCCGGGCGGATTGCTGGTGTCGAGCCCGATCAGGTCGCGCAGCGCCTTGAGCGCGTAATCTTTCGCCTTGTCCCACTGCGTCTTCATCGCTTCTCGTTCCCCCGAGCATAACGATTGCGGCTTATTACAACTTGCACAACCGGATCCGCCAGTCGATGCACAAGCGCGGCGACCAATCCCGTCGCCGCATCATCGCGCGGCGGCAAGACGCCGGCGCGCAGCCGCACGCGCCGTCTGGATGACGATGAGCGGTATCACGCCGAGGCCGATCGCGACCAGGCATTGCTCCGGGTCAAGCGGGCGCGTATCGAAGACCCATTCGAGCAGCGGCGTCCGAACGATTACGAGCTGAAGCGCGAAGCTTACCGCGACCACGAAGAACAGCCGGATATTCGTCAGCAGGCCGACCTCCCAGATGGTGCGCGTGGTGCTGCGCGCGCTGAACGAACGGAGCAATTCCTCGACCACCAGCGCGGTGAACGCGAAAGCCCGCGCGGCGTCGACGTCGCCTCTCATCTGGAGTTCGTAGGCGAAGCCCGCGAGCGCCACCGAGGCGGCGAGAATTCCGCGGAACATCACAAAGCGGAAGAACCCGCGGTCCATTATCTGCGACTCGGGCCGGCGCGGCGGGCGCGCCAGCACGTCGGGCTCGATCGGATCGGTGGCAAGCGCGAGCGCAGGAAACCCGTCGGTCACCAGGTTGATCCAAAGCAACTGCGCCGGCAGCAGCGGCAGCGGCCATCCGACGACCCCCGCCGCCAGCATCACGAGCAGCTCGGCGACGTTTCCGGCAACGAGATAGCTCAGGCACTTCCAGATATTGTCGTAGATGCCGCGTCCTTCCTCGACCGCGGCGACGATCGAGGCGAAATTGTCGTCGGTTATGACGACGTCGGCGGCTTCCTTGGTTACCTCGGTGCCGGTGATTCCCATCGCGATCCCGATCGCGGCTTCCTTCAGCGCCGGCGCATCGTTGACGCCGTCGCCGGTCATCGCAACGACCGCACCGCGCTTTTTCCATCCCCGGATGATGCGCAACTTGTCCTCGGCCGTAACCCGCGCGTAGGCGGCGGTAATCGGAACGTGCCTGGCAAATTCGTCATCGGACATGCGCGAAAGGTCGGCGCCGGCCAGGACTTCGTCGCCGTGCCCGAGGATTTCGATTTCGCGCGCGATCGCGCGGGCGGTGTCGGGATGGTCGCCGGTTATCATCACGACCCGGATTCCGGCGCGCTTGCATTTGCGCACCGCCTCGCGCGCCTCGGCGCGTAGCGGGTCCTGGAGGCCGAAAAGCCCGAGAAAAACAAGGTCGCTCTCGATTTGGTCCTGCGATTCGGGAACCGCCTGATGCCGTTCGAAGACGCGCTCGGCGCATGCAATCACCCTGAGCGCCTCATTTGCCATGATCGCGTTGGCTTCGAGCACCTTCGCGCGATCGGCCTCGGACATCTCCCGCGCGCCATCTCCGTCCGCAATATGGGTGCATCGCGCGAGCACCACCTCCGGCGCACCCTTGACGAGAACCAGCGCGCTTTCGCCCTGGCGCCTTACCACGGTCATGCGCTTGCGCTCGGAGTTGAACGGTAGCGCGCCGATTTTCGGCATCGCCTCCTCGAGCCCGGCGGAGTCGAAGCCGCCCTTGGCCGCCGCAACCAAAAGCGCGCCTTCCGTCGGATCGCCGACCACGTAGGGCTCGCCGTTGCGCTCGGCAAGGCGCGCTTCGTTGCATCCGGCGGCGGCCCTGAGCAGCCGATACAGTTCCGGGTCCTCGGCTGCCGAGCGTTCAACTCCGTCGGCAAAAATCGCGCCTTCTCTGGAGTATCCTTCACCGGTCACGGTGAACACGGCGGCGGGCGTCATCAGCCGGCGCGCGGTCATCTGCCCAACCGTCAGCGTTCCGGTCTTGTCCGTGCAGATAACGGTCGCGCATCCGAGCGTCTCGACTGAATGGAGCCGGCGCACCAACACGTTGCGGCGCACCATCCGCGCCACTCCGAGCGACAGCGCCACCGTCACCACTGCGGGCAGTCCCTCGGGAATCGCGGCAACCGCCAGGCTTACCGCGCCGAGGAACATTTCAAACACCCCGACGGACCTGAGCACGCCCAGCGCGAAGACGATCACAACGATTGCGAGCGAGGCCCAGAGAAGGCGCTTGCCCGCCTGATCGAGCTGGCGCTGCAGCGGAGTCGTGCCGCTCTCGGCAGTCTCGAGCAGTTGCGCGATCCTGCCGAACTCCGTTCGCCTGGCGGTCGCGACCACCAGCGCCCGGCCCGTTCCGCCGACCACGCTCGTGCCCATGAAGATCATGTTGGCGCGGTCGGCGAGCGGAGTGTCCGGCGCAAGTTCGCCGGTGCGCTTCTCTACCGGCGTCGATTCGCCGGTAAGAGCGGCCTCGTTGGTGCGGAGGCTCGAGGACTCAACCAACCGCGCGTCGGCGGCAACCAGGTCGCCCTCGTCGAGCAGAAGCAGGTCGCCGGGAACGATTTCCGTGGCGGCAAGGACCTCGGCGCGGCACTCGCGTATCACGCGCGCCCGCGGCGAGGCCATCCGGGCAAGCGCCGCAACCGCCTGCTCGGCCCGGTATTCCTGGACAAAGCCGACGATCGCATTCAGGACGACGATCGCAAATATCGCGATTGCGTCGCCGAGTTCGCCCAGCGTGGCGGAAACCGCGGCTGCGCCGAGCAACACCCAGATGACGACGCTTGCGAACTGGCCGAGAAAAATCATCCACGCCGAAACGGTTTTGGCGCTTTCGATCCGGTTGGGACCGAAGTGGCCAAGACGGCGCGCCGCCTCGTCGCGCGCGATTCCACGCACCGGATCGGCGCCCAGTTCGGCGGCGACCGCGTCGAGCGGTTTGGCATGCCATGGTGTGTTCCGGCCGTCGTCCGCGTCCATCCCGGGTAGCCTTTATGCGAGTGCCGCAATGAGCTGGTCCGAGGAAATCGTGGCAAAAGGCAAGCTCTATGATGAAGCCATGAAACCGCGCCCCCCACTCAAGCTCGGCGGACCGTCGTGTTACTTCGTCTCGCCGTTTCCTGATACAGAGTAATTCTCAATGTTTCAGACGAACCTGCTCGCAACGACCGTCATCTTCCTGTCTGCGGCGGTTGTCATAATCGCTGCCGGGACGGCGCTCGCCCGGGGCGGGGACGCGATCGCCGAAGCGACCGGGATCGGCCAGGTGTGGATCGGCTCGGTGATGCTTGCGATTGCGACCTCGATGCCTGAGCTTGCCACGGGGGTATCAGCGATTCGCTTCGACGAACCGAATCTGGCGATCGGCGACCTGTTCGGCGCGGGCCTGGCGAACATGCTGGTCCTCGCCGTTTTGGACCTGGTGCCGCCGCGTGGCCGGATCTTCAAGGAAGCGACTTTCGAGAACACGCTGGCGGCATGCCTTGCGATCCTGATGACGGCGATGGCGGCGGTGTTTGTGATGGCGCGTCCGCGCTGGACGTTCGCGGGGATCACGCCCGAGTCGCTCCTGCTCGCGCTGGTCTACATCGGCGGCACGCGCGCGGTTTATCGCAACGGCCTGCGCGAGGTTGAAAGCGGGCCCGAACCGGCCGAGGTCCGGGCCGCGCGCATATCGCTCAAGCGCTCGCTGCTCGAGTTCGCAGCCGGCGCCGCGGCCATCCTGATCGCCGCGCCGGTTCTCGCGGCCTCGGCCGGACGGCTCGCCGACCTGACCGGGCTCGGCACAACCTTCATCGGGACCTGGCTGGTCGGCCTCGTAACCACGCTTCCCGAGATGGCGACCTCGTTCTCAGCGGTACGGATGGGAGCTTTTGACCTGGCGGCGGGAAACCTCTTCGGTTCGGTATCGTTCAACATGGCTATATTCCTGGTGCTCGACCTGGCACATCCTGGGGTCTCTGTCTTTTCCGTCGCGGACCCGACGCACGTGATCACCGGGATGCTCGCAATCGTGATGACGACGCTCGGACTATCCGGGATCGTGTATCGCGCGGAACGGCGCTACGCGCTGCTCGAGCCAGGCAGCGCGCTGATGGTGCTCGCGTACGTGCTGGGAATCCTGATGCTCTATTCGCGGGTACGATGACGCGCGCCGACGGCGCTACTTTCGCCCCGCCTCGCCGGACCGCAAGCCGCGCCGCCCCGTCGCGGAGACGGCGGGATGAAGCGGGCTTCTCACGGTAAGCACCGGACACGCCGCCATCCTGACGACCCGCTCCGCGACCGAGCCAATAAGCATATGGGCAAGGCCGGTGCGGCCGTGTGTCGCGATAACGATGAGGTCCGCCTTGAGCGTGCGCGCAAGTTCGGCGATACGCTGGTAAACGACACCCAGATGCACCTCCGAGCGGCATCGCGGATAGCGCGCGCTCACGCGCTCAGTCAGCCGATCGAGCGCGTCCTGCGCCCGCTTTCGCTGCTCCTCAAGAAGCGCGGTTGGCTCGGGAAGATACCTCGGCACCGCATAGCTCATGGGCTCGATGATGTGGACCAGGATGAGCTCCGCCTGGTTCTGTTTCGCAAGGTCGACCGCGTAATCGACGGCCTTGAGCGAAGAGCGGGAAAAGTCGGTCGGAACGAGGATGCGTTTGATCTGCATTGGCCGGAGACCCTCCCTTGCGCGCGGCGCCTCAACGATACGCGGCGCAAAGCGATGCGTCCACGCCAATGGCGCAACCTTGCGCCTTGGCCGAAACCATCGTAACACGCGCCCGCACTGTGGTAATTTTATTGCGGGAGGAACAGCGAGAGGTTGAGAAATGCGCGCGCGTGTGGCCAGGGCAATTGTCATTTTGGCTGCGGCTCTCGCACTTGAGGGCTGCGCAACCACCAACCACCAGGCTATCAATGTTTCGGTTTCGCAGATGCGCCCGTTTCTGGCGTCTAAGGGACCCGGTTGCGAGATGCCGGTCCTGACCAAGAGACCGAAACGCCACTTCGTCGAACTGGCGATCGTGGAAGGATGGGCTGGTTCACAGGGCCAGGAGCAGGAACTCCTGCGGAAGCTCAAGAACCGCGCCTGCGAGACCGGAGCGGACGCGCTTCTAATCAACTACAGCAAGGCCCAAAAGGAAAACCGCCAAAACTCGATCGAAGTGGCGGATCGAGTCCAGGATGAAGCGGACCAGACCGCGGACGAAACCCTCGATCAGCAGATGCAAGACACCTACGGCGCGGTATGGCGCGGCAGCGGGATGCTCGGTACGCCCGGGCACGGCGGTTTTTACATGGACACCTACGCCATCAAGTTCACGTCCAACGGCGACCATCCGTGAGCCGCCGGCTGCGAGTGTAAGCGGCGCCCCGCGATTGACGCTCGCATCACTTCGCGCACCGAGGCGCCGGCTGTGCCGCCACTCCATCTCGACCAAGTCGTGCGCCAGCCTGATTTGGCGCAAACGCACCGCGCGGGCGCTCGCCGGAGACGGAGCACTTTCGAGACATGCACGCCGATTTCACCGAGCTGTCCGCCGACGAATCCGCGCGAGTCTTGCGCGGCACGAACCTATGTTAAACAATCCCCTAACCCGCCCCGCACGGAGAGGTGGCCGAGTGGTCGAAGGCACCAGATTGCTAATCTGGCGTACTGGGTAACCGGTACCGAGGGTTCGAATCCCTCCCTCTCCGCCAAAATAAAGGGTTTTTCTGACTTTATCATGGCGTTTTAGATTCGCCGACAACCCTAAAATGGCTCGGGGTGGGGCCAGGGTGGGGTTGAATTGAGGGTGATCGCACGGTTTCCAGCCTCGCCAGAGCTTCGCGGCTTAGCTCGCCGGGATTGATCCAGCGCCAGTAATGCCGGATCAGCATCTGGAGATTTCGATGGCCCATCTGCTTCTGCAGCCAGTCGATCGGCGCGCCCTTCTGAAGCATCAGGGTCGCGTAGGTGTGCCTCGTTTGCATCAGCGGCCGGTACGCGACCTCCGCTCGCTTGACGATCCTTGGCCAGAGCACTTTCGTCACCCAGTTCACGTTGAGCGCCTTCCACTCGCGATTCGGAAAAACGTACTCGCTGCGTAGCTTCACGCGGTCGCGCTGCTTGAGAAGCTCCTCGTGAACCCGCGGCAGCATCTGAATATATCGGGTGCTGCTCTTACTCTTCGGCGAGCTTTCCCCGTGACGCGTGAGACTGCTTCGCACCAGGATTCGATCGCGGTCAAAGAAGATACTGGACCAGCGCAGGCCGAAGACCTCGCCGCGACGCATCCCGGTAAAGAAGCAGACCGTTAGAAGCGAACACTCCCACGGCTGGGCCGCAGCGATCAGGCTCTCGATTTCCTCCTCCGAGAACGGGTTCACTTCGCCCTCGTTCTCCTCGTTCTTGAACGGCTTCGTGTCGATCAAAAGCTTGTCGCTTGTCAGCCCGCGTCGTTTCGCAAGCCGCAGAATTTGGCAGAGCACGTCGAGCGCCATATTCTTCCGCCTAGTGCTCAAGGGCTCGCCCTGGGTCGTGCGCTTGGTCTCCATCTCAAGCTTCCAGCGGTTAATGTCCTCGTCGCCGATCTCGGCAAGCAGCTTCCTGCCGATATCCGAATTCAGGACGTGCGCGTTGAACACCTCGGAGTAATAGACCAAGGTCGAATGCTTGACGTCGGTCTTCTTTTCCGCCAACCATGCGCGTTGGCCAAACTCCTGAAGGTTCTCATCGCGCCTCTCTTGCGCGGGCTTCATGCCGAGCTCGGCGACTCGCGAGCTGTTCGGGAATCGCCGAGCATAATCGAATGTTCCCGCCGTGAGTTCGAGCTGGATTGTTGCTCTGAGTCGTTCGGCATCGGCGCGGGTGCGCTTGTTCGCCTCGACCCCGAGCGGTTCCCGGTACGTCTCGCCGTTGTAATACTTAAACGCGAGACGCAGCCGGCCGTGTCGGTCCTTTTCCAACCAGGCCATTTGTCACCTCCTCGTCGTAATCGGGCAGCTGGCCGCGCAATTTCTCGCGCGGCTTGAACTGCCTGGCTCGAAACGTAGGCCAATGGATTAGCATACGCCCGAGCACGACGAAGAGCCCATCGGCTTCGCCGATTTGCCCGCCGGTGATCCAGTTGTAAACGGTCTTGCGATTACGGCGGACCAATCTGGCGAGTTCAGGAATGGTTACGAATTCGTGTCCGCTGGCGTCATCATCGAGTTGTTGCATCGCTCGGCTCCGAGATGATCATCACTCTCACCTCACCGCCGCCCAACGACGAGCAGATACCAGAGCAACGAGAGTGCCGAGAGTCTGACGTGAGAAACCAGAGTCGGATAAGATCGCATCTGGGCGCGATTTCCCGCCGCGTGCCGCGCGGTCCGGGGTAAGACCTTGCCTTTCCCGGAAGATCGAAAAAGTGTGCGTGTGAACTTTGTGCACACATTTTGATAGAGTCGTTTTTGGCTTTTTTAGGCGCCTGAAACGGAGAGGAGCGCAAAATGGAGAACGCACAGCCGTCAGCGTTTCAACCGCGAGTCAGGGGCCAGACCCTGCCCCAAGCCCTCAATGTCGAGTCGCTGCTTAGCCAGCTTGAGGACGGCACAATCTACATTCCTGACTATCAGCGCGATTCGTCCGAATGGGACCTTGCCAAAAGGTCTCTTTTTATTGACTCGTTGATCAACAACATGACGGTTCCTCCTCTGATCGTCTATCCCGAGATCGACAACAGAACAAACACCGAAAGAAGAGAGGTTGTGGACGGTCAGCAACGTCTATCAACAATCGGCGATTTCATAAGAGGAAATTTTGCCCTCGCCACTGAGGACGAAGTCGAATACGCACCGAATGTAGGCCCGCTGATTCAGGGCCGCCCCTTTGGTGAGCTACCAGAGGAAATTAAGAAGGGCATCAAACGGTATGTCCTGAACCTGATCGTGCTGCCGTCGAACCTAGAGCTCGGACTCCGCCTTGAGATCTTTCGTCGCATCAATGAAGCTGGCACTCCGCTGAGCGCGCAAGACCTGCGGCTGGCGATCTTCGGCCAGTGTGATCGCGTGTACTTCGTCCGACTGGCTGGCGTCTTCGACCTCAGCCGCGAAGGCGCGAAGCGAATGACCCAGGCTGCCTACGAGAAGTACGGGCTCGAACATCCTTTGAAGGATGCGAGTGCGTGGAAGGATTGGTGGGCAGATAGCGCCCATGCCGCGGGCCAAGCGCCATCAGAGATGTTCCTGTACTATGTGATAAGTAGAGATCTGCAAAGCGTCGACAGATTGCTTGAAAGTAATACACTTCAAAGCCGACTGGGTCGATAGTGTCGCGAAGTTGGTGGAAAAGTGAAAAGGCGTCAAGATCCGGCGAGTTGAGCCACAACTCGCACCCGCTTGGCGGCGGGTGCCGGAGGATGACGCCATGGAGAGGGATAGCAGGAGCGTTGGGCCAGGAAAAGGCGCGCTCGAGGGTCTGATGCGGGAGCGGATCCGGGCCGTGATCGAGGCCATCGTCGATGAGGAACTGGAGGCGGCGTTGGGCGCCGCCCGGTCGCAACGTGTGGGGGCGGTTCGGGCTGGATACCGGCACGGCAAGCGTGAGCGCACGCTGAGCACGAGTCTTGGAGCGACGACGATCGCGATGCCGCGGGCGCGGATCGAAGACGCACAGGGCCACGGCCGCGAGTGGCGCAGCCAGATCATGCCACGCTACCAGCGGCGCACCGAGCGGGTCGACGAGGCGATTTTGGGGGTCTACCTGAGCGGCACCAATACGCGCCGGCTGCGCGGAGCGCTTTCGCCGCTGCTGCGTGGCGCGCCGCTGTCGAAGGACGCCGTGTCGCGTCTGGTCGGGCGGCTGCGCGAAGACTTCGAGGCCTGGGCCAAACGTGATCTCGGCGAGCTGAAGATTCGGTACTTGTTTCTGGACGGCTGGTATCCGCGGGTGAGGATCGGCAAGAAGCGCGTGCGGGTGCCGGTGCTGGTCACGCTGGGCGTGTGCGCGGACGGCCGCCGGGTGGTGCTCGATCTGCGGCTGGCCGGAGGCGAGAGTGAGCAAGCCTG